>JBDLRB010000278.1:0-34462 GCA_039800205.1 Pseudomonadota bacterium | reverse complement strand
GGGGCGAGGAAGGCTTGCATGCCTTCATGCCTGTGGCCAAGGTGATCAGCTAGAGCTTGACGGGCGGCTGTACGGCCCCGCCAGAAAAGACAAAGCCCACCGAGTGGTGGGCTAAGGCTTTGATGCTTTCACGCGCTGATTTTTTGGCTCCCCGACCTGGGCTCGAACCAGGGACCTACGGATTAACAGTCCGGCGCTCTACCGACTGAGCTATCGAGGAACAGAGCCTGGGAGTATAACCTCAACAGGGAAGCGTGTCCAATCGAAGGGGCGTGCGCTCCCGGGCTGGATCGACCTGACCCGCTCAGTCCTTCAGCACGGCTGCGATCGAGTCGGCAACGTAGTCGATGTTGCGGCTGTTGACTGCAGCGATGCAGATTCGGCCTGTGCTGAGCGCGTAGATGCCGTAGCCCTCGCGCAACCGATCGACCTGCTCACTTGTGAGGCCCGAGTACGAAAACATGCCCCGTTGGCGGACGACGAAGCTGAAGTCGCGGGTGACCCCGCGAGCCTTCAGGCGCTCGACCAAGCCGCTGCGCATGGCCTGGATACGCTTTCGCATCCCAGCGAGTTCGTCTTCCCACAGGGCGCGCAGGTCAGGCGTGGACAGCACGCTGGCAACCACGAACGCACCATGGGTGGGGGGGCTTGAGTAGGCCGCTCGGATCACGCGCTTGACCTGGCTGATTACACGCGCGGTCTCGTCCCGACTGGTCGTGACGATCGTCAGTGCGCCCACTCGCTCGCCATACAGCGAAAACGATTTCGAGAACGAACTGGAGACGAGAAAACTGAGGCCCGACTGGGCGAAGAGATTCAAGGCGAGCGCGTCTTCGGCGATGCCGTCACCAAATCCCTGGTAGGCCATGTCGAGGAAGGCAACCAGCCCGCGCGAGCGCACCATCTCGACGATCTCGCGCCACTGCGCCTCGCTCATATCGACGCCGGTCGGGTTGTGGCAACAGGCGTGCAGGACGAGAACGGCGCCTGCAGGCATCTGGGCGATCGTGCGCGTCATGGCCTCGAAATCCACTCCGTGGGTCTGGGCCTGGTAGTAGGGGTAGGTGTGAACCTTGAAGCCTGCGGCCTCAAACAAGGCCCGATGGTTCTCCCAGCTGGGGTCGCTGATCCAGACCTCGCTGGCCGGGTTGAGGCGCTTGAGGAACTCCGCACCCACCCTCAGTCCGCCTGTGCCGCCCAGCGCTTCGAAGGTCGCGACCCGACCCGCTTGCAGAAGAGGCGAGTCACCCGGAAAGAGCAATTGCTGGACGGCCTGGATGTATCCGGCGAGGCCTTCAATGGGCAGATAGGACCGGGCGGCCTGGGCCTCGAGGCGGCGCTTTTCGGCTTCACGCACTGCACCGAGAAGGGGGACTTTGCCCTGGTCATCGGTGTAAACGCCCACACCAAGATTGACTTTGGCCGACCGCGTGTCGGCGTTGAACGCCTCGGTGAGTCCGAGGATGGGGTCCCGGGGTGCGAGCTCGACTGAAGCAAAGGTGTTTGCAGCCATGGTGAGGGCTCAAGTCCTTGATTTGAATGAAGATGGGGTGGGGTTCAAAAGGAAATCTGCACAGAAATTGTGCACTACTCTAGCTTTTTTCAGGGGGGGAGGCGATAATTTTGAATTGTCTTGATTCGGGTCACGAACGCTTTGGTTCATGCGCCGCAACCCGTCTGAAAAGTGTCTGTCGATCGCTTGCGCAGGCTTGTTGCGGTGCGGCATCCGAGTCCGGGTTTGATCGCCCGGGGCACGTTAGCCGTCGGGTATCGGGCGTTGATTCACGCCAGGTAACCGTGGCTCGGGCGCGCCCCGACCAGTAATCTGATGTCAAGTCTAGCATGCGTTGAGTAGGGTTTCTGATTCGCGATATGGAGCCTCCAATTTCACTGTCTGATTCGCTACTGCAGTACCCGGGCAGCCCGTTTCGCTTGCAGCGTCCGTTCGCGCCTGCAGGTGATCAACCGCGCGCCATCGAGCAACTGGTTCAGGGGGTGCAGGATGGGCTCAGCTTCCAGACGCTGCTCGGTGTGACCGGGTCGGGCAAGACCTACACGATCGCGAACACGATTGCCCAGTTGGGGCGTCCCGCGCTGGTCCTCGCGCCGAACAAGACGCTGGCCGCGCAGCTGTACGCCGAAATGCGCGAGTTCTTTCCAGAAAACGCAATCGAATACTTCGTCTCTTACTACGATTACTACCAGCCCGAGGCCTACGTTCCGCAGCGGGATCTGTTTATCGAAAAAGATTCGTCGATCAACGACCACATCGAGCAGATGCGGCTCTCGGCCACCAAATCACTGCTCGAGCGGCGCGACACCGTGATCGTGGCGACGGTCTCGTGCATCTATGGCATTGGCAATCCAGCCGATTACCACGATATGCGCCTGTTGCTGCGTCCCCGTGACCGGATCGGTCAGCGCGAACTGCTGCAGCGTCTGGTCGCCATGCAATACCAGCGGAACGAGGTTGAGTTCACTCGGGGGCGCTTCAGGGTGCGGGGCGACACCATTGATGTGTTCCCCGCCGAACACGCCGAACTCGCACTCAGGATCGAGCTCTTTGACGACGAGATCGAGTCCTTGCAGCTGTTCGATCCATTGACGGGTCGCATCCGCCAGAAAATCCCGCGTTTTGTCGTGTACGCGTCGTCGCACTACGTCACGCCGCGTGCAACCGTCCTGCGGGCCATCGAAACCATCAAGCTCGAACTGGCCGACCGGCTCCAGTTCTTCTATGGGCAGGGCAAGCTCCTGGAGGCGCAGCGTCTCGAGCAGCGTACGCGTTTTGACCTCGAGATGCTCCAGGAGCTCGGCTTCTGCAAGGGCATCGAAAATTACTCCCGTCATTTTTCGGGGGCTCAGCCCGGAGATCCGCCGCCCACGCTGATCGATTATCTGCCGGCCGATGCCTTGCTGGTCATCGACGAGAGCCACGTGACGATCGGTCAGTTAGGCGGGATGTATCGCGGCGACCGATCGCGCAAGGAAACCCTGGTCGAATACGGTTTCCGCCTGCCGTCGGCACTCGATAATCGGCCGCTGCGCTTCGAAGAATTCGAAGCCCGGCTCCGGCAGTGCGTGTTTGTCTCGGCCACGCCGGCCGACTACGAGGCGCGCCAGGCAGGGCAGGTCGTTGAGCAGGTGGTCCGGCCCACAGGGCTGGTCGACCCAGAGATCATCGTGCGTCCGGCGCGCGCTCAAGTGGACGATCTCCTGTCCGAGATTCGCCAGCGCGTTGCGGCGGGCGATCGGGTGCTGGTGACGACGCTCACCAAGCGCATGTCCGAAGACCTCACCGACTACCTGGGCGAGCAGGGGATCCGGGTCCGATACCTGCATTCCGACATCGATACGGTGGAGCGGGTCGAAATCCTGCGCGATCTCAGACTCGGGTCCTTCGACGTGCTGGTGGGCATCAATCTGCTGAGGGAAGGGCTGGACCTGCCCGAGGTCTCCCTGGTGGCCATCCTCGATGCCGATAAGGAAGGATTTCTGCGCTCTGAGCGCAGCCTGATCCAGACGATCGGTCGGGCCGCGCGCAACCTGCGCGGGACCGCCATTCTGTACGGCGATTCCATCACTGAATCAATGCGCAAGGCCATCTCGGAAACCGAGCGTCGACGCGCCCGGCAGATTGCCTTCAATACCGAGCACGGCATATCGCCCCGAGGGGTGGTCAAGGCCGTACGGGAGCTGATTGACGGCGTCTATGACCCGCAGTCGGGGCGTCGGGACAAGGCGGCCGAGCACTCGGGGAGCGCGGGTGCGGACGTCCTGTCCCTGTCGGAGAAGGCCTTGGCCCGCGAGATCCGTCAGCTCGAGAAGCAGATGATCGATCATGCGCGCAATCTCGAATTCGAACAGGCTGCGCAGGTCCGCGACCGCCTGGCCCGCCTGAAGGAGCAGGTGTTTGGCTCCCAAGGGTCCGGTCGTGTTGATCCCCTCGTCAATGGACGCGCAGCCTGAGGTTTCTTTCACGTTCATCCTCCTATTTCTTCCAACAGGTATTGAAAATGGCAAAACGAGAGCCCACCTCCCTCGCTATGAGCACCAAGATCCTTTTTGTCTGTATGGGCAACATCTGCCGCTCGCCGATGGCCGAGGGCGTGTTCCGTCACATGATCCGTACGGCGGGCCTGGACGATATCGTCCGGGTCGCTTCAGCCGGGACCCATGCCTTCCACGAGGGCGAGGCCCCCGACAAGCGCGCCCAGCAGTCTTTGCAGAAGCGTGGGTACACCGTGGCGGATGTGCGCGCGCGCAAGGTCACCGAACGTGATTTCGAAGACTTCGACATGATCCTGGCGATGGACTGGGACAACCTGTCGCTGCTTCAGCAGACTGCGCCCAAGCGCCTGCATCACAAGCTTCAGTTGTTGATGCGCTTTGCGACCGAGCACGAGACTGCGACGGTGCCCGATCCCTACCACGGGTCACAGCAGGGCTTCGAGCAGGCCCTCGATTACATCGAGGACGCCTGCAGCGGTCTGCTCGAGGTGGCCAAGCGTCGCGCGACACAGGTCGCCGCAGCCTGAGTCCCATGCGTTGGGGGGCGGGCCTCTGCTCGGGGCCTGTTCGAGTGTCATTTGCCCGGATCCGTTCCGGGCTTTTTATTGGGTGCTCGACCGGCGACCGTGGGCGAATGACGTCAAACCCGAGTAATCCGGATCAGGTTTGTGACTGATCGGTCATTTTGCGTACTGGCTATTCACAAACGCGTTTGTCTAGCCTACAATGCGTGTTGGAGCGGTTCTGTCTTGGACAAAACCCTCTTCAGATGACGGATTTCTCGACTAATCTGCTCGGATTAGGGTATAGTTGAGTCATTCAGTCAACCATTAGCCTCTCCCCCACTCGGAGCAATCATGCGACTGACCACAAAGGGGCGGTTCGCTGTAACCGCGATGATCGATCTGGCAATGCGGCAGCATCAGGGTCCGGTGACGTTGGCAGGAATCAGCCAGCGGCAAAAGATCTCGTTGTCGTATCTTGAGCAGCTGTTCGGCAAGCTCCGTCGTCACGAGCTGGTCGAGAGTACCCGTGGGCCCGGGGGCGGTTACACGCTGGCCCGTTCCATGAAAGACGTGACCGTTGCCGACATCATTTTTGCAGTTGACGAGCCGCTGGATGCGACCCAGTGCGGTGGCAAGGAGAACTGTGTCGATGATGGTCCCTGCATGACCCATGAGCTCTGGTCCAACCTCACCACCCGCATGATCGAGTACCTCAGTTCGGTCAAGCTGGCTGATCTGGTCGAGCAGCAGCGCGGTCGAGAGGGGCGGACCCGGCCGCGCGAAATTTCGGTGCTGAAAGAGCATCGGGCGGCGCTCGAGTTCCCCACTTCAACGCTTCAGACCATTCGGTTCGATAATGGTCGTTTGACAACGCTCTGACCACGGTGCCCGACCATGCGACTGCCGATCTATCTCGATTATTCCGCCACCACACCGGTCGATCCACGGGTGGTGGACAAGATGGTGCCCTACCTCTACGAGAATTTCGGCAATCCGGCCTCTCGGAGCCACGCCTATGGCTGGACCTCCGAGGAGGCGGTCGAGGCCGCGCGCGAGCAGGTCGCTGCGCTGGTGGGCGCCGACCCTCGCGAGATTGTCTGGACGTCCGGGGCGACCGAGTCCATCAATCTCGCGGTCAAGGGCGCTGCGCAGTTCAACCGCGAGCGGGGCCAGCATGTCATCACGGTCAAGACCGAGCACAAGGCGACCCTGGATACCGTGCGAGAGCTCGAGCGGCAGGGCTTTTCTGCGACCTACCTCGACGTTGCGGCCGATGGGCTGATCGATCTTGACGCCTTCCGGCAGGCGCTGCGTCCGGACACCACCGTCGTGTCGGTGATGCTGGTCAACAACGAAATCGGTGTCATCCAGGACATCGAGACCATCGGCGAGATCTGTCGCGAGCGTGGCATCGTTTTTCATGTGGATGCAGCGCAGGCAACGGGCAAAGTCGATATTGATCTGTCCCGGCTCAAAGTCGATCTGATGTCCTTTTCGGCCCACAAGACCTATGGGCCCAAGGGTGTGGGTGCGCTTTATGTTCGCCGTAAGCCCCGGGTTCGCATCGAAGCGCAGATTCACGGCGGTGGCCACGAGCGCGGGTTCCGCTCGGGGACGCTTGCCACCCATCAGATTGTGGGGATGGGCGAAGCCTTCCGCCTGGCCCGCGAAGAGATGCATGCAGAGACGGCCCGGATTCGCGCCCTGCGCGACCGCTTGCTGGCGGGCGTTCAGGCCATGCCCGAAGTGCACGTCAACGGTCACCTGCAGCAGCGAGTGCCGCACAACCTCAATGTCAGTTTCAACTATGTCGAGGGCGAGTCCCTGATCATGGCGATCAAGGACATCGCAGTATCCAGCGGCTCGGCCTGCACCTCTGCCAGCCTCGAGCCCTCCTACGTGCTGCGTGCGCTGGGGCTGACGGACGAGCTTGCGCACTCGTCCATCCGGTTTTCGATCGGTCGATTCACGACCGATGAGCAGATCGATTTCGCGGTTCGGCTCATCCAGTCCAAGGTGGGTCGGCTGCGCGAGATGTCGCCGCTCTGGGAAATGGTCCAGGAGGGCGTCGATCTCGACAAGGTTCAGTGGGCGGCGCATTGAGCGTCCCCGACGCGCTCGGCAAACGCCCCGGTTTTTCATTTCTGGCATGATTCAGCAGGGAGATTGAGATGGCCTACAGCGAAAAAGTCATCGACCATTACGAAAATCCGCGCAATGTCGGTTCGCTTGATAAGGACGACCCGAGTGTCGGTACCGGTATGGTCGGTGCGCCGGCGTGTGGCGACGTGATGAAACTCCAGATCCGCGTCAACGAACTCGGCGTCATCGAAGATGCCCGCTTCAAGACCTACGGGTGCGGTTCGGCCATTGCCTCGTCGTCGCTCGTGACCGAATGGGTCAAGGGCCGGACGCTGGATGAGGCGATGTCCATCCAGAACAGCCAGATTGCCGAGGAGCTTGCGCTTCCGCCCGTCAAGATTCACTGCTCGATCCTGGCCGAAGACGCGATCAAGGCAGCCGTTGCGGACTACCGCGCCAAGCATGACGCGGCGGACCAGCCCACGGCTGCCCGAGCGGCTTGAGTCATCATGGCCGTCACATTGACTGAAGCGGCGGCGCGACATGTGTCGCGCTACATCGATCGCCGCGGCAAGGGCGTGGGGGTTCGACTGGGCGTGCGCACGACCGGATGCTCAGGATTAGCCTACAAGCTCGAGTATGCAGACCAGTTCATGCCCGAAGACCTCCGTTTCGAGAGCTTCGGCGTGACCGTGCTGGTTGACCCCAAAAGTCTCGCTTACCTCGACGGCACAGAACTTGACTTCGTCCGTGAGGGGCTCAACGAGGGATTCAAGTTCAACAACCCCAACGTCAAGGCTGAATGCGGTTGCGGCGAATCCTTTCAAGTCTGATTGATCTCACTCGACTGAGGCGGCGCGCTGCCTCGCGTTCGAGTCTTCACGCGGTCGGAGCCTTGGGCTCCGACTTGCTTTTGAATGGGCGCTGATGCAGTTGCTCAAGAAAAACCACTTTGAACTGCTGGATCAACCGCCTGCGTTCCGGATTGATCTCGCTCAGCTCGAGCGCGCGTTTCGCACGCTTCAGGCGACCGTACATCCGGATCGCTTCGTCAATCACCCTCCCGCTGAGCGGCGCCTGGCCATGCAGCTTGCGACGATGGCCAATGAGGCCTGGCAGTGCCTGCGCGATCCCATTCAACGGGCGGTGTACCTTCTGCAACTGCGCGGCCTCACGGTCGACCCAACCTCCCGTTCGGGCTTCGAACCTGGGTTCCTGATGCAGCAGATGACCTGGCGTGAGACCCTCGAAGCAATCGGCCGCGAACCGGATTTGGAGGCTGCCCGGAATCGGCTTCGAAATGAAGTCGTTGCCGAGCGCGATCGTCTGGTCGCAGAGCTCGAACAACTGATCGATATCGATCGCCTCGATGACCTCGCAGCCTCCCGTGTCCGTCAGCTCATGTTTGTCGAGCGATTCCTCGAGCAGATCGAGGCGATCGGCGACGACGAGGGCTGATGGCTCTTTCCGGATACCTTGATCATGGCGCTTTTGCAGATTTCCGAACCCGGTCAGTCCCCCGAACCCCATCAAAGGCGCCTTGCGATTGGAATCGATCTCGGCACGACCAACTCATTGGTCGCGACCGTGCGATCGGGCGTTTCAGAGGTCATCGAGGACGAGCAGGGGCATGCCCTCCTGCCCTCGGTCGTTGTGTATGACAACGAGGGTGGCTGTGTCGTCGGACACGAGGCGGCCGCCCGCTCGGTGTCCGACCCGGTCAACACGATTGTCTCGGTCAAGCGATTCATGGGGCGAGGCATCGACGATGCGAAGCGTCAGCAGACGCCCTACCAGTTTGTCGATGCGCCGGGCATGGTGCGTATCCGCACGCGAGCGGGTGACAAGAGTCCGGTCGAGGTCTCGGCCGAGATTCTCAGATCCTTGCGGTCGCGCGCGGAGCGGGCGCTCGGGGGCGAACTGTATGGTGCGGTGATTACCGTCCCTGCGTATTTCGATGATGCGCAGCGACAGGCGACGCGCGATGCGGCGCGCGTGGCCGGGATCGAGGTGCTTCGCTTGCTCAACGAGCCCACGGCCGCGGCGATCGCGTACGGTCTGGACGCCGCCGCCGAGGGCGATGTCGTGGTGTTCGATCTGGGGGGTGGGACCTTCGATGTCTCTGTCTTGCGTCTGACCCGGGGGGTGTTTGAGGTCATCGCAACCGGGGGGGATTCGGCGTTAGGGGGCGACGATTTTGACCGCCGGGTCGTGGAATGGGCCCTCCGAGAGACGGGCGCCGCCGGGGTGGACGCCGAGCAGCCCATCCAGGATGCGCTGGCCTCGGGCTCGATTTCACCGGGCGATTTGCGTGCGATGATGGTCGAGGCCCGTCGGGCGAAGGAAAGTCTCACCCAGCAGGCCTTGACCACCTTTGCCGTGAGGCTGTCCGGGTCAACGCTGGTGCGCTTGCCCCTGAGTGTCGAGCGCTTCGATGCGCTCACCGCCGATCTGGTCTCTCGCTCCGTGAACGTGCTGCGGCGAACCTTGCGGGATGCGCGCCTCTCGCCGGGTGAGGCCCAAACGGTCGTTCTGGTGGGAGGGGCGACGCGAATGCCCTCGATTCGCCGCTCGGTCGCCGAACTGTTCGGGCGAGATCCGCTCGGCGGGATTGATCCGGATCGGGTGGTGGCGCTGGGTGCCGCCATGCAGGCCAATCTGCTGGCTGGGAACCGCCCCGAGGGCGATGACTGGTTGTTGCTCGACGTGATTCCACTCTCACTGGGCCTCGAGACCATGGGTGGGTTGGTCGAGCGGATCATCCCCCGAAACTCGACCCTGCCGATTGCGCGCGCTCAGGAGTTCACGACCTTCCGGGATGGGCAAACGGCCTTGGCGATCCATGTCGTGCAGGGCGAGCGTGACCTGGTCGCCGATTGCCGCTCGCTCGCACGATTCGAATTGCGTGGCATCCCGCCGATGAGCGCAGGCGCGGCACGCATTCGCGTCAGTTTCCAGGTCGACGCCGATGGCTTGCTTGCGGTCAGCGCGACCGAGCAGTCGAGTGGCGTTGCCGCCTCGATCACCGTGCGGCCGTCTTATGGTCTCAGCGACGACGAAATCGCTCAGATGTTGCAGGAGTCCTTCGCCCAAGCGGGCGATGATCGGCGGCTTCGGGCCCTGCGCGAGCAACAGGTCGAGGCGCAGCGGATGCTTGAGGCTACGCAGTCGGCGCTGATCGCCGATGGCGCCTTGCTGAGTGACAGCGAGCGATCGGCCGTTGACGCTCTGCTTGCCAAGACCGAGCAGGCCGCAGCGGGGACCGATCCGGATACGATTCGGCATGCGATCGAGGCGCTGGCTCTGGGCACCGAAAGCTTTGCAGCCCGTCGCATGGATCAGGCCATCGCGCGGGCGCTGGCGGGTCGTCGAGTCGACGACATTTGAGGGCATCCCGACGGGCCGCGGTTTGACTGAGATGTTGAAGAGGATATGACGAGATGCTAACGATCCGAGTGTTGCCCCACGAGGCGCTGTGTCCGCAAGGCGCGTCCTTTGAGGTACCGAACGGTGCGATGCTGTGCAGCGAGCTTCTGTCGCATGGCATCGATATCGAGCATGCCTGCGAGATGTCGTGCGCCTGCACGACCTGTCATGTGATCGTCCGTGAGGGCCTCGGGTCGCTCGCACCGGCGACCGATGAGGAAGATGACATGCTCGACAAGGCCTGGGGTCTGACGGCGCAGTCCCGCTTGTCCTGTCAGGTTCGCTTGGCCGGGAAAGACCTCACAATCGAAATCCCGAAGTACACGATCAATCTTGCGCGGGAGTAAGCGCGGCGCGCTGACGGGGCCTCATCATGAAGTGGACTGACGTACAACAGATTGCGATCGAGCTCGCGGACGCTCATCCCGAGGTCGATCCGACCCGGATTCGATTTACCGAACTGCGACAGTGGGTGATCGAGCTGCCTGAATTCGATGACGACCCGGCGCGCTCGGGCGAAAAGATCCTGGAAGCGATTCAACAGGCCTGGATCGACGAAGCAGCCTGACGGCGTGCCAGGGCGACCAGGCGCGCCGCCAGCACGACTGCGAGACCGCTCAGCCCCAGGAGGATTGCAGCGGCGCCCACCGGCCCCACCCAGGTCAGCACCATGCCGAACCAGACTGGAGCGATGGCGCCGAGGTAGAGCGAGGGAGCCGCAAGGCGGCCCAGCATTTCGCCATAGTTGGCCGTGCCGAAGAGGCTGACGGGGAGCGTGCCGCGGATGATCGTCATCAGTCCGTTGCTCGCCCCCCAGATCATGACCACCGCTGCACCGGCAAGGGCTGCCTGGTTTGTGGGCACGATAGGCAGCGCAATAAAGCCAACGAATGCGATCGGCATCAGCAGAAAGACCGGAATCGTGATCGAGAGCGCCGGCACGGTTCGCTGCACGCCCAGTTCGGCGATGCGCGCGAGTACCTGAGCCGGCCCCATCAGCGATGCGGCCAGCAGCGCGGCCGAACCGGTCAGACCGAGACCCTGAAGCAGAGCGGGCAGGTGCGTCGACAGGGCATACGAGATCAGTGCGTGCAGTGCGAGTGCTGCGGCGAGGAGATGGGTTGCCCGCGTCTGGAAGGCCTCATAGTCCCGCGCAGTCCGATCCGGTTCTGTGCTGGCCGCAGGCAGCGTACCCTGCAGAGGCGGCGGGTTCGGCTGAACAGCGCCTGGCTCTGTCCGGTTTGAGGGAAGCATCCCGGCCCCCCACCAGTGCAAGGGCGCACAGACCAGCGCATTCAGTGCCGCGTAGATCAACAAGGTGGTGCGCCAGTCGGACCATTCGGTGAGCCATCCACCGATGGGCCAGAAGACCGTCGAGGCCAGCCCTCCCATTAAGGTCAAGATCGAGATTGAACGGCGCGCTTGCGTGCCGGAGAGTGCGGTCAGCGCGGCAAAGGCACCGTCGTAGAGCACCGCGCGCAGACACAGCCCGATCAGGGTCCACGAGATCCAGATCATCCAGCTGCTGTCGGCAAGCGCATGCAGGGTGAGCGCGAGCGCGTTGATCAGCGACCCCCCCGCAAGTACGGGGGCTGCACCCACTCGATCGATCAGGCGACCCAGTCGGCGAGAGGCGAGGCCCGCCAGAAGCAGGCACCATGAGAAGGCCAGCAGGTAGACCGTGCCCGATATCTCCAGACTGGTCGATACGGGCTGGGCGATGATGGCGGGCAGATAGAAGCTGGTGCCCCAGCCGATGATCTGCGTGACCCCCAGCGAGGCGATCGCGAAGCCGAGCGGGGGACGCGCTCTGGGTCGCATCGCGAGGGTCAGCGGGTCAGGGTGACCAACCGCGAGCCGGGCGTCAGTCCTCGCGCCGGAGCGCGGGGAAGAGCACCACGTCACGGATGTTCGGGCGATCGGTCAGCAGCATGATGAGGCGATCAATGCCGATGCCGCAACCGCCCGTCGGCGGCATGCCGTATTCAAGCGCGCGGATGTAGTCCGCGTCGAAGTACATCGCCTCCTCGTCGCCTGCGTCCTTGGCTTCGGCCTGCAGGTGAAAGCGCGCGGCCTGGTCCTCCGGGTCGTTCAGCTCGGAAAATCCGTTGGCCAACTCACGTCCCGCAACGAAGAGTTCAAACCGTTCGGTGACATCGGGACGATGATCAGAGACCCTGGCCAAGGGCGACACCTCGACCGGGTAGTCGATGATGAACGTCGGCTGCCACAATTTCGCCTCTGCCACCTCCTCGAACAGCGCAAGCTGCAGGCTGCCCAGGCCCGCCCGGGCGAGCGGCGGTGCGTCGACTTCGGCGCCCAGCCGCCGCAATTCGGTGCGCAGCCACGCGGCATCCTGTAGCCGTTAGGCCGGGTAGTGAGGGGCATGACGGGCAATTGCACCCGCGATACTCAGGCGTTCGAAGGGGCGCTCGAGGTCGATCGAGTGGCCCTGATACGTGATCTGGGTGCTCCCGGTCGCAGCCCGCGCAGCCTCGCGGATGATCTGCTCGGTGAAGTCCATCAACCACCGGTAGTCGGTGTAGGCCGCATAGAACTCCATCATCGTGAACTCGGGGTTGTGGCGCGGACTGATGCCTTCGTTGCGGAAATTGCGGTTGATCTCGTAGACCCGCTCGAACCCGCCCACGATCAGACGCTTCAGGTAAAGCTCGGGTGCAATGCGGAGAAACATCTGCTGATCGAGCGCGTTGTGATGCGTGACGAAGGGACGAGCGCTCGCGCCGCCGGGGATCGGATGCAGCATCGGCGTTTCAACTTCGAGAAAGCCGTGCGACACCATGAAGGCCCGGATGGCACTGATCGTGCGGCTGCGCGAAATGAAGGTGTCGCGGGTTTCGCGGTTGGCGATCAAGTCGACGTAGCGCTGTCGATATCGAAGCTCCTGATCGGCGACGCCGTGGAACTTGTCCGGGAGCGGGCGCAAGGACTTGGCAAGCATTCGCACGTTCGCGCAGCGCACCGAGAGTTCGCCCTTCATGGTTTTGAAGAGGGTACCCTCGACGCCGATGAGGTCACCCAGATCCCAATGCTTGAAGGCCTCGTGAGCCTGCGCGCCGACCCCTTCGTCGTTCATCCAGATCTGCAGCCGTCCGCCGCCGTCCTGAAGGGTGGCGAAGCTCGCCTTGCCCTGGACCCGCTTGAGGACGATCCGGCCCGCGATGCGCACCGTGACGCGCTCGAGTTCGAGTTGCTCACGGGTTTTCATATCGTGGTGCGTGACGAGATCGACCGAGTGATGCGCGGGCCGAAAATCGTTCGGAAACGCCACGCCCGCTTCGCGCAGCCGTCCCAGCTTGGCACGACGCTCGGCAATGATCGTGTGTTCGTCTTGCTGGGGCGCTTCGCCTCGGAGATCTTCAGTGCCTGTCATCTCAGATTCCCTGCTTGAGGCTTGCGGTGATGAATTCGTCGAGATCCCCATCCAGAACCGAGCGCGTGTTGCTGATCTCGACGTTGGTCCGCAGGTCCTTGATGCGGGACTGGTCCAGCACATACGAACGGATCTGGTGGCCCCAGCCGATATCGCTCTTCGCCGCCTCGGTCTTGTCCGCCTCGGCTCGGCGCTTACGTAGTTCGAGCTCGAACAAGCGCGCGCGCAGCATGTTCATGGCTTCGTCGCGGTTACGATGCTGTGAGCGGTCGTTCTGGCACTGCACCACGATGCCGGTCGGGTTGTGCGTGATCCGCACGGCCGACTCGGTCTTGTTGACGTGCTGGCCGCCTGCGCCCGAGGCCCGGAACACATCGATCCGGAGATCGGCCGGGTTGATCTCGATCTGGATCGAGTCGTCGACTTCGGGGTAGACGTAGACTGAGGCGAAGGAGGTGTGCCGGCCCCCGCTCGAATCGAAGGGCGATTTCCGGACCAGACGATGAATGCCCGTCTCCGTTCGCAGGAGACCGTAGGCATATTCGCCCTCGACCTTGACCGTGGCTCCCTTGATGCCCGCCACGTCGCCCGCCGATTCTTCGAGCAACTGAGCCTGTAGGCCTTTGCGCTCGCAGTAGCGCAAGTATTGCCGCAACAGCATCTGCGCCCAGTCCTGCGCCTCGGTGCCGCCTGCGCCGGACTGAATCTCGAGAAAGCAGTTGTTGACGTCGGCCGGATTCGCAAACATCCGGCGGAATTCGAGGGTCTCGACCCGGGCCTCAAGCGCATGCGCGTCGGCCTCGACCGCGATCAGGGTGTCGTCATCGTCCTCGGCCCGCGCGATCTCGCAAAGCTCGTGCGCATCGCTCAGACCGCCCTCGATCTCCAGAATGCGCTCGACCACGCCCTCGAGCTGCTTTTTTTCGCGGCCCAGATCCTGCGCGACCTGCGGGTTGTTCCAGATGTCCGGGGCTTCGAGTTCGCGATTGATTTCCTCAAGCCGTACGCGTTTGACATCGAAGTCAAAGATACCCCCGTAGATCCTGCACACGCTGTGCAAGATCCGAAAGCAGTGCGACGAGCTGGTTGATGCGTTCGGCTTCCATCCTGATACCGCCCTTGTCGAGGAAAACCTTAAATTATAGGTCAGAGTGGCGCACTCATCCCTCACAGCCCTCGATGACGAGTTGCACGCTTCTCAGGCCGCGGAATTCGTTGACCTGTGGCCGCCAGGCGAGCAAAGCACGATTGGGGAAGGGCTCGGTTCGCCCGAAAGCGATGGCCTCGTAGCGCCGTCGGCCGCTGGCCAGATCCAGCTTCAGGTGGTTCTCACCGACGATGCGCTGACGTATCACCTGAAATTCATGCTGAAAGATCGGTGGCGGAAAGCCCTGTCCCCAGACCTGAGCGTCCATCTGTCCGACAAGAGGCAGGTCGACCAGCGCAGGATCGAGTTCGCCATCCGTCGCGAGCGAGGGCGCGAACAACGCGGGGTCCGCATGTTCTGCAATGACCGTCTCGAGCAAGCGACCGAAGGGCTCAACGTTCGCAACCGGCAGCGACAATCCGGCCGCCATTGCATGTCCGCCAAAGCGATCGATCAGTCCCGGCGCGCGTCGGGTCATCAGGTCGAGCAGGTCGCGCAGGTGCAGTCCAGCGATCGAGCGTCCCGAGCCCCGCGCCATCTTCGGGTCTGCAGCCGCGGTGGCAAAGGCAAACGCCGGCCGGGCGTAGAGCGTCTTGAGTCGCCCGGCGATCAGGCCGACCACCCCCTCATGCCAGTCAGGGTGGTGAACCGAGACCGAGTATCGACCCGGCGGGATCGCATCAAGCGAGGCAATCGCCTGCTCCCGCATCGTGGCCTCGATCGTACGACGTTCGCGGTTGATCGCATCAAGTTGCGTGGCAATACCTGCGGCCTCGTCCGGGTCCTCGCTCAACAGCGCACTGATACCCAGCGTGATATCGGCCAGTCGGCCTGCGGCGTTGACGCGCGGCCCCACCACGAAGCCCAGGTCCGTGCTCTGGGCGGCTCGCCAGTCCTTGCCCGCCGCCGTGAAAATCGCCCGGATGCCCTCGCAGCCTTGCCCGGATCGGAGCGTACGAAGGCCCGCTGCGACCAGCCGCCGATTGTTCTCGTCGAGCTTGACGACATCGGCGACGCTGCCCAGTGCGACCAGATCGAGCAGGCGACTCAGATTGAGTCGGGCGGCCGGGCCGTCCGGCGCCGCCTGGCGCAGCCGTGCTCGTAGCGCTGCCAGAACATAGAACATGACTCCAACCCCCGCGAGATGCTTGCTCGGGAAGGGGCAGCCGGGCTGATTGGGGTTGACAATAGCGGCCGCAGAAGGCAAGTGCTCGCCGGGCAGATGGTGGTCGGTGACAACGACTTTCATGCCAGCCTGATGCGCGGCGGCGATACCCTCGTGACTGGCGATTCCGTTATCGACGGTAATCAAGAGGTCGGGTCGCCCCAGTCGCGGATGCTGCAGGGCAAGCGCGACGAGCGGAGCGGAGAGCCCGTAACCATGCACCAGCCGATTCGGGACCAGATAATCGACGCGGGCACCCAGCGCCCGCAGCCCCCGGACGGCCAGCGCCGTGGCCGTCGCGCCGTCACAGTCGTAGTCACCGACGATGCACAGGGTCTGGCCCTCGGCAATTGCCCGCTGGAGCAATTCGCTCGCCTGATCGATGTTGCGGAGAGAATCGGGCGGGAGCAGGCCCTCCAGACTGTGACCGATCGATTCCGGTGAGCGGACCCCCCGGGCTGCAAAGACCCTCGCGAGGACTGGATGCAGGCCCGCTTGCTCGAGCCCCTGGGCGGCCTCGACGGGTACGGGGCGGGGTTCAAGGATCATTCGTTCGCTCTGTGCTCGAACAGTGCGCCCGGGGTACGGTTGCGCCAGAAGCGGAGTAAATCGCGAGCCCCAATGTCGAGCGTGAGGGCAGAGTGGTCCCCGGCCAGCACCCAGCGCAGGGCCCGTCCCCGTCCAACTCGCAGGTGTGAATCCAGTTCGATCAGCCATCCGGTCAGGTCGGCCCAATGGCGAGCCCAGTCTGAATCGACGGGTTGCCCATCGCGGTCATGGGTCCAGCGCCCGAAGCCCGGATCGATCAGCCAGGTGGCCGGATCTGAAGCGGCTTCTTCGGCGCGGCGGATCGAATCGGCAATTCGAGCGGGATTTCGTTCATCAATGAGCGTGGCCCCGCAGGCTCGCGCAAGGCCTTTGAGGGCGGGGTCGTTGCTGACGATCGTATCGAAGGCGCGGTGATGCAGAGGCGTGGCTCGACCTTCGAACCACAGGCCATTGATCGCTGGCAGGCCGCGCTCGATGCGTCGAGCGTTGACGGGGTGGCTGTGCCACATCATCTGCAACTCATTGGCCAGCCGCCGCCAGCCTCGGGAGGCGGGACCGCGGGGGAGCCAGGCATCGATGTTGCGGCCGCTAGCGCGGCGGCTGCTCGCACCCTGCATGTCGGTGAATCGAGTTTTTTCCGGCTCGAGCTCGGTCAGTTGCCACAGCGCAGGGTCGATGGCATCGATCCGGACCGGCTCGCTGCTCAGCCAGTGCTGCGAGGCCGCGAGCAGCGTGGCCGCATCTTCGGGATCCAGATTCAGTTGTTCGGGGGGCTGCAGAACCAGATGGTCGAGGCCCACATGGAAATTGACCAATCGCGCGATCCATCGCTCGGGCCCGGTCGCCCCCGAAAAGGCCTCGTACGCCCCCACGCTGGCTTCAGGTGCGAGGCCAAAGGCCTGGCGCAGCCAAAGCTCATCAGGCGATTCGAGCGCGATGGGTGCGGGCTCGGACCGGCGTCCGGTCGAAATCGAAGGGGGACTCGAGACGCGCGGCGTCGATCGTTTGAGCAGGCGTGATACCCATGCGCGCTCAGACGGACCGAGCAGGCTCATCGCCTGGTCGAACGGACCCGCCAGTGCGCCGGGGCAGAAGAGGGTGATCTGGATATGCGTAGGCACGAGGGGATTCTATGGCAAACTCCGCGGCACCCCATGCAAGCACCCTACGAACTCCTCATCGGATTGCGTTATACCCGCGCGGGTCGCCGCAGCGGTCGTCGCAATGGTTTCATCTCCTTTATCTCTGCACTTTCGGTGGCAGGGATCGGCCTGGGCGTTGCGGCCCTGATCGTGGTGCTGTCGGTCATGAACGGGTTCCAGAAGGAAGTGCGGGATCGTATGTTGTCCGTGGTGTCGCACGTCGAGATTCTGGCCGCGCGCACACCGCTGCGCGATTGGCAGGCAGCGCTCCGCGAGGCCAGTCTTCATCCGAGGGTCGTGGCCGGCGCGCCGTTCGTCAACGGGCAGGCCATGCTGACCCGCGATGCCAGCGTGAGAGGGGTCCTGGTCCGGGGCGTCGACCCGGCCTTCGAGCCACGGGTCTCCGAGTTCGTCACGACGATGAAGGCCGGACGGCTTGAAGACCTCCGCCCCGGAGGCTTTGGGGTCGCCATTGGTCGGGAGCTGGCCGCGCAGCTCCTGCTTTCTGTGGGCGATCAATTGACCTTGATTGCACCGCAGGGGACGGCCACACCGGCGGGCGTCCTGCCCCGCCTGCGCCAGCTCACGATCGTCGCCGTATTCGAGTCCGGTCATTTCGAGTACGACAGCGGGCTCCTTCTGATGCATCTGGAGGATGCTGCGCGCTTATTCCGGGTGCAGGGCGTCAGTGGACTGCGTCTTCGCACCAGCGACATGATGAGCGCGCCCAAGACGGCCCGCGAACTGATGGACCGACTGCCGCCCCAATGGCTGATCCGCGATTGGTCCAGCGAAAATCGCAACTGGTTCGCCGCCGTTCAGATCGAAAAGCGCATGATGTTCATCATCCTGACCCTGATCATCGCGGTGGCGGCCTTCAATCTGGTTTCGATGCTCGTGATGACGGTGACCGACAAGCAGGCCGACATCGCGATCCTGCGTACCTTGGGCGCAACGCCCGGCGCGATCCAGCGCATCTTCATGATTCAGGGCGCGACGGTTGGGCTGCTCGGCACCTTTGCGGGGCTGGCAGCGGGCGTGTTGATTGCACTGAACGTTGGTGAGGTCATTGGTGCGATCGAACGGGTCCTGGGCCTGCAGGTGTTGCCCAAGGGCGTCTATTTCATTGATCATCTGCCGAGTGATCTGCGCATGCCCGATGTGGTGACCATTGGTCTGACCTCCTGCGTGCTGGCCTTGGCCTCCACGCTTTACCCGAGTTGGCGCGCGTCGCGGGTGAGGCCTGCTGAGGCTCTGCGCCATGAGTGAGGCTGTCGATCGCGCGGGAGCCCCAGTCCTTGAGACTCGCCAGGTGCACAAGGCCTACCCGACAGCGGGCGGATCCCTCGTCGTGCTCGATCAGGTCAACCTTCAACTCCATGCGGGCGAGCGCGTTGCGATTGTCGGGGCCTCTGGTTCGGGCAAGAGCACGCTGATGCATCTGATTGGCGGGCTCGATCAACCCACCTCGGGTGAGGTCTTCTGGCAGGGGCAAGCCATCGATTTTGGTCGGGGGGCAGATCTGGGTGTGCTCCGTAACCGGATGCTCGGCTTCGTCTATCAGTTCCACCATCTCCTGGCCGAGTTCACCGCGCTGGAAAACGTCGCAATGCCGCTTCGGATCCGCCGTGAGCCGCGAGCGCGCGCCGAGGCGCGGGCGCGCGAGATGCTCGAGCGGGTGGGCCTTGCTCTGCGGGTCGATCATCTTCCCGGGCAGCTGTCGGGGGGCGAGCGTCAGCGGGTCGCATTTGCGCGGGCGTTGGTGACCGGTCCCTGTTGCGTGCTGGCGGATGAGCCGACCGGTAATCTCGACCGCTCGACCGCCCGGCAGATTTTCGAATTGATCGATCGGCTGTGCGCCGATTCCGGGACGGCCTTCTTGATCGTCACCCATGATCTCGAACTGGCAGCGCGCGCGGATCGCCGCTTGTTGCTGGTCGATGGGCGACTGGTCAACGCGGATCAATGAGCCGGGTGGGGCAGGGCGTGTTGATCGACACCCACTGTCATCTGGACGCCGCTGAGTTTGAGTCCGATCGCGAGCAGGTGATCGAGCGGTCCAGACGGGCGGGTGTGGATGTGATCGTCTTGCCCGCGGTCGACGCCGATCACTTCGGGCGGGTGGTCAAGCTTGCACAGTCAAATCCCGGGCACTGTGTCTACGCCTTGGGCATCCACCCCATGTACGTCGATCGGGCAGACGACGGCGACCTGGCCCGGCTTGCGGCGGCGATCGAGGCCCACCGCGACGATCCTGCCCTTGTTGCGGTAGGCGAGATCGGACTGGATTTTTTCGTGCCCGGTCTGGACCGCGAGCGCCAGGAGCGCTTTTTCCAGGCGCAATTGCAATTGGCGAGGGCCTATGACCTGCCCGTGTTACTCCATGTCCGCCGTGCTCAGGACACCGTGTTGAAGCATCTGCGGAAGGCAGGACTCCCGCGAGGGGGTATCGCGCATGCCTTCAATGGCAGCCTGCAGCAGGCTGAGGCGTTTCTGTCGCTCGGCTTCGTCCTCGGTTTTGGCGGTGTCATGACCTTTGAGCGTGCACAGCGAATCCGGGCGCTGGTGCGCGATCTTCCGCCCACGGCGCATGTGCTCGAGACCGATGCTCCCGATCTCTCACCGAGCTGGCTGCATCCCGGGCGAAACGAGCCCGCGCAGTTACCGGCAATCGCCGAGGTGTTCGCACAGCTTCGAGGCGTCACCGTGGGTGACGCCATCCGCCAGACCGGCATCAACGCGCGGCGAATCCTGTCGATCGAACCGATCGCCTCGTCCGTTTGACCGAATTCCGGCGCCCATGAGGGCGGAGGATCGAACAGCATCAGCGGATGCTGCTGATTCTGCGTGGGCTGACAACCGTTCCCGTCCTGCTCGGCCTTGTGGCTGGGGCGTGGTGGGCTCAACAGTGGACGACCCTTCCCACAGCCCTTCAGTGCGTGGGCGGGATCGGGCTGGGGATGGCCCTCCTGGGGCTGGCCCGGTGGCTGGGGACGCGCACCGGTCGGGCCCGGACCGCCGTGGGTCAGCCGGCCTGGGCGAATCGAATCGTCAAGGCCTCGCCGCTGGTGGCGCTGCTCGGGATGGTGCTTTTGGGACTCAGCTGGGCGAGCCTGCGAGCCGATTGGGCGTTGCGCGACCGTATTCCGGAACGTCTCGAAGGAATCGACCTTCGGGTCGAAGGCCACATCCGGGGCTTGGCGGTCTCGACGCCCACGGGTCAGCGCTTTGGCTTTGTCGTGGAGCGTTGTCTCACCCCCACCGAACCGCACTGTCCGCTCGGGCTCCTGTCGCTCAGCTGGGGTCAGGGCTTTGCCCATCCGTTCTCGACGGGGGATGGATTCCTGCAATCGGCCGCTCCGCTGTCCTCACGCCGCGCCACCTCTTCGGCCGAGCGGCCGGTATTGATCGCGGGTGACCGCTGGCAGTTTACGGTGCGTTTGAAGCGTCCGCGCGCACTCGACAATCCGGGCACGTTCGACGCCGAACTGCGAATGCTTCAAGACGGCTTCATTGCCACGGGCTACGTCCGGCCCTCTGGGGCCGCGCCGGCCGCACAGCGCCTGTCGGATACCCGGTCCTCGCTTGCGATTGCCTTCGAGCGGGGGCGCCACCAAATCCGGGCGGCGCTCCGTGAGGCGCTGGGCGATACCCATCCCGAGGTAGCGGGGGTACTCATTGCCCTCGCGGTCGGCGATCAGGCCGCCGTCGGCAACCGGTGGTGGGAGGTCTTCAACCGCACGGGGGTTGGACACCTGATGAGCATCTCAGGCCTGCACATCACCATGCTGGCGGGCCTCGCCATGGCGCTGACGCGTCGACTTCTCCGTCTGCCGCTCCCGTGGACGGCGCGGGTGCTGGTGCACCTGCCCGCACCCTTCCTCTCGTGGGCAACGGGAGTCGTCATCGCGTTTGTCTACACGGGGCTGGCCGGCTGGGGCATCCCGGCGCAGCGGACCTGCTGGATGCTGGCCGCAACGGCGTGCGCGGTGCTCTCGGGCCGCTCACGCGGCATCGGTGCCGCGCTCGGTCTGGCTGCGGCGGTGGTCACGGTGATGGATCCCTGGGCGCCGATGGCTGCGGGATTCTGGCTGTCCTTCGTTGCGGTGGCGGCGATCGCCCGTCACGGATCGGCCGTTGAAGCCGCTCGGCCCCGGCCCCCGGACACCGCCGGTGACCGTGAGGGCGGTGTTCCTTCGACCGCGCGTCCGCAGCGGTTGGCCGCCCTGCGAGCCAGACTCGATCGCTTGTCCCGTCGATGGCCGGGCGCCCTGCGCGCGGGGGTTGCCAGCCAGTGGGCGGCGACCCTGTCGCTGCTGCCGCTGGGGGCGCTCTTCTTCTCCAGTTACTCACTGGTCAGCCCACTTGCAAACGCCGTGGCCATCCCCTTGGTCTCCGGGCTGATCACGCCTCTGGTGCTGCTGTTGTCAATCCTGGCGCTCATCGTGCCGGGCGTTGCAGCTTGGGGCGCATCCCCGCTGGTCGAGGCGACGGCGCTCCTGATGCGTGCTCTTGATACGCTGGGCGGACTGCCTTTTGCCAGTTGGACGCTTGCCCGCCCGGACCCCGTCTCATTGATCCTGTCTGGCTGGGCAGTGGCGATGCTACTGCGGCCGCATCCTTTGCCGGCCCGCCCGCTTTGGGCCTTCGCGCTGATTCCCTTGCTGGTTGGAGGCGTCGCCCCGGTTGCCGATCAGGGTCTTCGTGTTCATGCGCTCGATGTCGGGCAAGGCATGGCGGTGCTGGTCGAAACACGCGGGCATCGCGTTCTGTACGACGCGGGTCCCTTCTGGTCGGCGGAGTCCAACGCCGGGCAGCGCATCGTTGTGCCGTGGCTTCGCGCGCGGGGCATTCGCCGCATCGATCTTCTGGTGATCTCCCATCCAGATCTCGATCATGTCGGCGGGGTCCACGACTTGCTCAGGCAGATCGAGGTCGGAGCGGTCCTGAGCGCCGTGCCACCTGGTCATCCATTCCGCATCGAGCACCCCAACCATCAGCCCTGCCGGCGGGGCCATCAGTGGCACATCAAGGGCGCGCGGTTCGATATTCTGCACCCAGGGCCGGAGATGCCCCCGGGGGCAGCCCGGTCACCCACCAACGCCCGCAGTTGTGTGCTGCGGGTCAGTACGCCCTCGGGCGCCGTACTATTGCCGGGCGATCTCGAGGCACGTCAGGAGCGAGACCTGATCGATCGCCTGGGGGCGGCCGCCCTGGCCGCCGAGATCCTCGTCGTGCCCCATCATGGCAGCAACACCTCCTCCACAGACGCCTGGATCGCCGCGGTCTCCCCGCGCTGGGCCCTGGTGCAGGCGGGCTATCGCAACCGATTCGGTCACCCGACGGCCAAGGTGCTGGCGCGCTATGAACAGGCCGGGGTCAAAGTCTTACGGACCGACCGCGATGGCGCGATCGCAATCGAGTTGCGATCCAACGAATCTCCGCAGATCCTGCGCAGTCGGCTCGACCAGCCGCCTTACTGGCGGCTCCCCTGATCCGCATCAGCGGCTCCGAGCCCATCCGTCATCACTGGGCCGTCCAGCCGCCATCCACGCTCCAGGAGGCACCGCGCACCTGGTTGGCCGCTGCAGAGCACAGGAAGACGGCCACCTCGGCCAACTGTTCGGGCGTGACGAACTCCTGACTGGGATGCTTCTCCGCAACCAGCGCGACGCCGGTCTCGGCAATGCTGCGTCCCGAGGCGGCTGCACGCGCGTCGATCTGCTTCTGGACGAGGGGCGTCAGCACCCATCCGGGGCAAATGGCATTGCAGGTGATCGCGGTGCGCGCGGTTTCCAGCGCGACCACCTTGGTGAGGCCCACGATCCCATGTTTGGCCGCGACGTAGGCGACTTTGTCGGTCGAGGCGACCAGGCCGTGCGCGGAGGCGATGTTGATGATCCGGCCCCAGCCGCGTGCCCGCATGCCGGGGAGTGCACAGCGAATCGTATGGAAGGCAGACGACAGATTGATCGCGATGACGGCGTCCCACCGGTCGACCGGGAAGCTTTCGATCGGTGCCACATGCTGAATGCCGGCGTTGTTGATCAGGATATCGACGGGGCCGTAGCGATCGGCGATGCGACCCATCATGGCCTCAATCTCCGGGGGGCGCGACATGTCGGCCGCTTCATAGTGAGCCGCTACGCCATATGTGGCCTGCAGCTCGGCTCTGAGGCGCTCGATCTCGGCCGCGTCGCCCAATCCGTTGAGAACGATGTTTGCCTTTTGGGCGGCCAGTGCCCGGGCCATGGCCAGGCCAATGCCACTGGTCGATCCAGTGACCAGGGCGAGTTTTCCTTCCAGCATTCGGGACTCCCTGTAAACTTTGCGGCCATTTTAGAGGACTGTCCCCGCTCCGGTGCGGATGGCCTGAACCCCTATTGGTGAATGCGATGACCGAGCCGCGTGCGCGAGAGGTGATGTGTGCCCATCCAGGCGGCCTGCACCGCCTGGCCTACCTCGAATGGTCGCCCGAGGCGCGAGGCGACGAGCCCTGGCCCACCGTGGTGTGCGTACACGGCCTGACCCGAAATGGCCGTGATTTCGATCATCTTGCCCGGCACCTGTCGCGGCGTTACCGCGTGATCTGCCCCGATATGGCCGGTCGAGGGCGCTCGGAGTGGCTGACGGATTCGGCCCTTTATGCGGTACCGCAGTATGTGGCCGACTGCGTCACACTGATTGCGCGGCTCAATGTTGAACGGGTCGCGTGGGTCGGGACATCAATGGGCGGGCTGATTGGCATGAGCCTCGCGTCGATGGTCGGTACGCCCGTCTCGGCGCTGCTTCTGAATGACATTGGTCCGGTCATCGATGTGGATGGGCTGGCCCGGATTGGCACCTACGTCGGACAGGCCCCCACCTTCGAACGCTATGAGGCGTGCCTCGCCTACGTGCGCCAGACGGCCGCAGGCTTTGGCCCCCACGATGAGGCGGGCTGGGACGCGCTGACCCGCCACTACTGGGTGCGTCGCGAAGATGGCCGCTGGCATGCGCACTACGATCCGCGGATTGCCGAACCCTTCAAGGCCTGGCTGGGCCAACCCGCGATCGATCTGTGGCCGATCTACGAGTCGATCAACTGTCCCACGTTGGTGGTCCGGGGTGCGCAGTCTGATCTGCTGAGCGCGGCAGTCGCACAGGATATGACGCGCCGCGGCCGGCGCGCGCGTTTGATTGAAGTTCCCGCGGTCGGTCATGCGCCGACCTTCATCCCGGTTGACCAGATTGATCAGGTCGACCAGTTTTTATCGGAGTGTTTCCAATGAGCGATATCGTGCGTCACCACGTCGGTCCCCGTATGTCAGAGAGCGTGGTTCATCAGGGTGTGATCTATCTGGCCGGGCAGGTGGCCGATGATACGGCGCTGGATGTGGGCGGGCAGACCCGTCAGGTTCTCGAGGCGATCGACCGACTGCTGGCCGAGGTGGGCAGCGACAAGACCCGAATCCTGTCAGCGACGATTTTCCTGTCGGATATCTCGACCTTTGCGGAGATGAACAAGGTGTGGGACGGCTGGGTGCCCCAGGGGCATACGCCCGCACGGGCAACGGTCGAGGCGCGTCTGGCCGCCCCGGGCTACAAGGTCGAAATCAAGGTCATTGCGGCGGTCTGAAGCCGCGCTGATGCTCCCTGTCGCGCAGCGACGGCCTGTTCGACAGGGGATGCGTCGGACGTCGACGGGCCCGGCTGGGCGCGTTATCGCCAGCCGACCTGGTCGATGATTTTCGCGGCGCGTGCCTGCGAGCGGCTGATGCGCTCCACCGACAGGGGATCGCGTTTGAAATCGCCCAGCGCATTGAGCGCGCGATTGTTGATTGCTACACCCGGCACGGCGGGCCACTCGTTATTGCCGTCCGCCAGATAGCGTTGCGCGGCATCACTGGCCAGATACTCGAGAAAGCGCACGGCGGCGTCGACATTTCGGGCGTGGTTCAAAACGCCGCCTCCCGACACGTTCATGTGGGTTCCCGTGCCGTCCTGGTCGGGCCAGACAAGACGGGTCTTTTCAACGAGTTCGCGTTCCGAGGCCTTGGTCGACTGCATCAGGCGCACGTAGTAGTAGCTGTTGCTGAGTGCCACGTCGCATTCGCCGGCGGCCACCGAGCGAATTTGATCGGTGTCGCCCCCGCGTGGCTTTCGCGCGAGATTGGCGACCACGCCACGCGCCCATTCCGTGGCTTTCGCCTCACCATGATGCTCGACCATGGCGCTGATCAGGGACAGCATATAGGGGTGAGCGCCCGAACGAGTGCAGACTTTGCCCTTCAGTTCGGGGCGGGCCAGATCCATGTAAGTGCGGACCCCTTCAGGATTGACTCGCGCCTTGTTGACGACGATGACCCGCGCTCGAGTGGACAGGGCGACCCAGTGGTTCCCCTTGCTCTGGTCGGCCGAGCGAAGCGACGCAGGAATCCGGTTCGTCAGCGGATCGGATTGAATCGGGCGGAACAGCCCCTCCTGCTCTGCCCGGGCCAGACGGGCGGCATCCACCAGGAGCAGGACATCGGCGGGGCTGGCACGGCCCTCGCTGCGCAGGCGTTCGAGGAGCGCTTCGTCGCCCGCCTCGATGCGATTGAGGCGGATGCCGGTCGTTCGAGTGAACTCGGAATAGAGCTTCTCGTCGGTCTGGTAGTGGCGAGCCGAATACAGATTCAGTACCTTTGACCCGGACTGCGCGATCGCGGGCGGCGACCCGCCCGCGACCAGTACGGTCGCGCTCAACATCATGGCGGACCAGGCCCTCCGAGTGCGGTGCGGGCGAGCGTCATTCGTTGCGGAAGCGAGGGGGTGCGGAGCGTTCATGATGGCTTCGAGTCTGTGCGAGCGGAGATCGTCGGTATCGTTCCGACAATCTTAACAGTAATGCGAACCATTCGCAATAAGTGCTCAGTCGCTGCGATCGAGACCGGATTCCTGAGGCACGGCCCCCCGTCCCGCTTGGGCCTGCATGGGAACTGCGTAGAATCGCCGTTGAAGCGAAACACAACGAGATCCGGCTCACCGTGGCTCGCAGGGCTCGGGGGCTCGGACGATCAACAGGGAGTCCGCTATGACTGATCGCCCCGCCCCTTCGGGCACCTCGCTCGCCGCCGTCCACCGTCGGTCGCTCGATGAACGCGAGGCCTTCTGGACCGAGCAGGCGCAACTGATCGACTGGCATCGACCGTTCACGCAGGTCCTGGACTACAGCCGTCCGCCGTTTGCACGCTGGTTCGTCGGCGGTGAGACCAACCTCTGCCACAACGCGGTCGACCGTCATGCTGCCCGGCAGCCCGATCGACCCGCGCTGATCTTCGTTTCGACTGAAACGGAGGACGAGCGGGTCTACACCTTTGCCCAGTTGCAGCTCGAGGTCGAAACCATGGCGGCAGCCATGCAGTCGCTCGGTGTTCGTCGCGGTGACCGCGTGCTTGTCTACATGCCGATGATCCCCGAGGCAGCTTTTGCGATGCTGGCCTGCGCCCGGCTGGGCGCGATCCACTCGGTCGTCTTCGGCGGCTTTGCCTCGCACAGCCTCGCCTCCCGGATTGATGACGCGACGCCTCATCTGATCATCAGTGCCGATGCGGGTTCACGCGCGGGCAAGGTGATTCCTTACAAAGGTCTGCTCGACGAAGCGATACGGCTCGCCGAGCACACGCCCGAGGCGGTCCTGCTGGTGGATCGCGGGCTCGCGCCGATGGCGCACGTCGAGGGTCGGGATCATGCCTATGCGCCGCTTCGTGAACGCTTCAGGGATGCGCGGGTCCCGGTGGTCTGGCTCGAGTCGAATGAGGTGTCCTACACGCTCTACACCTCGGGGACGACCGGTCGTCCCAAGGGCGTGCAGCGCGACGTCGGGGGCTATGCCGTCGCCTTGGCCGCCTCGATGCGGCACATTTTCTGTGGCGGGCCTGGCGAGACCTACTTCTCGACCAGCGATATCGGCTGGGTGGTGGGCCACTCTTACATTGTGTATGGACCGCTGATCGCCGGCATGGCGACGATCATGTACGAGGGCACTCCGGTCCGTCCTGATGCAGGCATTCTCTGGCAACTGGTCGAGCGATATCGAGTGACCGTGATGTTTTCTGCGCCCACTGCCATTCGGGTCCTCAAGAAGCAGGATCCCACCTGGCTGACCCGATACGACACGTCCTCCCTTCGGGCCCTCTTTCTTGCGGGCGAACCGCTGGATGAGCCGACGGCCCGCTGGATCGCCGAGGGCCTGGGCCGGCCCATCATCGACAACTACTGGCAGACCGAGACTGGCTGGCCCATCCTGACCGTTGCGCATGGCATCGAGCCCACGCCCACGCGCTTCGGTAGTCCCGGCATGCCGATGTACGGCTATGACGTTCGGCTGCTGCATGAGCAGACCGGCGAGGAGGTGGGTGCGAATCAGAAGGGCGTTGTGGCCATCGTGCCGCCGCTGCCTCCGGGCTGCATGCAGACGGTCTGGCGCGACGACGAGCGCTTTGTGAACACCTATTTTTCGAGCGTTCCAGGCCGGCAGGTGTATTCGACCTTCGACTGGGGCATTCGGGACGATGACGGCTACTTCTTCATCCTGGGGCGTACCGATGACGTGATCAACGTGGCCGGCCATCGGCTCGGTACGCGGGAGATCGAAGAATCCTTGTCGAGTCACCCCGCCGTGGCCGAGTGTGCGGTGGTTGGGGTGGCCGATGCCCTGAAGGGCCAGGTCGCGATGGGCTTTGCAGTGTTGAAGGATCCTGCCGTGGCGACGGATCCGGCGCAAAGACTTGCGCTTGAAGGCGCACTGATGGCTGTTGTCGATCGGCAATTGGGGGCCGTTGCGCGACCGTCTCGCGTGCATTTCGTTTCGGCGCTCCCCAAGACCCGCTCCGGCAAAGTCTTGCGTCGCTCAATTCAGGCGGTGTGCGAGACGCGCGATCCGGGCGATCTCACCACCATCGAAGACCCTTCGGCGCTTGATCAGATCCGTCAGGCGGTCGGGGTCTGAAGATGGCGCTGCGAGACGCCCTGCAGCCCGGTGTCTCGCGTCGCGCGTTCTTCTTCTGGGCGCTGTACGATTTCGCCAATTCCGGTTACACGACCGTTGTGTTGACGGCGGTTTACAGCGCCTATTTCGTTGGCGTCATGACCGCGGGCGCCTCCTGGGGCAGTCTTGTGTGGAGCAGTACGCTCGCCGTATCCAGCGTGCTGGTCATGCTCACCATGCCCGCGCTGGGGGCCTGGGCGGATCGATACCGTCGCCGGGGCATCCTGTTGCGCGTGAGCACCGCGAGTTGCGTGGCCTCGACCGCGGCGCTGGCCTGGGTGGGTCCAGAGATGCTCGGGCTGGCGGCCTTGCTGGTGGTCGTCTCCAGCTATTTCTTTACGGTGGGTGAATCAACCATTGCCGCATATCTTCCCGAGATCGCCCGGCCGCAGGCCCTGGGGCGCGTATCGGGCTGGGGTTGGGGCCTGGGCTATTTCGGCGGAATGCTGACATTGGGTCTCTCGCTTGTCTGGGTGCTTGGGGCGTCCGCGCGCGGCGAAACGGCTGCTCAGGCCGTCCCCTTCACTCTGCTGATCACCGCCGGCGTGTTCGGTGCGGCTGCGCTGCCCACACTGCTGGGCTTGCATGAACGGGGTGGGGCAACGTCCGGCCCCTCAGCGGGTCCGGCAGCCGCTTCTGATCGTTCAGCGCTGGCCCGACTGAGACAAACCTGGCGTTCGTCCGGGCGTCTCGTCGACCTTCGGCGACTGCTCGTGGCCGGAGCCCTCTACCAGGCGGGGATCTCGGTGGTGATCGCCCTCGCAGCCGTTTACGCTCAGCAGGTCATGGCCTTTACCGAGGTACAGACCATGATTCTGATCTTTGCGGTCAATGTGTCCGCCGCCTGTGGCGCGCTGTCGTTTGGCCATCTTCAGGACCGGATCGGTCATCGGCGCGCGCTCACGCTGACTTTGTGGGGGTGGGTGCTGGTGACGGTGCTGGCCGCATCGGGTACGAGCGTCGGAGTGTTCTGGCTCGCTGCGTCGCTCGCAGGATTATGCATGGGGTCCAGCCAGTCGGCGGGACGCGCAATGCTCGGTCTGCTGGCTCCGGCCGGTCGCCTGACCGAGTACTACGGGTTCTGGGCGTTCGCGGGTCGGGTGGCGGCGATTGCCGGGCCCATGACCTACGGCCTGGTGACCTGGTTGAGTGGCGGACAACACCGTCTCGCGCTCATGATCACCGGCCTTTTTTTCGTTGCCGCACTCATCGTTGTGCGTCACATCGATCTCGAACGAGGCGCTCAGGCGGCGTACGAACTTTCCTCGGACAACGAGACAGCAATTCGGTAAAGTCCCTCAAGCACCAGGTTCTCGATCAAGGTGTATTCGATGGACAATCTGGGCGCGGTCGCCCGTGCGGCCCCACCGGACAGGATGCATCGAAGGTCAGGATGATGGCGTCGATGTAGGAAGAACATGCGCTCGATCGCGCCGGCCTGAGCGTGTGCGCAACCGGTGGCGATCGCATCGACGGTTTGCCGGGGCAGGTCGACGTAGTCGC
The DNA here is from genome assembly GCA_039800205.1 of Pseudomonadota bacterium. Taxonomy (GTDB): domain Bacteria; phylum Pseudomonadota; class Gammaproteobacteria; order Burkholderiales; family Burkholderiaceae_E; genus SYIM01. Next base: position 4,526 of record JBDLRB010000278.1, on the reverse strand, counting down.
CCGGGGCGTCAGGTAAGGTGGCCGTGTTCTGATGGAGCGCGCGCTGCATCAGCCCCAGGCCGGGCATGATGCCGCCACCGACAAATTCGCCTGAGGCCGTCAGGATGTCCATCGTCGTCGCTGTCCCGCACACGATGACCAGGGCCGAGCGCTCGCCCAGCAGAGCCCGAGCGCCAATCAGTGCCGCCCAGCGATCGCAGCCCAGCGCCTTTGGGTTCAGGTAACCGTTTCGGACCCCACATTGCTGCGGCTTTGAACTGATCCAGTGCGGTTCCGGCGCATCCGGCCAGACCTCGAGCGCGCGTAGGACGGGGTTTGCAACGCGGGTGCCGGCAACGCTCGAAATGACGATTCTTTCCGGGGCGGGCAGTCTGCGCCATTCGGCCATCACCATCGGAATCTCGTCCAGCAATACCCGACCGAACTCGCGCGGTTGTGCACCGCTCGTCACGATGGGGTGACCGTGCGCCGCGGGCGCATAGGTTCCCCACTTGAGGAAGGTGTTGCCAATGTCAATGAGCAGATAGCTCATGGGGAGAACCTCGAGAAAATGGATGTCGAAGATCCGCGCGTGCGTCCCTGATCGGATGTCGCGGCAGTGTAATACAGGTGTGATGAATGCCGGGGCCCCCGGGGTGGTCGTGCGGCGACCCAAGAATTGGTCAGCATTTTCGCGTTTCGACGCTGCGGCGGAAGAGGGGCCGGGTGCGTTTGACAGCAGGGCACCTGCTCGACAACAATCCGCGATTCGACCCCCGGCCGTCAGACCTTGGTCACCCAAGGCGCTTCATGCCGGATCGTGTCGTCAGACTGTCGCACCATCCGTCATTCGAACGCCGCGCGCGTGTGCCTGACGATGAGCCCGATCATCGCGGGCGAATTGCGATCGGAGTGCGTTGCCACTGGAGAGTGGATCGATGACAAGTCTTGGGCGCCTGCTGGGTGCCTTGGTCTCGCTGATGCCCGCGCTATTCGTGACCTTCACGAGCGGTGGGATCGCGCTTGCCCAGACCGGTTCCAAGGCGACCACCAGCCCGCCGGCGGCTGACCACGCGCCGGTCGTCCTCCGGGTGGTCATGCATTCACCGCTCGGGTCACTCGACCCGGTGGCGCACTCCGCGTACATCACCCGCGATCATGGCTATCTGATTTATGACACGCTCTTTGCGCAGGACGCGCAGGGCGTGATCCGGCCTCAGATGGTGGACCACTGGACCGTGTCTGAAAATCGTCTGACCTGGGAGTTCAACCTGCGCGCGGGGCTGCTTTTTCATGATGCCCAGCCCGTGACCAGTGAAGACGTGATCGCCTCGATTCGCCGCTGGGCGAGCCGGGATGTGATGGGGCAGTGGCTCTTTCGGCGGGTCAAGTCGATCGAGGCCATCGATCAGACGAGCTTTCGGATCCGACTGACCGAACCCACGGGTTTGATGCTCGACGCGCTGGGTCGTGCGTCCTCGCTACCACTCTTCGTCATGCCGGCGCGCTTGGCGAAGACGCCTTCACAGATCTCGATTACCGAATTCATCGGTTCGGGACCCTTCATGTTCAAGGCCGATGAATTCGAGCCAAGCGCCCGATCCGTTTATGTGAAATTTGCCGGCTACAAGCCGCGGGTCGAGCCTGCGAGTGGCTTGGCCGGTGGCAAGGTCGCGAAGGTGGATCGGATCGAGTGGCGGGTCATCAACGATCCTCAGACGGCCGCGCGTGCCCTCCTTGCCGGCGAGATCGATCTGATCGAGCAGCCCTCGCCCTCGCTGATTTCAGAGCTGGGCGCGTCGCCTCAGGTCAACCTGCTGCGCCAGAACCCGCTGGGCAACCAGTACGCCCTGCGGTTCAACAGTCAGTTGAAGCCGTTCGATGATCCACGGGTACGGCGGGCGGTCCTGCTGGCACTGGATCAGCAGGCCATTCTGAAGGCTGTTCACGGTGAACTGGGCGAGTATCGGCCGTGCAAGGCCTTGTTTGTCTGCGCCACGCCGCTGGCCAGTGATCTGGGATTCGAGGGCGCGCTCGAAGGCCGTGCAGACGATGCGAGGGCGCTCCTGGCCGAGGCGGGATACGACGGTACCCCGATCGTCCTGCTGCATGCCACGGACCTCAAGATCCTTGCTGCGCTGGCCCCGGAGGCGCGAGCACAGCTCGAGCGAGCCGGCTTCAAGGTCGAGATGCAGTCCATGACCTGGCAGGAGCTTGTTGTCCGACGCAACATTCGAGACCCCGGCGACCAGGGGCGTTGGCACGCCTTCTTTACGTCCTGGTCGGGCGCGGATGTCGGGCACCCGGTGGGTACCGCATTCCTGAATGCGGACTGCCAGACCTCGATCATGGGCTGGCCCTGCGATCCGGCCTTCGAGAAGCTGCGCGAGGCCTTTGCGGCCGAGCCCGATCTCGAGCAACGAAAAGCCATGATTCCAAAGATTCAGGAGCACTTTGCGCAGTCGCCCACTCACGTCCATCTGGGTCAGTGGTTCCGTCCGATGGCGGTGCGTCGCGCCGTTCTGGGCTTGATCGAGGCGCCTGTGCCGGTATTCTGGAATATCGAAAAGCGCGAGCCCTGATCCCCCGATCGGCTCAGATCGTCTCGAGCGATGCGGGCTCAGGCGGCGGGGCGCGTCGGACGGTGTCACCGGCCACGTCGTAGGCATGCGCCAGAAGAAGCAGCGCATGATCAGCACGCGGGGGGCCGATCAGTTGCAGGCCAATCGGCAGTCCGAATTCACCCCCAAAACCGGCCGGTACACTGATCGCCGGGCAGCCCGCCATGGTGGCCGGGATCACCACTTCCATCCATCGGTGGTAGGTGTCCAGGGTCCGACCGGCGATGGTTTGCGGCCACTTTTGATCGGCGGGGAACGGGAAAAGCTGCGCGGAGGGGAGGACGAGTACATCGTACCGATCGAACAGCGTCAGCAGCGTGCGGTACCAGTCGGTGCGCGTAACCGAGGCGCGGTAGAGATCAATCGCACTGGTCCTCAGGGCCTGCTCAACCTCCCAGATCGCCTCAGGTTTCAGTAAATCGCGACGGGTGGGGTCCTGATAATGAACGAGCAGATTGGCGCCGGCATTGCAACTGCGTAGCGTCAACCACGCGCGCCACAGGCGCTCCATCTCGAAAGGGACCCGAGCGTCCTCGACCACACAGCCGAGGTCTTCGAGGAGGGCGAGCCCCTCGCGGCAGGTGTCCTCGATGCCGTCCTCGTATGCGAGGTGACCGTCGAAGTCGCCCAGCCAGCCGATACGCAGGCCACGCGGGTCAGCCCCGTCCAGTGAGCGTGCAAAGAGTGCGGGATCCTCATCCAGCGATAAGGGCGCACGGGGATCTCGGCCCGCCTGAATCGCCAGCAACTGGGCCAGATCTGCGACCGATCGGGCCATCGGGCCCTCAACGCCGAGCTGCTGAAAGAAGCCATCCAGGTCAGGCCATTTCGGTACACGCCCGAAGGAGGGCCGCAGGCCGTACACATTGTTCCAGCCCGCCGGATTGCGGAGCGAACCGCCCATGTCACTGCCATCGGCCACCGGCAGCATTCGAAGGGCGAGCGCGACCGCTGCGCCGCCGCTCGATCCACCCGCCGAGCGGCTCAGCTCATAGGGGTTGCGGGTCAGCCCGTACACGGGATTGTAAGTATGCGAACCGAGCCCGAACTCCGGGGTGTTGGTCTTGCCGATCACGATCGCGCCGGCCGCCTTCATTCGTGAGACCACCAGACCGTCGACCTGGGGCACGGAGTGCCTGAAGATGGGCGAACCCAGGGTGGTGACCAGGCCCGCCGTCGGTGCGAGATCCTTGACGGCCAGAGGAAAGCCATGCATCCAGCCCTTGCGATGCCCCTGAGCCAGCAGCGTATCGTGGGCGTCGGCTTCGGCGAGCAAATCGTCCGCGTCGCGCAAGGCCACAATTGCGTTCACTGCCGGGTTGACGCGCGCAATGCGATCCAGATACGCGCGCATCACTTCACGGCAGGACACGCGCCTGGTCGAAATGGCCTCGGACAGCGCGCGGGCGCTCAGGCAGGTGATCTCGTCCATGGGCTGCAGGCCTGCTCAGTTTGAGGCCACTGGTATCAGTCCAATACGCGCCTGCCATTCGCGGGGGCCGGTCTGATGAACCGACGTGCCTTGGGCGTCAACAGCAACGGTAACGGGCATGTCGCGCACCTCGAATTCGTAAATGGCCTCCATGCCCAGGTCCTCGAAAGCGACCACGCGCGACTTCTGGATCGCCTTGGATACCAGGTAGGCGGCGCCGCCGACGGCCATCAGGTAGGCGGCCTGGTGCTTGCGGATGGCCTCGATCCCCGTTGGGCCACGCTCGGCCTTGCCGACCATGGCGATCAGTCCGGTCTGCCCGAGCATCATCTCGGTGAACTTGTCCATGCGTGTGGCGGTGGTCGGACCCGCAGGCCCGACGACCTCGTCGCGCACCGGGTCGACCGGTCCCACGTAGTAGATGACCCGGTTGCGGAAGTCGACCGGCAGCGGCTCGCCACGAGCCAGCATGTCCTGAATCCGCTTGTGGGCGG
>JBDLRB010000277.1:0-3141 GCA_039800205.1 Pseudomonadota bacterium | reverse complement strand
GGCGCAGCGTACGGCGTCAGCGTGCCGCCAATCGACACATTGACGAACAGGACACCGAGCGTGGCATACATCAGTCGGGTGGAGATCGCTGCATTGTAGTAACTGGCCCTGAGCAACAGGGCTGCGAGCGTCATGGCGGCCGGCTCGGTGATGAAGCTGCCCAGCAACGGCAAAAGCGCCAAGGCGAGAAAGTAGGTGGAGATCGATCGGGTCATCGGCATCAGGCGCGCCGCGGCATCCACGCTGGCCAGCGCCAGCCTCAGGATCGGCTTGCTGGCGGCAATCACCATGATGACAAAGACAAAAAGCGGCTCGGTGTAATTGCGGGTCTCGAGATACTCGACCGCCTTGCCGGGCCCGATTGCAAAGGCCATGAAGATCGCGAGCACCATGGCCCAGAACCCGAACACCGCCTCCACTTCACCCAGCAGGTGAAACACCCCGGAATGGCTGGGATGTCGATGGGCCAGTTTTTCAAAAAACTTTGCCGAAAACGTATGCAGCACTGCGATCGCAAACAGCGCGGCGCCAATCATCTGGACGGTCGTCGGATTCAAGACGGTCTCCAAGGTTCAGGGTTGATTCGTCGGTCGGCACCACCGGGACCGAGCCAGGGCCGATGCTAACCCGATCGCAACCGCATGGGGAATCAGGGAGTTCCTTTGTCCCGGGGGCCGACCGGTTTCGAAGCCTCATTCAAACGCAGTGAATTTCCGATACAATTCGCGGCTTCGCGGGTGTAGTTCAATGGTAGAACAGCAGCTTCCCAAGCTGCATACGAGGGTTCGATTCCCTTCACCCGCTCCAGCCCCGTCCCTCAGTCCTCAAACATCTCCCGCAGCCTCGCCTTCACGACCTTGCCGCCGCTATTCACCGGGAGCTGCTCCAGACGCAGCCAGCGCGAGGGCACTTTGTAGGGCGCAAGCAGGCGACGGCAATGCTCGATCAGACGCGCCTCGTCGATCTCGCCCGATGGCGTCCATGCGCAGGCCACCCGCTCACCCAGATCGGCGTCGGGCAGACCCAATACGCTGCACTCGCGTACCTCGGGCAATTGCATCAAGACATCTTCGACCTCATTGGGATAGATGTTGACTCCCCCCCGAATGATCATGTCCTTGGAGCGCCCCCTCAGGAAGACATAGCCATCGGCATCGATCTCAGCCAGATCGCCTGGATAGAACCAGCCCTGCCTGAAGTGGATCGCGGTCTGCTCTGGATCCTGGAAGAAACTGTCGGCCACGCCGGGACCTCGGTAACGCAAGGTCCCCACCTGACCCGAGGGCAGCGGCTGATCATCACAGTCAACGACCTGCACCTCAACCCCAAAAATCGCTCGGCCCACTGTGGACGGTCGGGTACGCACCTCCTGCGGGTCGCTGAGCGTGACGCCGCCCCCCTCGGTCGACGCGTAGTACTCATGGAAATGCGGGCAGAGCCGCTCGACAATCGCAAAGCGTTCGTTGGGCTGCAGCGGCGCGCCGGATGACATCAGCAGACCCAGCCTCTGAAAGGCCTCTCGAACCTCAGCCGGCGCCTGCAGCAACCGGCGGAGCTGGGTCGGCACCAGAAACAGGGCGTTGGCCTGATGATCTCTCACGTGCTCGGCCAATTCTTCCGGCTCGAAGGGCGGCACGCAGAACGAGACCTGTCCCCCACTGAACAGGACCGACAGCGTGAATGTGCGCCCCCCTCCGAAGTAGAGCGGGGTCGCGCACACGTAGCGACTGCGCGCATTCAAGCCGAGGTTGATCCAGTGCGTGTAAAAGCGGCGCAGAAAGTGCCGATGGGTAATCCGCGGGCCCTTGGGTCGACCCGTCGTACCCGACGACAATGACAACAACAGCGGCGATTCCAGGTCGGTGGCCGGCCATGGATGCCCCAGCCCGGCACAGCGAGGGTCAAGCAAGGCCGGCCAGGCATCATGAGGCCCCTCGGACACGTCTGCGTCCGGTTCGGTCACGACCCGCACCGCGCCAAAATGCTCCACCACTGCGCACCGCTCCGTAGCGGTCCAGCGCACGTCAAGCGGCAGCATCACGACCCCGGCCCGCATGCACGCGTACATCAGCACGACATGCGCCCAGTGATCCCGGAGACTGAGGCCCACCACCTGCTGCGGTCGGCAACCGCGCTCGATCAAGGCCTGAGCGCCACAATCGACGAGGTGATCGAGCTCGGCGTAACTGATGCGGCGATCGCCATCGATCAAGGCGATCTGTGAGCCGCGATTACGCGCATGCTGCCGAAGCGCATCGGCGAGATTTCGTTCCATGATTCAGTTCAGACCCAGCTTGTAAACACGGTTTGCGTTGTCGCGCAGGAGCTTGCGTAACGGCCCGGGCTTGAGTCCCAGGGCCTCGATCTCGGCTCGGGTGCGCTCGAACCTCAGGATCGGGAAATCGGTCCCAAAGAGCACCTTGTCCTGACCATAGCTGTTGATGTAGTGCACGAACGATTGGGGCCAGTAGGCTGGACTGTGCGCATCGCAGCCGATGTAGACATTGCGATGCTTCCAGGCCATCGCGATCATCTCATCGGTCCAGGGGATGCCCACGTGAATGCCAATGATCTTCAACTCCGGAAAATCGCAAGCCACCGAATCAAGCGTGATCGGCTGAGCAACGCTACGTCGAGGCAGACTCGGGTCGTAGATCATGGACTGCCCCACCTGCAACTGCACCGGGATGTCCAGCTCGACGCATTTCGCATAAAACGGATACCACCGGGCATGGTCGGGCGGTAGCTCGAACCAATGCGGATAAAAATGCGCACCGATAAATCCATCCTCGCGTACCGCCCGCTCGAGCTCACGTACGCCGTGCATCCCCTCGGTCGGATCCAGGCCCGCCAACGCATAAAAGCGATCGGGATAGCGGCGAACCGCATCACGCACCAGTTCATAGGGCGTGTGATAGCAGGCCGGGTGATGCTTCGGCCCGACCTTCGCTGCAATGAGCATTGCGCGCTCCGTGCCCGCCGCATCCATTTGCTCAAGCATGGTCTCGAGCGAAAATCCCTCGTACATCTCGGTGGGCACCCGCATCTTCGCGTAAAAATCACGTCGATCCGGCCGGTAGGACAGGGCCTCGGGCGTGTACAGATTGACCACCGTATCGATGGCCTTGATCTCATGGGTCA
>JBDLRB010000276.1:0-9608 GCA_039800205.1 Pseudomonadota bacterium | reverse complement strand
AATCCGTCTATCGCACCGCGTGAGGCCGATGATCGGACGCATATCCGTATTGAGTGGTGGACGGTCGCCAGCGATTTGCTGCCCTTTTGTGTGCTGATCCTGCTCGTGATCGGCAGCTTGTACTCAGGCGTTGTCACGCCGACGGAGAGTGCAGCACTGGGTTGCTGCCTCAGCGTGATGGTCGCCCGCATCTGGGGGCAAATCGATCTGCCTGCCTTGCGACGCGCTTTACGGAAGACGGTTCTTTCTTCCGGGTCGATTCTGTTCGTTGTTTACGCCGCGTTTCTATTTTCCTACGCTGTCGGCCTGTCGGGACTTGCTGACGAACTCGCGCGTTGGGTATCGCAGGCCGGCGTATCGAGGCTCGGATTCTTGCTCATCGTGATACTGTCACTGAGCGTGATCGGATGCTTTGTGGACAGCATGGGCATGATGGTGATCACCGTGCCAATCCTGTTGCCTTCCCTGGCGCACTTCAACATCAATGTCGTATGGTTTGGGATCTTGATCGTGCTTCTGGTCGAACTAGGGCAGATTACGCCGCCAATGGGCATGAACCTGTTTGTGATTCGCAACATCACCGGAGAGCCGCTCGGTTCGGTGATTCGCGGAACAATGCCGTTTTATCTGATTTACCTGTTGTTGATCGCGCTGATCATCGTGTTTCCGGGCCTTGTGCTGTGGCTCCCCGGCAGTGGCTGAAGCCCCTTCCCAAAGAGGTTTTTCGTGTTTGACGCGCCCCCACGTATCACCGCCGAAGTCGCCTTTCGATTGCCCGCAAGCTTGAGTCGTGCGGGCGAGCCCGCACCCTGGCTCCGACTTCACCGGCATGGTACGCCGCTCGGTTCGTTTCTAGAGGGCCCGGCTTTTGACGCTCAGGGTAATCTCCATGTGGTGGATATTCCCTTTGGCCGGATTTTCCGGATTGATCAGGACGGTCGGTTCGATGTGTTGGCCGACTACGGTGGCCAGCCCAATGGGCTCAAATTCGGTCCCGATGGCGCGGCATGGGTCACGGATTTCGAGCGCGGGCTCCTTCGCCTGGATCCGGTCACCGGAGCAGTACACACGGTCCTCGATGCCCGGGAGCATGGGTTCAACGGGTTGAACGATTTGTACTTTCATGGTCAGGATTGTTGGTTCACCGATCAGGGAATGTCGGGGCTGCAGGCGCCTTTTGGACGGGTGATGCGCTGGCGTATCGGTGCGTTGGTACCAGAGGTTTTCCTCTCGGGGATCCCGAGTCCCAACGGTATTGTGGTCGATGCGTCTGGCCGTAATGTCCTTATTGCAGTGACCCGTGCCAATGCGATCTGGCGCGCACCGATCCTGCTCGATGGGGGGACGGCCAAGGTCGGCACCTTTATCCAGATGTCTGGTGGTGCAGGTCCGGACGGCCTGGCGCTCGATGTGAGGGGTAACCTGGTCGTTGCACACCCGGGCTTGGGTGCGGCGTGGCTCTTCAGCGACCGGGGCGAGCCACTCTTGCGGATTGACTCCCCGACCGGCGCGGTGATCACGAACTGCGCGTTCGGGGGGGCGGACCGCCGGGAGATCTATCTGACTGAAGCGGATTCAGGCGTGATCCTGCGCGCTCGTCTGCCTTTTCCCGGACAGCCGCTCCCGGCGCTTAACGAGCAGGTCATAGCGAGCGGCTTGAACCCATGACGGCGCCGCACGTGCCTCGTGGACGTCAGCGGGTGAGGTCCTCATTGGTCTCCGCGTCGCCGACCATTGCGCCCGCCTGGCACGCCTTTCGTCCGAACCCTGCACTGCCCGAACCGCTCTACCACCAGATCTTTTCGATGCTGCGAGACCGTATTCTCGACGGCAGTTTTGCGCCGGATACGACGTTTCCGAGCGAGAGCGAGATCGAGTCGCAACTCGGTGTGTCCCGGATCACCGCCCGGCGTGCGCTGGACGAACTCGCCGCGCGAGGTCTGATTCGTCGCGGTCAAGGGCGTCGCTCGACGGTTGCACCGTATCGGCCCCGAACGCGCCTGCAGGCGGGTGTGGAGGGCATGATCGAGAACAACCGCCGAATGGGCGATCTCACTTCGGTTCACCTGCTCGAGCGCGTGAATGTCCTGGCCGGTGTCGAGATCGCGCGCCAGCTACAACTGCGAAAGGGTGAAACCGTCGAGCGATCCGTCCGTGTCCGAAGTCTTGATGGCGTGCCCTTTTCATACGCGATCACGCACTTGCCTCGGCGGGTTGCGCGAATGATTCGAGCCGAGCGGATGTCGGCCGAACCTCTGATTGAACTCCTGGAGCAAGCGGGTATCCAGATCGGGCGCGCCGAGCAGATCATTTCGGCCTGCGCGGCCACGCCCGAGGTGGCGCGGGCCTTGCAGATCGAGCCGGGAATGGCTTTGCTCGAGTCTGAGCGGGTGGTCTACGACACCGAAGGTCGACCGGTTGAGGCGATCCTGGTGCTGTACCGACCCGACATGTACCGCTACGCCGTGGACCTTCGGCGGACGCCGTCTGCCGAAGGTCCGATCTGGCAGCAGGGATCGGTCAAACCAGCCACGCCGGATGTTCTGTCACCCAAGGTTGCGCGCCCTCGTAGGCCGCAGCCACCTGGTAAATGAGCGGCTCGTGAAAGTGACGCGACATGATTTGCAGCGCCAGCGGCAGCTTGGGCGTCTCGGTGAAGCCCATCGGCAGCACCAGCGCCGGCAGGCCAGTGATATTGCCCAGACGCGTCATCTTGCCGCGTGCGGACGGCGTGGCCGACCGCAGTTCGTTCATCGTCATCGAACCCGCTTCTCGACCGGGCATCAGCAACACGTCGAAGCGTGCCTGCAGCAATGCGTCCACCCTGGCGGTGGTCTCTGCAGCCTTCTGCCGGGCGGCCTGATAGGCCTCTTCGGTTCGGCGCAGACCGCCCTCGAGACGCTTTCTCAAACCCGCCCCGTAGCGCGCGGCGATCGCGGGATCGGCCAGGCGATCCCGGTGCTCGTGCCAGGCCTCGTACTCCAGGATCACCGTGCTGTCCGCGTGCACATCCTCGGCGCCCTCGAGATCGAACTCGATCAATTGAAGCCCCAGATCCCGCAAGCACTCCAGCGCCTGGGCGAATGCCGCCAGCACCTCTGGTTCGTTACCGCCGGCAGCGATCAGGTTGACGGGTACGCCCGCCTTCAAGCCCTTCAGCGGCTGACCGATCCGCGCGCAGAAATCGATCCCGTCGCTATCGCGCCGGCTATTCGGATCGAGGGGGTCATGACCGGCAATCGCTTGCAGCATCAGTGCGTTGTCGCGCACCGTTCGCGTCATCGGGCCGATATGGTCGAGACTCAGACTGACCGGAACCACGCCCTCCTGCGAGACGAGTCCGAAGGTGGGTTTCAGTCCGACCAGACCGCACACCGAACTGGGATGACGGATCGAGCCGCCGGTGTCTGTGCCGATTGCACCAAAAGCCAGGCCAGCGGCCACGGCGGCGCCCGAGCCACTCGAAGACCCGCCCGGCGAATGATCCAGCGACCAGGGATTGAGGGGCGGAGGAATCCGGTCATGCTCACCCGGGACCCCGTACGCAAATTCCCACAGGCCCACCTTACCCAACAGTACAGCGCCCGCGTCACGCAGCTTTCGGTACACGGTTGCATCGCGGTCGGGTACGAAATCAGCCATGACCTCGGAGTGGCAGGTCGTCCGAATGCCCCGGGTGTAGACGTTATCTTTCAAAGCAACCGGTATGCCGTGCAGGGCCCCCCGGTCACGGCCCGCGGTGCGCTCGCGGTCGGCCTCACGGGCCTGATCGAGAGCCCGGTCAGCGGTCACCGTGATGTAGGCGTGAAGCTGTGGGTCGAAGCGCTCGATTCGCTCGAGCAGGTGACGGGTCAGCTGCTCTGCGGTGAATCGACCATGCCGCAGTCCGTCTGCGGCGTCGGCCAGGGTCAGGTAGGAATCGATCATTTCAGTCCGAGTCTCCGTTTCTCGCGCTGCGGCGACCTTCGCAGCGGGTTTGGTGTCGCTTCAATCTCGAAGCTTAGTTGAAATCAACAGGAGGAATGTCCTATGGATCGCAGAAATTTCATCATGCATTCAGGCGCAGCGACCGGTCTTGCATTGACCGCACCGGTGGTGCTGGCTCAGGCGGAGCCCCCTTCGGCCTGGCCGTCCAGGACGATCAAGATGGTGGTCGCGTTTGGACCGGGCGGATCGACCGATGTCACGGCCCGTGCGATCGTGCCTAAACTTCAGGACGCGCTCGGGCAGCGGATCGTCATCGAGAACAAGCCGGGTGCGGGTTCCAACATTGGCAGCGAGTACGCGGCTCGTCAGCCTGCTGACGGGTATAGCATCTTCCTGGGTACGGTCGCCAACGCGATCAACATGCGGCTCTACAAGAAGCTGAATTACGATCTGCTGCGCGACTTCGAGCCCGTCACACTGGTGTCGACTGCGCCGGCCGTGCTGGTCGTTCATCCCAGCGTACCGGTCAATAACGTCAAGGAACTGATCGCTTACGCGAAGGCCAATCCCGGTAAGCTCAACTATGCTTCTTCGGGGGTCGGGACCACGCCGCACTTGGCCGGCGAGATGCTGAAGAACCGCTTTGGACTGGACATCACCCACGTCGCCTACAAGGGGGCTGCGCCCGCCCTGACCGACACCATCGGCGGCACGGCCAAAATGGGTTTCAAAACGGCCCTGTCGGCCATTCCGAGTATCCAGGCGGGCAAGCTCAAGTGCCTCGCGGTCGCAGCCGACAAGCGCATGGCCCTGATGCCAGAGGTGCCTACCATGGCTGAAGCGGGGGTGCCCGACTTCCTGATCACGTCCTGGAACGGCTTGTTCGTGCCCACCGGTACGCACCCGCAGATCATTGCCAAGCTGAATGCGGCCTTTGCTCAGGTCCCGCAGGTTGCGTCGATCAGAAAGGCGTTTGCCGATCAGGCGTCCGATGTGGTGGCGACCAGCCCGGCCGCTTTCCGAAAGCACATCGAGGACGAGATCAAGCGCTGGGGATCAGCAATCGCCGCGGCCGGCATTTCGATCTGATCACGATCGATCAACGGGGTGAGTGGGACGGGCGGGCGGCCTGAGGACAGCGGCCCGCCCATCTCCTGCCGTCCACCCAGGTTTCGATGATCGAGCGATCATCGCCCAGCATCATTAGAACGAACAGTCGTTCGGCCAGACTTCGACCCGCCCGGTCACGACGTTCAGCCAATGCGGTCGCCGCCGGGTCGAGGATGACCAGGTCGGCCTCAAGCCCCGCTTCGAGACTGCCGATCCGATGGTCCAGACCCAGCGCCGTCGCACCGCCTCGCGTGGCCAGGTAGAAGGCCCGCAGCGGGGACAGGTACTGCCCCTGCAGTTGGGCCACCTTCCAGGCTTCGGAAAGCGTTCGCAGCATGCTGAAACTCGACCCACCGCCCACATCGGTGGCCACGCCGAAACGCATCTCGGCATGGTCTGCAGCGGCGAGGTCGAAGAGGCCGCTGCCGAGAAAAAGATTGGAGCTTGGACAGAATGCGGCGACGCCTCCCCGCGCAGCGAGCCGCAGGCGGTCTTCGCGGTCCAGCCACAGGCAGTGTGCCCAGACCGAGCGCTCGCGAAGCAATCCAGACTGCTCGTAAACGTCCAGGTAGCTGCGTGCTGCCGGGAACAGTTTCATGACCCAATCGACTTCTTCCTTGTTTTCGGCGACGTGGCTATGCACCCAGGTGTCCGGATAGCGCCGGGCCAACTCGCCGGCGACGCTCAGTTGGTCCGGGCTCGACGTGATGGCGAACCGGGGCGTGATCGCATAACCCAGTCGATCGACGCCCTGCCAGCGTTCGATTAGTTCGACCGTCTCGCGGGCGCCGCGTTCGGGCGTGTCACGTAAATCCTCTGGACAGTTGCGGTCCATCATCACCTTGCCTGCAATCATCCGCATTCGCCGGGCCTGCGCGGCGGCGAAGAAGGCATCGACCGACTGACGGTGCACCGTCCCGAAAACCAGCGCGCTGGTAGTCCCGTGCGTCAGTAATTCATCCAGGAAATCTTCGGCCGCCCGACGAGCGTAATCCGGGTCGGCGAAACGGCGTTCGGCTGGAAACGTGTAGCGATCCAGCCAGTCAAGAAGGTTGCGCCCGGGGGATGCGATCACATCGAGCTGAGGGTAGTGCACATGCAGGTCGATAAAGCCCGGCATCACCAGACAGCCTCGCCGATCGACCACGGTGCAGGCGGAATCGAGCTGAGGAATCAGGCGTTCAGCATCACCGACTTCAAGAATCTTTCGGCCACGCAGCAGCACCACACCATCGCGATGATGATGCAGCATCGGACAGTCATCCCGATCGGAGCTGCCCGGGTCGCCTCGAAAGCCAACCAGTTCCCCCCGGATCGCAGTCAGCGAATCGTCCGTGTGGCGCGACGTGTCCGTCATGGGGTCACCGGCGGGTTGACCGACGGTGTTGGGTCTGCGTGCGCCTGCCGCTCGATCAGCAACTGCGCGGCCACCGCAATGGCGATCGTCGGTGGGGCCTTGCCCCGGCCTTGAAGTTCGCTTAACCCGATCGGTGAGACGAGGCGCATGATCAGCGAATCGCTGATCTGCTCGCGCCCGAGCTGGATCCTGAAGCAGGTCGCCTTGGTTTCTGAACCAATCAACCCCAGCCAGGCAAACCGGTCCTGTTCGAGAATGGCCCGGACGATCTGATAGTCAAGCTCGTGGCTGTGCGTCATCACCAGGTGAAAGGCGTCGGCAGGCGCCACAGCCGCCGCTGCTACTGCGTCCTGGGTTACGGAGGTATACAGGCCCGGCGGATCGAGGGTCGGTAGAAAGCCTGGGCGCTCGTCGATCCATTGAATGGCAAAGTCGGTCTCCGCAAGCACCCGGACCAATGCGCGGGCTACATGCCCTGCGCCGTAGATCAGGAGGGGGGTCTTGCGCGGATCGATTGATTCCACGAAAGAAATCGCGTCCGCACTGTGCATCAGATGTCGTCTTGACGAATGTGAGACCCCTTCTCTGACCTCATGCTCGGGCACTCCGCCTGCTTGCATCCGGACCTGCAGTTCGAGCGGTTGACCCAATGCGAGCCGGGCGATCGCGTGCTCGACCCAGGGCATCGATTGAATCGGTGACAAACGCTCGAATAAAAGGGTTACATGCCCACCGCAGCATTGACCGAGTTCAGCGCCGAGGGGAAAGGCCTCGACCTCAAGCCGCGCTTCAGTGCTGCTTTCAAGCATTCTGCGCGCACGGATGAGCGCCACATACTCGAGTTGGCCGCCACCGATCGATCCGATGAAATCGTTGTGAGTGACAATCATTGCGGCGCCGGCTTCGCGAGGCGTGGACCCTCTCACCCGAGCCACCGACACGCGCACTGCGGGGCAGCCCTGCCGCAGAAGCGGCGCGACGGATTCCAGCCAGTTCATTTCAGCAACGGGCGGCTTCGCGAATCACGGCCTCGAGCACCGCTTCGGGTGTGGCGGGCGCATCAAGCACCACGGGGTGGCCGCCCGGCCCGCATTGCGCGACGGCGTCTCGCAGAGCATGGTAAACCGAGATCGCGAGCATCAGCGGCGGTTCACCGACGGCCTTCGACCGGTAGATGCTGTCCTCACGATTTGGATGGTCGGCCAGCAATTCGACGCGCGCGTCTGTGGGCCAGTCGCGCGCGGTTGGAATCTTGTACGTGGAAGGTGCATGAGTCATCAGTCGACCATCCGCCCGCCACCACAGCTTTTCGCTGGTCAGCCAACCGATGCCCTGTGCGATCGCCCCCTCGATCTGGCCGATGTCGATCGCTGGGTTCAGGGACCGACCCACGTCATGCAGGACATCGAGGCGAAGGATGCGATGTTCGCCAGACAGCGTGTCGATCGCAACTTCACAGACGGCTGCACCATAGGCGAAATAAAAATAGGGGCGCCCCTTGTACTGGATTGGATCCCAGTGAATCTTGGGGGTGCGGTAAAAACCCGTTGAGGACAGCGAAATGCGCGCGGCGTAAGCCGCCCGGGTCAATTCGGGAAACGCCAGCGTGCGGCCGTCGCCCAGATGGACGACCCCGTCGACGAAGCGGATCCGCTCAGCCGGCACACCATGCTGGCTTGCAGCAAAATCGCTCAGTCTTTGCCGGATCGTCAGTGCCGCCTGTTCAGCGGCCTTGCCGTTCAGGTCGCTCCCTGACGATGCTGCGGTTGCGGAGGTGTTCGGCACCTTGCTGGTGTCGGTTGCACTGATCCGGATGCGCCCGATCGGCAGCCCCAGCGTTTCGGCGACCACCTGCATGATCTTGATGTGCAGGCCCTGGCCCATCTCGGTTCCACCGTGATTGACCAGTACGCTGCCGTCTGCGTACACGTGGACCAATGCACCCGCCTGGTTATAGAGGAGGGCGTTGAATGAAATCCCGAATTTGACCGGTACGAGCGCAAGGCCGTGGCGGAGGGTTCCGCCCTCGGCGTTCCGTGCATCGACCCTGCGGCGGCGCTCGGCATAGTCGCTCGACGCACTCAATCGATCAATGACGGTGTGCAGCAGGTTGTCTTCGACCCGCATGCCGTAGGGCGTGATGTCGCGTTCGCCGATTCCATAGAGATTGCGACGACGGACGTCCAGGGGGTCCAGCCTGAGGTATCGCGCGATATCGTCGATCACCGACTCGATGATCATCGTGCCCTGAGGGCCACCGAAGCCGCGGAACGCGGTGTTCGAGACCGTGTGGGTGCGACATCGGTGTGAAATGATTTCGACGTTCTGGAGAAAATACGCGTTGTCGAGCTGACACAGGGCACGGTCGCTGACGGGGCCGGACAGGTCAGCCGAGAAGCCGCAGCGCGCCGCCATCATCACCTTGAGTCCGACGATGCGACCCGACGCATCAAATCCGACCTCGTAGTCCGCCAGGAACTCATGACGTTTGCCGGTGATGGTCATGTCATCGTCGCGGTCCAGTCGCAATTTGACAGGCCGTTCGGTGTGGCGCGCCAGGATGGCCGCGAGACAGGCCACCAGTGCCGGCTGACTTTCCTTGCCGCCGAAGCCACCGCCCATCCTGCGGCATTCGACGTTGACCTGGTGAGCGGCAAAACCGAGCGCCCGCGCGACCAGATGCTGGACTTCGGTCGGATGCTGGGTGGAACTCAGTACGCGGATCGAGTCGTCCTCCTGGGGGAGCGCGACGGCGATCTGGGTTTCGAGATAGAAATGATCCTGCCCGCCCATCTCGATCGTGCCGTGCAGTCGATGGGCGCTTCGGGAGAGCGCCGTCTCGGGCTCGCCCTGACGCATCGTGACACTCGGAACGACGAACTCACCGGCCGCGATCGCCGAGCGGACATCGAACAGGGCGGGCAGCGGTTCATATTCGACACGGGCGAGCCGAGCGGCCCGTCGCGCCTGCTCGTGCGAGGTCGCGGCGACGACAAACACGGGCTGTCCGTAATACTGCACAAGATCGGGCGCCAGGATGGGATCGTCCTGCCGGATCGGACCGCACTGATTGGCTGCTGGTAGGTTCCTGGCCGTCAGTACGGCCACTACGCCGGGGGCCTGATGAACGGCGCTCAGATCGATGGAGCGGATTCGACCGTGCGCGATCTCCGAGACCCCGATCGCCGCATGCAGGGTGTTGGCCGGGAGCGGT
>JBDLRB010000275.1:0-4664 GCA_039800205.1 Pseudomonadota bacterium | reverse complement strand
TGAAGACCTTGAGGCGTCCCGTCGACGGGACGTGCGGCCCGCGACACAGATCGACGAATTGCCCCTCGCGGTAGAGACTGATCGGCTCATTGGAGGGAATCGAGGCGATGATTTCGGCCTTGTAGTGTTCACCGATCGACTTGAAGAACTCGACGGCCTGGTCCCGCGGCCAGAGTTCGCGGATCACAGGCTCATTCTGTTGGGCCAGGGCCTGCATGCGGGCTTCGATGGCTGCGAGGTCTTCAGGTGTGAACGGCCGCTTGTAGGCGAAGTCGTAGTAGAAGCCGTCTTCGATGACGGGCCCGATGGTGACCTGCGCATCAGGAAAAAGGTCCTTGACCGCATAGGCCAGCAAGTGGGCCGTCGAGTGCCGGATGATGTCGACTCCGTCCGCGTCCCGATCGGTGACGATCGACACGCTGGCGTCGCGGTCGATGCGGTGGGACAGATCCACCAGCGCCCCCGCGACCCTCCCCGCGAGCGCAGCCTTGGCCAGTCCTGGGCCGATCGATGCCGCGAGTTCGCCGACCGTGATCGGTGCGTCAAACGACCGACAGGAGCTGTCGGGTAAGGTAATCGTGATCATCCGGTCAATCCTGAAGCAGTAAGGGAGGGATCGGCCCACTCATGTTCATCCGCGATGGAGCCCGCCGAGCCCACGCATCAGGCACGAAAGGCCTCGCAAAACGAAAGCCTCAAATATTGGCGCGCGAGCGCGATCAGCGTCAAGTTGGCTGGGCGCTCCAGAAAGAACCCAAACAAAAAAGCCCCGCGACGACGCCGTCACAAGGGCTTGAGCCTGCTTTTCTGCTGGTTTTAGTTGGTAGGCGCGATTGGATTCGAACCAACGACCCCCACCATGTCAAGGTGGTGCTCTAACCAACTGAGCTACGCGCCTGCCGAACCCGAGAGAATAACAGAAAACAGATTTGTGTGCCCGAGCTCCGGAACCGTTGAAGCGATGACGATCCGTCAGCGACCCGGCTCGCTCAGCGCAACCCGGGACAGAATGATCACCGGCGCGAGTCCGACCAGGACGATCAACAAGGCAGGCAAGGCCGCCTCGGCCAGGCGCTCGTCGGCCGCCAGATGATGCGCGACGACCGCAAGGGTGTCGAAGTTGAAGGGCCGCAAGACCAGGGTCGCCGGAAGCTCCTTGACGCAATCGACAAAGACAAGCAGCGCGCCGACTGCGATGGTTCGACGCATCAGCGGCCAGTGAACCTCGGCGAGCACGCCCAAGGCACTCCGGCCCAGACTTCGGGCGCTTTGGTCAATGGAGGGACTGATGCGGCGTAAGCCTGCGTCGATCCCCTGATAGCCGACCGGAAAGAATCGAACCACGTACGCATAGAGGACCGCACCCACCCCTGCGCCCGCGAACAGCCACTCTGCACCAAACCACGTCCCCAAGGTCTCAAGCGAGCGTCCGAGGACTGCAAACAGAGCGAGCAGGCCCACGCCCAGGACAAGGCCCGGGATCGCATATCCGGCATTGGCCGCCCCGACCGACCACCGTACCCAGGGGTGAGGTGCCACGCGCATCGCATACGCAGCAAGGAGCGCCATGGGGAGCGTCAACATCACCCCCAACCCGGCCAGCGTGGTCGTATTGACCACCCATGACAGCAGCCGCGCATCCACGCCGTGATCCGCCGCCCAGGCGTTTCCGACCAGAATCGCAGCGGGTACGACGAATCCAAAAAGGCCGGGCAAGACGCACACCATGAACGCCCAGACAGCCGCCGAGCCCATCAGGCGCCGACGCGGCGCGGGCCTCGACGTCCTCGAGTGAAACTGCATGCGTCCTCGACTGCGACGCTCCAGCCAGACCAGGCTCAAGACCGCGAACAGGAGGACGAGGGCGAGACGGGCCGCCGCCGTCCGGTCGCCCATGGCCTGCCAGGCACGATAGATCCCCGCCGTCAGCGTATCCACCGCGAAAAAGCTGACCGTCCCGAAATCGGCAAGCGTCTCCATCAGGACCAGAACGGCCCCGGCCGCAACCGCCGGGCGGGCAACGGGCCAGGTCACGCGCCACCAGACCTGCAGAGGCGACAAGCCCAGGCAGCGGGCCGCCTCGGCCATCGACGCACTGCGCTCGGCGAAGGCAGTGCGTGCCATCAGGTAAACGTAGGGATAGAGCGCAAGGCCGAGACACCAGGCGGCCATCGGCCAACTGTGCACTTCCGGGAATCGGTAGTCGCCGATCGACCAGCCGAAAAAGGCTCTCAAGCCCGCCTGAAGCGGCCCGGCGGGCGCCAGAAAATCGGTCAGCGCATACCCCATCACGAAGGCAGGCATTGCCAGCGGCAGAACCAGAACCCACGCAAGAATGCTTCGACCCGGGAACTCGAAGGCCGCGATCAACCAGGCGGTCGATACGCCAATCACCACCGCGATCAGCAGCACGGACGCAGCAAGCAGGACGGTCATCCAGAGGTAGCCCGGCAGGACGGTCGCACCGAGGTGCGCAAGCGTGGAGCCCTCTCGACCCCCGCTGAGTGCGATCGTCGCCAACGCCAGCAAGGGCGCTGCGATGCACACAGAGAATATGACGGTCGGGAGGGTCAGTCCGAGCGACAGGGGTCGACGCGCCGGGCGAACCGATCGGGATGGGTCGGGCCGCGTGGAACCCCCGCTCGAAACGGTACTGCTCACTGGATCGAAGGCTTGCGCGCTATGATTGGGAATCGAGAATTATATGCATTTGCAAATGGCAAACGCCCCGTCCCCCGCGGCTGCTGAAGCGCCCGCCCTGCTGGTCAACGAGATCGGCGTCGATTTTGGCGTGCCCGGCCAGTCGAGATGGGTCCTGGATGGACTGAGTTTTGCCTTGCAGTCTGGCGAGATCGGATGCCTGCTAGGGCCGTCAGGGTGTGGCAAGTCTACGGCGCTGCGCGCAATTGCGGGCTTCGTCACGCCCGCCTGCGGACACGTTCTGATCGACGGGCAAATGGTGACGGGTCCCAGTGCCTGGGTCGAACCCGAACACCGGCGGACCGGCGTGGTTTTTCAGGACTACGCCCTGTTTCCGCATCTCGACGTGGCGGCCAACGTCGCGTTTGGTCTGAGACGATTCGAGCGCACCGCACGGACCGAACGGGTCCGGGCCCTTTTGGAACTGGTGGGGCTCGAAGGACTTGCGAATCGCTACCCGCATGAGTTGTCCGGTGGACAGCAGCAACGCGTCGCACTGGCTCGGGCGCTCGCGCCCTCGCCTGCCCTGCTCTTGCTGGACGAACCGTTTTCAAATCTCGACCCCGAGCTGCGGGAGCGCCTGGCCCTGGATCTGAGGGTCTTGCTCAAACAAGCAGGCACCACCGCCCTTCTGGTCACTCATGACCAGAACGAGGCCTTCGCGCTCGCCGACAGCGTGTGCGTGATGAGTGCAGGACGGATCGTCCAATGGGACAGCCCCTACGAGCTCTATCACCGGCCGCGGACAAGAGAGGTCGCCGATTTTGTGGGTCTGGGCGCCTTCCTGCCGGGGCAGATCGTTCGATCACAGGACGACCTGACCATCCGGATCGAACTCGGCGATTTACCGATTCGCAGTGATGAAGAAGAGGCGAGTGCTGCATCGCACGCCGACGCCGAGGGCGCCGTGACCGTTCTTCTCAGGCCTGACGATGTGGTACATGACGATTCAAGCCCAGTGCACGCTACAGTGGTCCGCAAGGCCTTCCGGGGGGCTCAATTCCTCTACACGCTGCGCCTGCCCAGCGGATCCACCCTGCTCGCGCTCGTCCCCAGCCATCACGATCATCCGGTCGGGGAACAGATCGGTATCCGGTTCGACGCGGATCACGTCGTCACCTTTGAGCGCGCGACCGCCCATCCCTGGGCCGCAGGATCGTAACGCACCGTTCAAGGAGTTTGAATTGTCATACGCTGCGCAT
The DNA here is from genome assembly GCA_039800205.1 of Pseudomonadota bacterium. GTDB lineage: Bacteria > Pseudomonadota > Gammaproteobacteria > Burkholderiales > Burkholderiaceae_E > SYIM01. Next base: position 762 of record JBDLRB010000275.1, on the reverse strand, counting down.
GCCCCCGCCCCCCGGCACCGCCTGACCCTCTCAATGATCACAAGCGTCCTGATTGCCTGGCCCGCGGTCGTTGTCGCTGCCCAGAGCCCGGTCGGCAACCTTGCCGGCATCGATTGGGTGCCCGTGCGCGATTTCCAGATTGCACGGACTGAGACGACGATCGGACAGTTTCGACGCTACATCCAGGCGACGAGCCTGCGCACTCGAGCCGAGCTACGGGGGGGCGGCGAGGTCTATGAAATGGGCTGGACCCAAAAGGCCGGCTGGACCTGGTCGGCGCCTTACGGACCGAACTATCGCCCGCATGACGACGAGCCCGCGGCGCATGTCACCTGGCATGAAGCGCAGGCATTCTGCCAATGGGCGGGCGGACGCCTGCCTACCGACGCCCAGTGGCGACTGGCGGCCTACACCGAAACCCGCTCGAATCCGCCTGCGCCCTGGGTCCAGGGTCGCACCTATGCGTTCCCATCCGGCGATCGACCCGATGGTGCGCAATGTCTTGAAGATTGCGGCCCGGCCTCACGGAAGCGATCCGTCGCCCATGGCGTCTCGCTGCTGAGGGGGTTTGGCCATGCGAGAACCAGCGCGACCCCGCCGGGCGTCAACGGACTGCATGACATGGGGGCCAACCTGTGGGAATGGGTCGACGAGCCGGTCGGGGCCAGTGGCAACGCCGCGCGGCTGACGCGGGGCGGATCGTGGTGGTATGGCAGCGGTCCAATGCAGGTGGGCCACTTGCAGAGCAAACCCGCCGACACT
>JBDLRB010000274.1:0-7788 GCA_039800205.1 Pseudomonadota bacterium | reverse complement strand
GACGGTCTGATCGGCTTGGGCGAGGGCTCGCTCGAGGGCCGCGCCGATGCCGTGAGCGCGGCGATCGACCGACTGGGGCAGGCGCTGATCGGTTCGCGCTTCAGGGCCGGGCACGAGGCGGCCCGTTGGGTGATGGCCCGCCTGGACGAGTCCGCCGGACTGGTCGAGGCGGCCGCGGCGAGTGCGCTCGAGCAGGCACTCCAGGATCTGATTGCGCGGTTTCGAGGTCAGCGACTGGCCGAGTCCCTCGGTGCGGTGCAGCGCGATCCGATTCCGATGTACGCCAACATCAACCGTGGAACGACGTCCCGCCAGCCGGCGCAGTTTGCCGAACGAGCCCTCCGGGCGGCTCGACAAGGCTTTGCGGGGATCAAGCTTGCGCCCTTTGACGGATTGACGCCCGAAACCTGCGATACACCGGCGGGGCGCGCCCAGATCGACGCGGGTCTGGCCCGGGTGGCGGCCGTTCGGGAAGCGTTCGATGCGCACGGCCTGAACGATCGATCCCTGATGGTGGACTGCCACTGGCGGTTTTCCGATCAGCGCTCAGCGGACATGATCCACGAGCTCGCCGCGCTTCGGGTTGACTGGTATGAGTGTCCCGTACCCGAGACGCCGGCACACTTTGACACCCTGAAACGATTGCGCTCCGCCGCCAATGCTCGGGGCATGCGCCTCGCGGGCGCCGAGCTGATGGTCGGCCTGCAGGGTTTTCAGCCGATCCTGCGGGCGGGGCTCTATGACGTGGTGATGCCTGATGTGAAGTACGTGGGGGGGCTCGAGGAGACGCTTCGCGTTGCTGCGGCTGCGGCTTACTTTGGCACACAGTGTTCGCCACACAACCCGAGCGGCCCGATCTGTCACGCGCAGAGTGTGCACGTTGCAAGTGTCATTCCAAACATGCCCTTGCTCGAGGTGCAGTTCGAAGAGACGCCGCGTTTTGCAGAGATCGCTGATCTCGGCCTGCCGACCTTCGTGAACGGTGCGAGCGCGCTTCCCAAAGGCCCGGGCCTTGGGGTGACGCTCGTCTCATAACGGTCGGTGTGTCCCTCAACAACGAATGACAACGAAACATAACGAAGGAGATGATCGATGGCAGCCTGGCGTGTCGCCCGAGCAGGGCTCGTTTCATCCTTGATTGCAGCGGCGGCACTGGCCGTCGGTGCATTAGCTCACGCGCAGTCCTATCCCGTGCGTGCAGTGAAGATTATCGTGCCGAGCCCACCTGGGGATGGCTCGGACCTGATCGCAAGAACAATTGCGCAGCGCTTCAGCGAGGAGTGGGGCAAGCCGGTCGTCGTTGAAAACCGCGCCGGTGCAGGGGGGCGGATCGGAACCGAGACTGCGGTGAAGGCGGCGCCCGACGGGTACGCGCTGTTGATGGGGAATGCGGGGTCGAACGGGATCAACGCGGCGATCTATCCGACCCTGCCGTACAAGCTTGAAAGCGACTTCATCCCGATTTCGCAGGTGATCCGTGCGCCCAATGTGCTCGTCGTGAATCCGGCTCTCAAGGTACGGGATGTCGGCGAGTTCATTCGCCTGCTGAAAGCCCAGCCCGGCAAGTTTGCCTATGCGTCGGGCGGCGTGGGCAGCTCGGCACACCTGTCGGCAGAACTGTTCAAGTTGATGGCGGGTGTCGACCTGCTGCATGTGCCTTACAAAGGCGCCGGTGCAGCGCTCAACGGCGTGATTGGCGGCGATGTGGTGATGTTCCTCGGAAATTTGCCTCCGGCCGTTGGGCACATCAAGGCCGGTCGGGTTCAGGCGCTGGGCGTCACCTCGATGCAGCGTTCGTCAATGCTGCCCGAAGCGCCGACGCTGCACGAAACCGGTCTGAAGGATTTCGAGACCATCGCATGGTTTGGCCTGTTCGCGCCGGCCGGCACGCCCGCCGAGATCGTTCAGCGCGTGTACCAATCCACCGTGAAAGCCGTCGCCGCGCAGGAGGTTCGTGAGCTCTTCGCGAAGATCGGCGGTATTCCGGTCGCGAATACGCCGGATGAATTCCGCGCAATCGTTTTGTCCGATATTGCCAAATGGCGTCGGGTTGTTGCGCAGTCGGGCATTTCGATTCGCTGAGTGTGTCCGAGCGCTGTTCTTTAATGAATCCGAGAGGGAGCAATCGATCATGATCAAGCAGACTCAATCCCGTCGCCTCGTACTGGCCCGTGTGTTCGTCTCGGCGGCGGCCCTGTCGGTGGCGTCGGCTGCGGTGGCTCAGGACGGGCCCTGGCCCACGCGGACGGTTCGGATTGTTGTGCCGTTTGCGCCCGGCGGTAGCGCCGACGTGGCTGCACGGTTTCTAGCGCCGCGGCTGTCGGCCCGCCTGGGACAATCCGTGGTCGTCGAGAATCGTCCGGGCGCGGGGGGCACCCTGGCCGTGGGTCAGGTGGCCAAAGGCCCCTCAGACGGTCACACGGTCCTGCTGGCCGCTGCGGGGGCCTTGACCATCAGCCCGCATTTGATCAAGGGGCTGCCCTACGATCCGGTCAATGATCTCTCACCGATCTCTGGCTTCGCCCGGATTCCCCTCGTCCTGATTGCGAATGCTGCGGTGCCCGCCCGAACGCCCCAGGACCTGATTCGCCTCGTTCGGTCGCAGCCAGGAAAGTTCAGCTACGCGACCACCGGCAATGGCTCGGCGATGCATCTCGCCGGTGAAAGCTTCAAGGCGCTCACCGAGAGCTTTATTGTCCATATTCCCTATCGGGGCAGTGCTCCAGCGGTCGCGGCGACCATGTCGGGTGAGGTCGAGCTGGCCATCGTCGATCTGACCAGCGTCCTGGGGCGGACCGATGCCGGACGGTTCAGGGCCCTTGCCTTGCTCGGCAAGGATCGCTCCAGCCTCGCGCCCGAGCTGCCGACCCTGGCCGAAGCGGGGCTCAAAGACATGGATGTGAGCGGTTGGTTTGGGCTCTTCGGCCCGAAGAGCATGTCGGCCTCGGTTACCCGACGACTCAATGCGGAGATCACGGCGGAGCTCAAGGCGGACGACCTGAAGGCCCGCTTCAAGAGCGTCGGAATCGAGCCGATGCCCACCACGCCCGAAGCGCTCTCCGGGTTCATGAATCGTGAATTTTCCAGCTTCCGGGAGGTGATTCGCCGGGCTGATATTCGTTTGCAGTAAGTCCGTGCCGAACACCGAGGCAAACATTAAGGCGCTCTCATGAAAGTGATCGATATCCACACCCACATGTTCACCCAGAGCTGGCTGGACTTATTGAAGCAGCGAGGGGGCGAATTCAACATTCAGATTCGACCGGATGGCAAGCAGGAGATCTTTCGGGGGACGACGCCCGTTGTGATTCCCCAGGTTGGACACTTCGATTACGCGTTACGGATTCAGGAGATGGATCGTCATGGCATTGACCTGTCGATCGTCTCACTCACGTGCCCCAACGTGTACTGGGGCGATGGTGAGACCAGTGAACAGGCCGCGCGCGAGTCCAATGACTCGATGCAGGCCGCTCAGGCCCGCTGGCCGGATCGGATTCGCTGGTTTACCTCCTTGCCGTGGGAGTATCCGGAGCGTGCAATTCGTGAACTCGAGCGGAGTTGCGCGAACGGTGCGGTTGGCGTCATGGTGTTGGGCAATATCGCTGGGCGGAGTCTCACCGATCCCCTGTTTGAGCCGGTCTGGGCGGCAATCGACCAGCGAGCGCTACCCGTATTAGTCCATCCGACCGATCCCCTGGGCGCCGAGCACATGGGCATCGCTCCGCACAACCTGTTCTGGTCGGTCGGATTCACGTATGACACGACGCTGGCCGTGGCCAAGATGATTTTCAGCGGCTTTTTCGACCGATTCCCTCGTCTCAAGCTGATCGCTTCGCATGGGGGCGGCATGTTGCCTTATCTGGTTGGGCGGTTCGAGATGGGGGATCGGGTCGAATTCGATCACCTCCGCGAGATCAAGCGCAAGCCCACTGACTATCTGAGGCATATTTTCTATGACAGCATCACTTATGATCTGAAACCCTTGCGTTATCTGATCGATGTGGTGGGTGCGTCTCAGGTCATGTTGGGCACCGACTGGCCGCATCGGGTTCACGAGGCCGATGTCGCAGTGTCGCGCCTCGATGCCCTGCCCGAGGCCGAGCGTCGTGCGATTGCCGCGACCAACGCAGAGCGAGTGTTCGGCCTTTGAGGCCTGATGCATCGTCAAGGAAGGCCATCATGTTGCATCCAGAGGGGCGAGTCATTCTGGTTTCGGGTGCCAGTCGCGGGATTGGGCGCGCGGTGGCGCTGCGCCTGCTTCAATCCGGATTCAGCGTCAGCGCGGGCCTTCGCGATCCCTCCCGCGCGCCCGAGCATCCTCGGCTGTCGGCGTATCACTACGAGGCAAGCGATTCGGCGAGTGCGCAGGCCTGGGTGAGCGCGACTTTGCGCGACCACGGGCGGATCGATGGACTGGTCAATTCGGCCGGGATCAGCGTTCGCATGCCACTGATCGGCTCGGACGAATCGGCACTGTTCGACTCAATGGATCAGATGTGGCAAGTCAATGTGAAAGGTCCCCTCGCGCTGATCCGGGCGGCGTGGCCCGCGCTGGTTGCCTGCGGGGAGGGGAGGGTGGTGAACGTGTCGTCCTTGTCCGGCAAGCGCGTCAAGAATGACAATGCCGGCTACGCCATGACAAAGTTTGCTTTGATGGCGCTGAACCAGGACGTTCGGCGGGTGGGCTGGGCGCAGGGCATCCGGGCGACCGCAATTTGCCCGGGCATGGTCAACACCGACATGCATCGAGGCTTGCCGGAGCCCGACAAGCTCACCCTCACGCAGCCCGATGATCTGGCAGAACTGGTCGAGATCGCCTTGCGCCTGCCCAACACGGCATCGGTCGCTGAAATGCTTGTCAATTGCCGATACGAGGCGCTGAGCTGACCGGGTCAGGCGGCGTCACGTTCGAACCCACACCGTTCCGCGAGCCCGGCATTCTCCGGAGAAACCAGCTGGTCGATGAATGCACGGGCCAGGTCGGGCTGTGCCGAGCGAGCGCTCACGGCCGCGCTGTACACCGTCGATAGCTCAAAGCGCGAGGGCAGTAGCGCGATCAGCTCGACGCCCGCGGTGAACAGGATCTCGGTGACCTGAGTGCACCCGATCGCGTCCGGGTCCCCTGAGGCGGCCATTTCACGCATGGCCGTTGCGCCATTCGGAAACATCCGGATTCGTGGCTCAAGCGACTGAAGGAGCCCGAGCGCATCGAGTACCCTTGCCATGTGCTGGCCCGCGGTGGAACGATGCATGTCGGGCAACCAGATTGAAGAGGCACCTGACAGCGCACTGCCCAGGGCCTCCGGGGTGTCGACGACCGGTGCAGGACGCCCGACGGGCACGGCAACGCCGGTCCGGACGCGCCCCAGGGGCACAGGCGCAGGCCCCTGGAGTGCCCCGGCTGCGATCATGCTGCAAAGCATGCTGTCCGTCGAGACCAGGACGTCGCAGACTTCGCCGGAGTCGAATGCGTCCTTCATGGCGCCCACTGCGCCAAAGCGGCCCGTCGTGACCAGGTCCAGATCGTCCAGCATGGACTCAGCCAGCGCCGTGACCAGGCCCTGGGCGGCGCCCGCGCAGAGCAGATGGAGCGTTCGGGCCATCAATCGACCTTCATGCCGGCCGCAGCGACGACCTTGCCCCACTTGGCAATGTCATCGTTGAGGTGTGTCCGGAATTCATCGACCGTCTTGATCATGGGAAGCGTGCCTTGCGCGCTCCAGGTCTTGCGAAGCTCGTCACTCGAAATGATCTTGTTGACTTCGGTGTTGAGCCGGCGAACGACATCCGCTGGTGTGCCCTTGGGGGCCATCAAGCCCAGCCAGATGGTCGCGCGGTAGCCGGGGGCCCCGGAGGCTGATGCGGTGGGTACGCCGGGCAGAATGGGCGAAGGCTGGGCACCCGTGACGGCAATCGCCTTGACCTTGCCCGCCTCGATCTGCGACTTCATCGTGGCGATGGCGTCGAACATCAGATCCACCTGGCCACCGATCACGTCGGTTCGCGCACCGGAGCTCCCTTTGTAGGGCACATGGACGATTTTGATCCCCGCGAGCGACTTGAGGAGCTCACCGGCGAGGTGGTAGGGCGTTCCGTTCCCCGACGAGGCGTAGGTCATTCCATCGGGTTTGGCCTTCGCCGCGGCGATGATCTCGGACAGGGACTTGTGCGGCAGGTTGCTGCGCGCGACGAGAACCAGATCGGACTCGCTGATCGAGGCAACCGGATCGAAATCGCGCATGAGCTGGAAGGGCTTCTTGCGGATCAGCGTCTCATTGGTGGTGTGCGTATTGGACATGATCAGCAGCGTGTAGCCGTCGGCTGGGCTCTTCGCGGCGACATCGGTCCCGATGATCGATCCGGCTCCGGGGCGGTTTTCGATCACAAAGGGCTGGCCGAACGCCGTTTGCAGCCGGCCGGCAAGCGACCGGCCGAACACGTCGGCCGAGCCACCGGGCGCGAAAGGAACGATGATCTTGACGGTCCGGCTGGGCCAGGACTGGGCATGCGCCGTGGACACACTGAGCAGAGGCAGCAGGCCGGCCAGTGCGAGGGGCAGGGCCTGGATAAGGGGGCGTCGCTTCATGTCGAGTCTCCTGTATGAAAAGGGATGTGTCCTGACCGCTCGGACAGCGAAGCGTCCGTGCATGCTTCACAGCGCTCCGACAAGCCCGCGATAATAGTAGAAATCGACCACTGAGCGTCGGCTGCTCGGGATTTCATGAAATGTCTGACCCATCGGAAAGGGATCAAGCGGCTGCAGTGTGGGGGCCAACCGGGCGACCGGCGGGCTACTGGCACCGGCTCGAGGACGGGCGGATCGAATGTGATTTGTGCCCGCGCGCGTGCCGGCTTCATGACGGACAGCGCGGACTGTGCTTCGTCAGAGCTCGAAGCGGGGACCAGATGGTGCTCACCACCTGGGGCCGTTCATCCGGATTCTGCGTCGACCCCATCGAGAAGAAGCCACTCAATCACTATCTGCCGGGTACGCCCATCCTGTCCTTCGGAACAGCGGGCTGCAATCTCAGTTGCCGTTTTTGCCAGAACTGGGATATCTCGAAGAGCCGAGAGTTCGATCGATTGGCGGATCGTGCTTCGCCCGCGCAGATTGCGGATGCGGCGGCCTCACTTGGCTGCCGCGCGGTGGCTTTTACCTACAACGATCCAGTGATCTTTCTTGAGTATGCCGTGGAGGTGGCGAACGCATGCCGATCCCGAGGTATCGCATCGGTCGCGGTGACCGCTGGCTATGTCAATGATGCGGCCCGACGTGCATTCTTCGCTCAGATGGATGCGGCCAACGTCGATCTGAAGGGCTTCACGGAATCGTTTTACCAGAAGCTGTGTGCGGGCAGTCTGACGCCCGTACTCGATACGCTTCAGTATCTGGTCCATGAGTCTTCGACCTGGGTTGAGATCACGACCTTGCTCATCCCGGGGGAGAACGACAGCACGACGGAGATCGAGCGCCTCTCGCGTTGGGTGGTCGATGCGCTTGGACCGGATGTGCCGGTCCACTTCACGGCCTTTCATCCTGACTGGAAGATGCGCGAGGCGGCGCCCACCCCACACGAGACCCTGATTCGTGCGCGGACCATTGCCCGGGCCGCAGGCCTCCGATATGTCTACACGGGCAACGTGGCCGACAAGGCGAGGCAATCCACCTGGTGCTCAGCCTGCGGTATCCGCTTGATTGGGCGGGATGGCTATCGCATCAGTGACTGGTCGCTCAACGGCGCGGGCGGTTGCAGCGCGTGCGGGACGCGCCTTCCCGGCCGCTTCGAG
>JBDLRB010000273.1:0-16940 GCA_039800205.1 Pseudomonadota bacterium | reverse complement strand
CGTCGCGGCCGCGCTGACAGACTGGCTCGATGGGTGGTTGGCGAGGCGAATGGGCCAGACTTCGGCCTTTGGTGCGTTTCTGGATCCCGTCGCCGACAAGTTGATCGTCTGTGCAGCGCTCGTGATGCTGGTCCAACTCGATCGCGTGGAGGGCGTCGTGGCAGCGATTATCGTGGGTCGTGAGATCACGATTTCAGCCCTGCGGGAGTGGATGGCCCAGGTGGGTGCGCGGGCCAGTGTCGCGGTTCATTCAATTGGCAAGTTCAAGACGATCGCACAGTTGGTGGCCATTCCACTCCTGCTCTACGATGCCCCTTTGCCGTTTGGGTTTCCCACCCGCCTGATCGGAACGGCCCTGCTCTACCTGGCGGCGGTTCTGACGGTCTGGTCGATGGTCTACTACATTCGTCGCGCGTGGCCCTACCTGAATGGCGGCGCGCCGCGGGGGTGAGCGGCGGCCATCATCAGCGACGCTCAAGGGCGAGCCCCGATTTGACAGGGCCGAGATTTTTCGGTTATAGTTTCTGACTCTGCTGAGCGTTCTTAGAAAGTCAATTCGGCAGTTGAATAGCAGTTCGTGTGCGGGAGTAGCTCAGTTGGTAGAGCGCAACCTTGCCAAGGTTGAGGTCGCGAGTTCGAGACTCGTCTCCCGCTCCAGTTTCCAGAGGGAAGCGGATCGCTTCCCTTTTTCGTTTCGGTCTGGCCGGCATTTCGTCGGTCCGCACCCAGGCGGGGTGGCAGAGTGGTTATGCAGCGGCCTGCAAAGCCGTGGACGCCGGTTCGATTCCGACCCCCGCCTCCAGAACGCTCGGTTTATCGATGTCGATCCGACCGAGGATGACTGCCCCGGTGGTGAAACCGGTAGACACAGCGGACTTAAAATCCGCCGCTTACTCGAAAGAGAGCGTGCCGGTTCGAGTCCGGCCCGGGGCACCACCTTCCCTGCGGGCGTGCGATAGCTCGGGCGCTTCATGACCGTGACATCCTCCGACCATCTGGCGTTGCTGCTCGCGCGCCAGCGCGAGGCGCAACGCCAGCATCCAGTGCCCGGCGAGGCCGAGCGACGGGCGGATCTGTTACAGCTTCGCGCCTGCCTGCTGGACCACCGGGAGGCGATCTGCGACGCCATTTCGGCGGACTACGGTTATCGAAGTCCGCATGAGACCCGCTTGACCGAGATCTTCCCGGTTCTTCAGGACATTGAGCACGCCCTGACCCATTTGCGTCGCTGGATGCGTCCACGTCGAGCCGAGATCAACCGCCTGGCCTTCGGGCTGGCCTCGAACCGTGTGCTGCCACAGCCTTTGGGCGTGATCGGGGTCATCGTGCCGTGGAATTTTCCGCTCAATCTCAGTCTCTCGCCTCTGGTTTCGATCCTTGCGGCGGGCAACCACGCAATGCTCAAGATGAGCGAGCATTCCCGGCACTTTGCGCGGCTTCTGGTCGAGATCACCCGCGACCGATTTCCGCCAGAAAAGCTGCTGGTCCTCGAGGATCCCGGTGATCTGGGGCCCGTTTTTTCCAGCCTGCCGTTTGATCATTTGCTCTTCACGGGGTCCAGTGCAACCGGTCGCAAGGTTGCGGCTGCGGCAGCGGCCAATCTGTGCCCGGTGACGCTTGAACTGGGCGGACGGTCGCCTGCACTGGTGTGTGACGACTTCGATCCAGGGCGGGCGGCCGAGCGCATCATCCAGGCAAAGTGCCTGAATGCGGGTCAGATCTGTGTGACCGTCGATCACGTCTATCTGCCGCGGGCTCAGGTCGATCGTTTTGTCGAGGCGGCGACCGTTGCAGTGCGCAAGCGCTATGGGACGCTCGCCAGTCCGGACTACAGTTCCCTGATCCATGACGCTGCGTACCAGCGCCTGACCGGCTTATTGACCGATGCGGTGGAGCGAGGGGCGCGGGTTCTCCCCTTGATGCCGGCCCCCCATCACGATGCGGCCACACATCGTCTGGCGCCTCATCTGGTGATCGATCCGCCCGACGAGGCCGCCGTGATGCAGGGCGAAATCTTCGGGCCTGTTCTGCCGATTCTTCCCTATGACCATCTGGATGATGTCATCGCCCGGATTCAGCGCCAACCCCGTCCGCTTGCCTTCTATCCCTTCACGCGGCAGCGAGAGCGCGTGCGACACCTGCTTGAGGGGGTGATGTCTGGCGGCGTGACGGTCAATGATGCGATTTTTCATGTCGGTCAAAGCGGTCTACCTTTCGGGGGCGTCGGCGAGTCCGGCATGGGGCATTACCATGGACGTGCAGGCTTTGAAAACTTCTCGAAGCTCCGACCGGTGTTCTATCAGAGTCGCTGGGCCGTCACCCGACTGGTCCAGCCACCGTACGGTAAAGCCGTCGAGGCGGTCCTGCAGTGGTTCAGAAGTTAGCCCGAGTCTGTCCGGATTACGCTTTCGTCCGCAAGGCGGATAGGCGTTCGACCGCCGCCTCAATCGTCGATATCTCTTTCGCGAAGCAGAACCGGACCAGTCGTTGACCCGTGGGCGGCGCGGCGTAAAACACCGACACCGGGATCGACGCGACCCCGAGCTCTGTGGTCAGCCAGCGGGCGAAACTGAGGTCGTCCAGGTCGGGGCGAATCGAACCGTAGTCAGCCAGTTGAAAGTACGTTCCCCGGACGGGCAGCAAGGCGAAGCCAGCGTCCTCGAGGCCCTTCGCCAGCGCGTTCCGTCGGGACGCGAAGAACGTCGGAAGGGACTGCCAATGGCTTGGATCGCTCAGATGGCTGGCGATCGCATGCTGGGCTGGGGTATTGACCGAGAAGACCAGAAATTGATGAATCTTGCGGAATTCGGCGCTCAGTTCCGCCGGTGCGACGCAGTAGCCCACTTTCCAGCCCGTGACATGGAAGGTCTTTCCGAACGAATACACGGCGAACGACCGCGGGCGGAGTACCGGATGGGTCAGTACGCTTCGATGGGGCAGGCCGTCGAACGTGACGTGCTCGTAGACCTCATCGGCCAGCACCAGCAGGTCGTGGCGCTCGCAGAGATCGGCGAGGGCGTCGAGATCACTCTGGGCGAACATCGAAGTCGATGGATTATTCGGATTGTTGATCAGGATGATCCGCGTGCGTGGCCCGATTGCGCGCGCCACCTCGTCCCAGTCGATGGCAAATGTGGGCGCCTTCAGGCTGATTCGAACCGGTCGTGCGCCCTGGGCCATTACGGCCGGCGCATAGCAGTCGTATGAGGGATCGAACAGAATGGCCTCGTCCCCGGCATGCAGCACCGTGGCGAGTGCAGTGAACACGGCCTGGGTGGCGCCTGCCGTGACGGTCACTTCCTGCTCCACGTCGACTGCGATTCCGTGTTGCAGTGCGAGCTTCGCCGCGATGGCCTGGCGAAGTTGCGCCAGGCCCGTCATGGCGGCGTACTGATTCTGCCCGCCCTCGGCCGCCGCCTGGAGCGCAGCGGTGAGCCCAGCGTGGGCCGGGTAGTCCGGAAAGCCCTGCGAAAGATTGATGGCTCGGTACTGGTTCGCCAGGGCGCTCATCACCGTGAAGATGGTGGTGCCGACATCGGGCAGCTTTGATCGGAAGGAAGGCTTCATGCTGGGAACGCTCTTCGATAGCGGGTCTGGGGTCGAGTCGGACGGCGAGCGCCGCGGCGGCGATTCGGGTTCATCATAAGACATCGTACCCTCCGCGCCCGGAGCGCCATTGGATTCCGCCCTCCAGAAAGCGTATCCTCGACGGGCGATTCACGCCTACACTCGACTGCCCTCGCGCCCTACGGCTTTCTCATGTTCACCCGCGTCACCCTCCCTCTCGCTGCGGGCAATTTCATCAACCAGGCTGCACGAACGGTCATGGCGATTGTCGGGCCGCTGCTTGCAATCGAATTCGGACTCAGCGCGAGCGAGCTCGGAATTCTTGCGGCCTGCACATTTGCGTCGTACGCGCTGACCCAACTCCCCTTGGGGGTGGCGCTGGATCGATTCGGGCCGCGCCGGATGCAATCGGGCCTGATGGCCTTGACGGCGCTGGGCTTCCTGCTCCTCGCGCTTGCGCCCAACTTTGACTGGCTGGCCATCGGACGACTGGTGATCGGTGTGGGGATCTCTGCCGGCTTGATGGCGATTCTCAAAGGGCATTCGCAGTGGTTCGCGCCCGCACAGGTCGCGCAGATGACTGGCTTGGCGGTTGCAATCGGCGGAATGGGGAGCGCGCTGATGACCGCACCGGTTCAGGCCATTGTCCCCCTGATCGGCTGGCGGGGCGTTTTTGCGGTGCTGGCAACGGCGACACTCGGGGTGTCGCTCTGGATTCTGTTTCGTGTTCCTGAAAAGCCACTCGAGGCGGGCGTGCGCAGGTTGAGGCTGTCCGAGGAAATCGCGATCAGCGGGCAGATCCTGCGCTCGCGCTTGTTCTGGCGCTACGGGCCTGCCGTGTCCACCTTGTCGATGCTGAATTTCGCTTATCTGGGGCTTTGGGCTGGACCCTGGCTGCGTGACGTCGGTGGGCTGGACGATCTTGCGCGATCGGGCATTCTGCTCCTCTACACCTTCGCGATGATTGCGGGCAACCTCGTGGCTGGGCACCTCGGCAGCCGCGCCCGGGCAGCGGGCCTTGGACCGTTCGTGATCCCCATCCTGGGCGTGCTGGGCATGTTCGCGATGCAGGCCGTGCTCATCGCCCAGCCCAGCGGTGTTGTACTGATTACCGCTGTCTGGTTGCTGCTCGCGTTCTTCGGATCGACGGCGCCGACTGGATTCGTTGCGCTGGGGCAGATGTTCCCGCCGGATCAGACGGCCCGTGTATCCACCGCAATCAATACGCTGACCCTCGCGGGCGCGTTCCTGCTCCAGGCCATGGTCGGTTGGGTGCTGGATCTCTGGCCCCGAACTGCCAGCGGTGGCTGGCATCCCGATGGCTACAGTTGGGCGCTTGCGGTGTCCGCGCTCATTCACGCACTGGCCGCGCTTGCCATGGCGCGCGGCCCGAAGCCCTGAACAGGCCTCGTTCTAAGACCCGGATCCGAGAGCGGCTCGGGGTAGATCAAAGCGGAGCGACCGCATTTCGATTATCGTAGCGGTCTCTGGCAGTGGGGGCCGCCCCAAATCTGCTGATCCCTTTTCAAGAAGACCGTCTGACCGGGTTGGTTTCCCCGTCTGGCCAAGGAGTCCGCCGTGCCCAGTTTGTTACCACATGTCGACCCTCAGGGTCTCCTCGAGTATTCGGTGGTCTACACAGACCGTGCGCTGAACCACATGTCGGTCCGTTTTCAGGGCGTGATGCGTGAGATCTCTGCAATTCTCAAGGAAGCCTATGCGGCGCGTTCTGCGGTCGTACTGCCGGGCAGCGGTAGCTTCGGCATGGAGGCTGTTGCGCGTCAATTTGCCCATGATCAGCGGGTCATGGTGTTGCGCAATGGCTGGTTCAGTTACCGCTGGTCGCAGATTTTCGATGCGGATCGGATCGCGAGTGCGGTGACGGTCATCAAGGCGCGGCGGTTGGAGTCGGGTGCGCAGGCGCCGTTTGTACCCGCCCCAATCAGCGAGGTGGTCGAGGCGATCCGCCGCGACCGACCGGCGGTCGTATTTGCGCCCCATGTTGAGACCTCAGCGGGAATGATTCTGCCGGATGATTATCTTGCGGCTGTGGGTGAGGCCGTCCGCGAGGTGGGCGGTTTGTTCGTCCTGGACTGTATTGCGTCAGGGGCAATGTGGGTCGATATGCGTGCCTTGGGCGTCGATGTGCTGGTCAGCGCGCCCCAGAAAGGCTGGAGCGGGTCGCCCTGCTGCGCCTTCGTGATGCTGTCCGAGCGTGCCCGCGAGCGGATTGACGCCACGACCAGTTCCAGCTTCGCGATCGACCTCAAGAAATGGCTGCAGGTGATGGAGGTCTACGAGGGCGGATCGCACGTCTACCACACGACGATGCCGACGGATGCTCTGGTCTTGACGCATGCTGCGATGGTTGAGACCCGCGAGCGCGGTTTCGAGACCTTGAAGAAGCAACAGGTTGAACTCGGTCGCGCAGTCCGGCAGTTGATGCAGGCGCATGGCTATCCCAGCGTCGCGGGGGCCGGGTTCGAGGCGCCTGGGGTGGTGGTCAGTTACACCGACGATCCAGAGATGCAGTCGGGCAAAGCCTTCTTGTCCAGAGGCTTGCAGTCGGCGTCGGGCGTGCCTTTGATGTGCGACGAAGGGAGTGACTTCAGGACCTTCCGTCTCGGATTGTTCGGGCTGGAGAAGCTTGGGCAGACGGCTCGCGCGCTGGCGCCCTTGGAGGACGCACTTCGGTCGATCGCGGCAAGCCGGGTCGCCGCAGAGCCGGTTCGTCGGACTGCCTGAAGCGACGCTCGCCTGCGTTCAATGTGCGCGGTCGTCGCGGGCGTTGAGGGCTGCCTGGATGGGGCGCTCGGTGGTGTGAGCGATCTCCGCGATCGGGTCTGATGTGACCTTCAAGGACTTGATTCGTTGCGCGCCGGTGGCCGAATGCGGCAAGGACGTGTGATGCGAAGGCTTCTTTGCACCTTGATGGTCCTTTTTGCATTCGTCAATGCGAATGCGTCATCCGACACAATGGTCGAGATTCCCCTGATCGGGCTGCGATGTAACGACAGGGTGGCCAATGACGATGCCGTTCGTGCAAGATTGCGGCGCCCCGACACAGAAGCTGTATCGCCTGCAGTTGTCATTTTTCACAGTAATGCGGGCGTGATTGGTGTGGGCGACAACTACGCGCGACGCCTCGTCCAGAACGGATTCGTTACTCTGGAAGTGGACTCCTACACTCCACGTTCTGTCAGAAGTGGTAACGACCGGAACGCACCGACGGCTTGTGATCGTCTCAACGACGCCTGGAGCGCGCTGTATTACCTCTCCCAGGATCCGCTCGTGAATACTCAGAAGGTCGGTGCTGTTGGTCTTTCAAGCTGGGGCCTGGTTTCCTTGATGCTGGCAAAAGGATTCTTTCCAAGGGGAATGGCTTCCGCTGACCATCGAATTCAAGCGATCAAAGGCATGCGCTACAAGAAGTTTTTGTTTTGTATCCTGCATGCGGCAATATTCTCTACGATGAAAAGCTGAATTGGATGCGCAAGCCCAATCAGCCGAGGGCCCGGCCAACGGATGGCGAACTGGCTTTGGTGGTCGGTACCGACGATGATTACGAGATTGACGCTCAATCGGACTGCGCAAAGGTCATAGCGCAGTGGTCCCAGGATGGACTGCGGAGCACGTTACATTTGATTGAGGGGGCCACGCATGCGTTTGACTGGCCGAATCCACCGCCTCCTGGGTTCTCACGGTTTGCCAAGGCCGGAAAGGGCGCATTTCTGACGATCAGATATTCATCGAAGGCGACCCAGGAGACTGAAATCAGGCTGACTGAGTTTTTCGAGTCATTCAACAGGCAGGAGTGAGCCGCTCCCCTGGGCTCACGAGCTGGATTGAATGTGCTCCACGGCCCGGGCGGCCAGGATTGAGATCAGGTGGGCTCGATAGCTGGCGGTGGCATGAATATCCGAGGCCAGATTCTCCGGAGACAGGCAAACCGAGCGCGCGGACGCCGGCGTAAAGGAGGCCTGCAATGCCTGCTCAATCGCATGGGCTCGGAAAACGCCCGAGCCCCCGCCGGTGACCGCGACCCGAATTTCGGTATTCGTCTGGGCGACGAATACGCCAATCAGGGCGAAGCGCGAGGCGGGCTGTCGAAACTTGACATACGCCGCTCGTAACGGAATCGGAAAGTCGATCTGCCGAATCAGTTCGCCGTCCTCGAGCGCGGTCGCGTAAAACCCGGTAAAGAAGTCGTCTGCGCTGATTTCGCGTGCAGTCGTGCGTACGGTGGCGGCGCAGGCCACAAGCGCGGACGGGTAGCAGGCGGACGGATCGTTGTTTGCGACCGATCCCCCCAACGTGCCCATGTTTCGGACCTGCACGTCGCCGATCCCCTCTGCGAGCGCCGAGAGCGCAGGAAAGTGCTGGTGTACGACGGGCGAAGCGGCCACCTCGGCATGGCGCATCATGGCTCCGATCCGGAGCCGCGTCCCGAGGTGCTCGATGCCGCGCAATTCGGCCAAGGCTGAGAGATCGACCAGTCGATCGGTTTGAGACAGACGAAGCTTCATCGCCCCGAGCAGCGTCTGACCGCCAGCCAGTGCTCGGCCCCGACCATCACTTAAAAGAGCGCAGGCCCCATCAAGCGTGTCAGGCCGGTGATAGTCGAATGCATACATGACGCTTCAGGCTCCGTTCGAATGCGTGGGTCGGTCCGCTCGCGCTGCCTGCCTGATCGCCTTGATGATGTTCTGATACCCCGTGCATCGGCAGAGATTGCCCTCGAGTGCCTCGCAGATCGCCGCATCGTCGGGGTCCGGGTTACGCTGCAGCAAATCGACCGCAGCGAGCATCATGCCCGGCGTACAAAAGCCACATTGAAGACCATGCTGCTCGCTGAACGCGCGCTGGATTGGATGCAGGCTGCCATCCGATCGGGCCAGTCCCTCGACGGTGGTGATCGATCGACCGTTCGCCTGTGCGGCCAGGATCGAGCAGGACTTGACTGCACGGCCGTCCATCAGGACGGTGCAGGCGCCGCACTGGCTCGTGTCGCAGCCGCAATGCGTGCCGGTCAGACCCAGATGTTCCCGCAACAACTGCACGAGAAGGGTGCGGGGCTCGGCCTCGATCTGAATCGGGCGCTCGTTGATCGATAGGGAGATCGTTGTCATCGTCCTGGATATGCCCAAGGGCGTCGAGTTAGCGAGGGGGAGGGTGAATCGGCCCGCACGGTGACGGCACTCAGGCGGGCGACCGGTTTGAGTGATGATACCCTGTCGAACAGGTTCGGGTTGGGCGGTCGGGCATCGGCGCGACCTCGCCTGCGCATGGCCCCGTTCGATCGTCCACTGTTTCTCGCCCGTGCCGCCTCGTTAGAACGCTTCATACGCTCTCAGGATGAATATCCCGTTCCCCAAGGCCAGAATCCCGCCACCGCCTCCGAGCGTGGCCTGGTATCGCCGGCCCGAGGTCGAGTTCCTGCAATTTGTCTGTCTGGCGGTCGTGCTGCTGGTTGTCATTTTCACGGGTGCGCGCGATATGGGCTACCAGTGGAAGTGGGATCAGGTTCCCCGCTATCTGCTCCGATCCGTTGATGGGGAACTCATCGTGGGACCCCTGCTGCGGGGTCTCCTGGTGACGCTTGACCTTTGCTGGCAGGCGGGCCTGCTCGCGCTGCTCCTGGGTTCAATCACCGCGCTCCTCCGTTCATCGAAGTCTCGAATTGGTCCAGTTCTGGCGCGTGCGTATGTCGAGTTGATCCGGAACACACCCTTGCTGGTGCAGGTCCTCGTCTTCTATTTCATCGTTGCAGCGGTACTGGACATCTCGCGAACGGCGGCTGGGGTGTGGAGCCTTGCGCTCTACGAAGGAGCGTTCGTTGCGGAAATCTTTCGAGCCGGACTTCAGTCGGTGCCCAGGGGGCAACGCGAGGCTGGGCTGGGCCTGGGCATGAGCCGCTTCCAGGTGCTGCGCGATGTGGTGCTGCCGCAAGCCTTGCCGCCGATGTTGCCGCCGCTGGCGGGCGTGCTCGTCAACCTCGTGAAGCACTCGGCGATCGTCAGTGTGATCGCGGTGTTTGACCTGACGACCGAGGCGCGCACGATCGTTGCCGATACCTTCATGGCCTTCGAGATCTGGCTGGTCACTGCTGGACTGTATCTGGTCATCACGATCGGACTGTCGGTGATCGTCGGTATGCTCGAGCGCCGCCTGAACCAACGAGCGCCGGCCCGCTGAGTCGCATGGGGGCCCGGGCTCATCGCATCGCCCACACTGCGTTACCATCTCACCCCTTATCCTCTGGAGGGTTTTAGCGATGAATGCTCTTCGACGCATGGCCATCGGCCTGATGCTCGGTACCGGTCTCCTGCTGGCCGGACAGCCCGCAATGGCGCAACAGCCTGACAAACTGATCGAGACGATCAAGCAGCGTGGCCGCATGCTCGTGGCCTTCGGCACCTTCGTTCCCTGGGCCATGCGCGACCGTCAGGGCCAGTGGATCGGCTTCGAGATCGAAGTGGCCAGTAAACTCGCCAAGGACCTGGGCGTGCAGATTGAACTGCTGCCCACGGCCTGGGACGCGATCATTCCGTCGCTGATTGCCGGCAAATTCGACGTGATCATCGGTGGTATGACGATCACGCCGGCGCGTCAGGCTCAGATCGATTTCACGGCCCCGTATTCGACCTCGGGGCAAAACGTGGCCGCATCCAGGCAACTGGCGGGCAACCTGAAGTGGCCTCAGGACTTCAACAACGCGAAGGTGACCTTCACGTGTCGCCGGGGGGTTGCGGGGTGCAAGACCATCGAAGAGCGTTTCCCCAAGGCGACGCTGCGGCAATTCGATGATGATGCGATCGCCTTCCAGGAAGTGATCAACGGCAAGGCCCACGCGGTCATCTCAAGTGAGCCCAAGCCCACGTTCTTCACGCTCAAGAACCCCGATCGGCTGTACAAGCCCAGCCAGGATAATCTGGTCGATACCTTCGAGGGCTTTGGGGTCAGGAAAGGCAATCCCGCCGCATTGAAGGTGTTCAACGACTGGATTGCCGCGAACAAGGACTGGCTGAAATCTCGCCACGACTACTGGTTCAAGTCGCAGGATTGGCAAAAGCTCGTTCCCTGATCATTCGGAATGAGCCCAGGGTCTGCTCGCCGTCCGCCGCCGCCCAGGCGGCGCGCGCCCTGGACGCTGACTGACGCGCTGATTATTCTTGTTCTGCTGGTTGCGGTCAGCGCGCTGTTGCTGCGTGCGTCCGAAAACTTCCAGTATCGTTGGGATTGGTCGTCCGTCTGGCCCTTCATCATTCGTATTGACCCCGATACTGGTCGCTGGTCGCCCAACGTGCTGGTGCAGGGCTTGCTGACGACGATCCGGCTGGCGGTCTGGGGCATCCTGATTGCTGCGCTCATTGGGGTCGTGATGGGGTGGGCGCGCACCCGGGAGCGTCTTTTGCCCCGTTTGATCGGTGCCAGCTACGTGATGATCGTGCGCAATATTCCCCCGGTCGTCTTTGTGTTCATCTTTGTGTATTTCATCGCCAGCCACTTCATGCCGAGCTTGCGTCTGGCGGACCGGGCGAGAGACTGGCCGCAGGGGGTCCAGTCGGTGCTTGAGCTCATGTTCGGGCCGATCGCGCTCCTTGACAACTTCCTGCTCGGTCTGATCTGTCTGTCGGTCTTCTCGGGCGCCTACGTGACCGAAATCGTGCGTGCGGGTCTGCAGTCCGTTTCTCGGATGCAGATCGAGGCCGGACAGAGTCTAGGCCTGTCCCGTAGCGATCAGTTTCGCTTTGTGGTTCTGCCCCAGGCGCTGAGGACCATGTTTCCACCGCTCGCGGGACAATTGATTCAGCTGATCAAGGATTCCTCGCTGGTTTCGCTGGTTTCGATCCAGGAGCTGACTTTCATGGCCCAGGACGTTCAGGTATCCACGCAGCGTGTGTTTGAGGTGTTCCTGCTGATTGCGGTGGTGTACTTCGGCTTGTGTGCGAGCTTGTCGAGTCTGTTCTCGCGCCTGGAGGCACGGTCTGAAGGGAGCCGCCTATGACGTCCGCCCCTTTGTTCGAACTGCGAGGCGTCAACAAATGGTTCGGCAACCTCCATGTGCTGCGGGACGTTTTCTTGCAGGTCGCTCAGGGTGAGCGACTGGTCATCTGCGGTCCCTCAGGCTCGGGCAAGTCGACGCTGATCCGCTGCCTCAATCAGCTCGAACAACACCAGGAGGGCGACATCCTCTTCGAGGGACGCAGGATCGGGCCCTCAAGCACCGACGCCGAACTCGCTGCGCTGCGGCGCGAGGTGGGCATGGTCTTTCAACAGTTCAACCTCTTTCCGCACCTGAGTGTGATCGATAACTGCATCCTGCCTCAGGTGCGCGCTCGGCGGGTCGATCGCGCCACGGCCCGGGCCCGCGCGATGGAGTTTCTCGAGCGGGTTCATATTCCCGAGCAGGCGAACAAGTTCCCCGCGCAATTGTCAGGCGGGCAGCAGCAGCGCGTGGCCATCGCGCGTTCGCTGTGCATGCAACCCAAGGTCATGTTGTTTGATGAGCCCACGTCTGCGCTGGATCCAGAAATGATCAAGGAAGTGCTCGATGTCATGATCGAACTGGCGGGGTCAGGCATGAGCATGATCTGCGTGACCCACGAGATGGGCTTTGCCAGACGCGTGGCCGACCGCGTGGTGTTCATGGACGAGGGCGCCATCGTGGAGGCGGCCTCGCCCCAGGCATTTTTCGAGACGCCTCACTCGGATCGTGCAAAGCTCTTTCTCAGCAGAATCCTGGCGCACTGAGGCGCTATTCGTCTCGGGCGTAGCGCTGATCGAATTCGGCGACCCAGTCAAAGCCCATCAACGCCGAAAACTGCTTGAAGTCGTGCAGCGGTGTCTGGAGCCCGGTCGAGGATCCCGCCTGTGCGAAGCGGTTATAGACCGATTCGTAGGCCGCCGCCGCAGCCAGGAATGCCGTTGCAGGGAAAATCGCCAGGCGGTAACCGATTGACTGAAGATCCTCTTTGGACAGGACCGGCGTCCGACCGCCTTCAACCATATTGGCCAGGCAGGGCAGATCGAAGGTATCGCAAATCTTGCGCATTTCGTCCACCGATTCGGGGCTCTCGACAAACAGCACATCCGCACCTGCGCGCGCGTAGCGCTCGGCGCGCCGCAGCGCTTCGTCCAGGCCCAACGAGGTCCGCGCATCGGTTCGGGCAATGACCAGGAAGTTGGGGTCTGTTCGTGTTTCGACGGCCACGCGAATGCGATCGACCATGGTTTCGGCCGGCACAACGCGTCGCCCCAGCATGTGGCCACACTTCTTGGGAAATTCCTGATCCTCGATCTGAATCATGCAGGCCCCTGCCTGTTCGTAGCCGCGTACGGTGTGCATGACATTCAGCAGGCCGCCGAAGCCGGTATCGGCATCGCAGATCATGGGTGTGCGGGTGATCGATGCGAAGCGCGCCACACGATCGACCATGTCGGTGTAGCTGGCGATCCCCGCATCGGGCAGGCCGAGGTACGAGGCAACCGTGCCGTAGCCGGTCATATACAGGGCGTCGAAGCCCATCCGGTCAGCCATTTTGGCAGAGATCATCTCGTAGACGCCCGGCGCAATGACGATGGGGCCCTGGACGAGTCGCTCTTTCAGTGCAGCACGACGGGTGACCCGCGGGACTGTCGACATGCCCCGGTCGAGGCCGCCCTTCACCGCAGAGTCGATGGATTGGGATGACATGATCTGTTCCTTCTACAGGGATGAGTTTCAGCGACGCGTGCCCTGCCGCCGCTCGAGATTGAGCAGGAGTGCGCTCGCGCCGACCGCGAAGACGGCCAGCAGGACAGCAATCGCCATGATCAGCGGCACATCATTCAAACCGATTGCATTCATGATCATGAAGCCCAGCCCGCGCTGCGATGAGAACATTTCGCCAAGCAGTACACCGAGCAAGGTCAGAGAAAATCCGATGCGCTGTCCGGCGATGATCTCCGGCAGGGTCGCCGGGATCCAGACCTGCGTCAGTGCCTGCCAGGTACTCAGCCGCATGACCCGGGCCGCCTTCAGTTGAACAGGGCGGATATTCCGTACTGCATTGAGCGTGAAGAGCGCGATCGGAATGATGCCGTGGATCGCGCCAAAAGCGACCTTGGCGGGCATGCCCAGCCCGAAGATCAGGAGAATCAGGGGGTAGAGCGTGATCTTGGGCAGCGCGTAGATTGCGACCAGGAGGGGCTCGGCGATTTCACCCGACAATTTGTGAATGCCCAGCAGCGTGCCGATCCCCAGCCCGCCCAGCGCGGCGATCGCCAGTGCCCAGAAGAGCGCGAGGCCGGTCTCGAGGACGTTGGGCCAGAAGGTTGGATCGGCGACCAGGCGCATCACCCGATCGAGGGTTTGGCGTGGTGAACTCAGTGCGACTTCGCCCGCCCAATGGTGAAGCAACTGCCAGATCACAATCAGGGCGACGATGACCAGAATCATGTCCAGCAAGCCGTGCGCACGCGACCCGGTGACGGAGGGGGCGACTGGACTCTGGCTCATCGAGAAAACCCTCAGCGCACCAGCCCGCGCTGGCGCAGCATTCGCTGCTCCCAGATGTGCAGGGCACTGTTGACCGAGACAACGAGGGCGAGAATCAGCACCATCAGTGCATACATCGTCTTGTTGTCAAAGTTGTTGAATGCGAATGCAATCGTATATCCCAGCCCAGAGCCGGACAGGATGAATTCCGACGCGATCACACCAATGAAGGAATATGCGACGCTCAGCTTCACCCCGGTCACGAGGTAGGGGGCAGCAGCCGGCAGGCGAATCTGGAGTGCGATTCGAAAACGACTCATGCCCAGAACCCGGGCGCTCTTCAGGTAGACCCCCGGAACCCGATCCATGCCATTGAGCGTGTTCAGGATCATCGCCACGACGCCGAAAAGAAAACCGATGATCACGATGGGCATGTCGTTCATGCCAAACATCACAATGAAGAGCGGGTAGAACACGAAAAACGGAATCGCGTAATAGCTGGCCAGAAACGGGTCCAGCGCCCGTCTCAGTCGCGGCACGCCATGGATCAACAGCCCCAGCAAGAAGCCGACACCCGCCGACAGGAGAAAGGCGAGCGCAACATTGCCCATCGTCTTGAAAAGCGGGGGGTAGACCTTGCCGTTTCGAAACAGTTCGATCAGGCTGGTCACCATGTGGCTGGGCGGAATCATCGTGACCGGTTTGATGACGCCGGTGCGGCAGAGGAACTCGATCGCCGCGATCGATCCAAGGACCAGAATGATCCGAAAGATCCGTGCCCGCTTCATGCGTGGGGGGCCGCCCGCAGACCCGTCGCCTGCAAGGACTCATTGCGCAACAGGGACCACAGGCGTGAGGTCAATTGTCCGAAGGCCGCGTCCGAGACGATCCGGCTGTCGCGCTCCCGGGGCCATCCGGTTTCGATCAGATCGATGAAGCGACCCGGCCGAGCGGACATCACCCCCACCCGATCGGACAGCATCGCTGCCTCGTCCAGCGCGTGCGTGATCAGAAGAACGGTGGCGCCCGTCTCGCGCCACAGGCGCAGAAGCTCCTCGCCCATCAAGAGGCGGGTCTGTTGATCAAGCGCACCGAAGGGTTCGTCCAGCAGGATCAGGCGGGGCCGAAGTACGAGCGTTCGGGCGATACACACGCGCTGACGCATGCCGCCCGACAACTGTGCGGGATACGCCCGTGAGAAGTCCGCCAGCCCCATGAAGCCAATGGCATGCTCAACACGTCGGGCGATCTCGCCCGCCTCGACACCGGCCTGCCTGAGGCCGAACGCCACATTGTCGTAGACGTTCAGCCACGGGTAGCTGGCGTCTTCCTGAAAGACGACACCCACCCCGTCCGGGACCTCGCCATGCACGGCGCGGTCTTCGAACAGGACTTCGCCCGCAGTGGCAACGCTGAGTCCCGCGAGGACCTCGAGGAGGGTTGACTTGCCGCAGCCCGATGGGCCGACAACCGAAAAGAACTCCCCGCTTCGAAGCTCAAGGTCGATCGGTCCCAGCGCATGGACGGCGGGCTGTTCGCCGATGCCTGGAAAGGTTCGTGTGACGCGCGAAAGACGCGCGGCAACGTTCGCTTTACCGCTCACTTCAGGTCGGCGGGCAGGAATCGTCGATCGATCAGCTTGTTCCAATCCACCGGGCCACTCACCTCGCCGGTGATTCGGAGCCCTTCGAGCATGCGGTCCATCGCGGCCAAATCGAAACCGCCTCGACCCCAGTAATCCACCGCGATCATGTTCCGGATCGCGCGCTCGCCCAGCTCAGGCGTGAGTTTGTAGGCGGCCGCGAAGATCTTTCCGGCCTCTGCGGGGTTGGCCTTGATGAACTCGACCCCCTTGCGACGGCCTTCGATGATGGATCGGAGCTTGGCCGGCTGCGACTGCGCGAAGGCCTCGGTCGTGATACCGACGGTCTGCGTCATCGGTGGGAGCAGGTCCCGAACCTGGAAAACCACCCTGTACTTGCCCTGGTCGCGCGACCAGATCGGCTCGAGAATCGGTGCTGCGGACACACCGCCCTGGTTCAACGCAGTCAAGCCGCCCCCGATCCCGCCGGTGGAGATTCTGGTGATCTTTGCGAGGTCCGCTCCGGCCGCCTTGATCGACATGATCGACAACATGTCGGTCACGGATTTCGGGCTGGTGTAGGCGAGCTTCCGGCCCTCGAGGTCTTTGATTGTTCGCACCGGATTGTCAGGCGTGGTCACCCAGAGGATGTCGGCCACTGATGCCGCACCGGTGTTGACGATCCGGATGGACAAACCCTGCTGGGCGGCTGACACGGCAGCGGCCAGACTGACTTCGCCGTAGGGGAGGCCCCCGGCCAGCACATTTCGAACGGTTGTGCCGCCTCCCTTTGAGGTCAGAATGCCGGTGATATCGATGCCCGCCTGCTTGAAGAGCCCCTTTTCGATCGCAACGGCGTAGGGTGCGCCATACATCAGCACACCCCAGTGGGTGACGGAAATCTGTTCAGCCGACGCGTTGCCCGCCCCCAGAATCGTGAGGGGCAGAGCGAGCTTGGCGAGCATGCGGGACCAGGTTGGACGAATCATGGCGTTGTCTCCGGACGGTGTTGAACCGTTTGTGTGTTGTCAGCGATGGCTTCAAAAGTTATCACAGGGTGCCCGATGGGCCCCGAAATGCCCCCTCCGGACGACGCTTTGTGGCTGGAGGCGGCCCCCGTACCGGAGGCATGCGGTGCATGGCGTATTGGGGCAAGTGCTGATACAGTCCGGCGTCCTCTTTCCGTTTCCGGTGTCCCGAAGTGATTGACTCTGTTGCTGTCGCCGCCATTGAGCCCGTCCGCATCCAGGTGACCGAGCGAACCACCTGGGTCTTCGTCAAGGTTCGCTCGACCGACGGTCTGATCGGCTT
>JBDLRB010000272.1:0-25140 GCA_039800205.1 Pseudomonadota bacterium | reverse complement strand
AACGGATTTGAATCGTGCGTTTCGGGATCCGGACCCCGATCGGATGCTGGCTGCCGTGGCGGCCGCAGTTGAGGACTATGCAGGAGGCACCCGGATCGGTGAGTCGATCGCCACACTCCGTGAACGCCATGGTCGTTCCCTGACCGGTCGGCGCACCGTGGTGCTGTTGATCAGTGATGGTCTGGATACGGGTGATCCCCGGCAACTCGATCAGGAACTGGGCTGGTTGCGTCGCCGTTGCCGGAGTCTCTTCTGGCTCAACCCGCTGTTACGATTCGGCGCTTATGCGCCCATTGCCTCGGGCGCTCAGGTACTGCACCGACGGGCTGACGCAATGCTTGCCGTGCATAATCTGAGCCGTCTCGATGAACTGGCGGTGGCTTTGTCAAAATTGGTTGCGCAGCGTTAAGGCGACCGCGCGAGGAGGATTGAATATGGAAATGCAGGGACAACGGCGATTGCCGGTCGAGCAGGCACTTGTCTGGAGCGCTCTGAACGACCCCGAAGTTCTCAAAGCCTGCGTACCGGGCTGCGAACGCTTCGAGGTCGACGCCGAAAATACGTATACCGTCGTGACCGCTCTAAAGATCGGGCCCGTCTCGGCGCGCTTCACTGGAAAGGTCCGTCTGTCGGACGTTGTGCCGCCGCAGTCCTACACGCTCGGTTTCGAGGGACAGGGTGGGGTTGCCGGCTTTGGCAAAGGGACGTCGGCTGTTCGACTCGAGACGGTCGAAGGCGGTTGCGAACTGCACTACACAGTCAGCGCGACCGTCGGCGGCAAGATCGCGCAGCTCGGCCAGCGTCTGATCGATGGCGTGGCCCGATCACTCGCGGATGATTTCTTCAAACGTTTCGAGGCCGAGCTCTTGCGTCGACATCCTACGACCCCGGTCGAGGAGCCGGCGACCGCAGAGCCCGCTGTATCCGACCCGGGCGCTGCCGCGCTCGCGTCCACGCCCAACCGCGAAGCACCCGTGTCCGCCGCAGTGACGCCCGAGCCCGATGTGCCGCCGCCGCCCACCCCGTCGGTGGGTCGTCCTGAGCCAGCGTCCTCAAGCGGAGCGTCTGGTGCTTCGTCACGCATGCTCTGGATCGGCGCGGCCATTGTCGCGGCGCTCGTGGTCGCCTGGCTTGCGCGGTGATGACCGTCGTGCGCTGTCGAGCATACCGGCCTGAACGCACTCGCCCCGATGTGCCCTTCACTTTTTGCGAGGAGTCAAGATGATCGCTTCGAACAGACGTCGTTTCCTGGGTCAGGGCGTCAGCCTGGCCTCCGGTACGGTCCTGCCCGCCGGCTGGGCGCATGCGCAGTCGGCTCCGTGGCCTCGCCAGCCGATCCGTATTGTCGTGACCTTCCCCCCCGGTGGGGCCAGCGATATCGTTGCCCGCCTCATTGCGCCGGCTCTGGGCGCGCAGCTGGGTCAGTCTGTGATCGTCGAGAATCGTCCAGGCGCAGGTTCGACGATCGGTGCGGCCACCGTCGCGCAGGCCCGTCCCGACGGTTACACGCTGCTCGCGTCCAACTCGGCACCCCTGTCGATCTCGCCCTTTCTGATGGCGCAGCCGACCTACGACCCGATCAGGAGTTTCACCCATCTGGCCTATGTCGGTGCGGTCCCCATGGTGCTCGCTGTGCACCCCACCTTGCCGGTCGCTGATTTCCGACAGTTTCTCGACTGGGCACGCGCGCAGAAGGACGCCGTGCCCTTTGGCAGCGGGGGAACCGCTTCAGTGGGGCATATTGTGGGCGAATTGCTCGCCCGTCATGCCGGCCTTCGCCTCCTCCATGTGCCCTACAAGGGGGCGGGGCCGATGCGTACCGATCTCCTCGGCGGACAGCTCCGGATGGCCGTGGATGCCTTACCGCAGAACTTGCCGCTCATGAAAAGCGGCAAGCTGAGATTGCTGGCGGTCACCAGCCGGGCGCGTGTGCCCAGCGCGTCCGATTTGCCGACGGTGGGCGAATTGGGCCTGCCCCAGTTGATTGCGGAGAATTTTGTCGGTCTGTCTGCGCCTGCGGGCCTGCCGCCCGACATCGCGACGCGAATCGTTGAGGGCGTTCACACAGCTTTGGCAGACTCAACCATTCGAACCAAGCTGGCCGACCAGGGCTTCGTTCTGGACCGCAAGTCGCCGGCGGAATTCACTGCCTTCATTCGCGATCAGGCCGAGCGCTGGGCACCCGTCGTCAAGGCTTCCGGGGCCCAGATCTGATGAGCACGCCGCGCGTCGCAGTGGTCCTGTTCGGTCCGCCCGGGCAGGGGAGTTTCAACGAGTCCGGCGCCGCCGGTGCCGAGCGCGCACGTGCCCGGTTCCCGGGCGCGCGCATCGAGACCCACTGGATCGTTCCTCGAGAGCCGGCCGCCCGGACCTCAGCCTTACGCGATCTTTGCACGCAGGGTTTTGATCTGATCGTTGCGCACGGGGGTCAGGGGGATGAGCCGGTGCGCGGCGTCGCCGCCGATTTTCCATCCACTGCGTTTTCGATCACGCAGGGAGGATGGGTGTCCGGCAACTGCTCGAGCTATGAAGTTCTCCAGGAGCAGTCTGCCTTCCTGGCGGGGGTGCTGGCCGCCCACCATTCC
The DNA here is from genome assembly GCA_039800205.1 of Pseudomonadota bacterium. Taxonomy (GTDB): domain Bacteria; phylum Pseudomonadota; class Gammaproteobacteria; order Burkholderiales; family Burkholderiaceae_E; genus SYIM01. The sequence continues at coordinate 22,555 of JBDLRB010000272.1, read as the reverse complement.
CGAACCGGCGTCGTTGCGCATTTGTCCGGAGAGCGGGTTCGACCCGGCCTCAAGGGGCGCGCCGCTTTTGCGCACGGCGTTCGGGCAAGTGGCAGGGGCTGTTCGCTTGTCACAGGCTTTTGTGGCCACCAGCACGAACCCGAGCGTGCGTACGCCATGATGAAACGAATCCTCGCTGCGGGGGCTGACGTGGTGTTCGCTATGATTGATGGGGGACGGCCCGGCGTCAGCCAGGCCTGCCGGGAGGCCGGGATCACACAGATCGGCAATGTGCTTGACTGGGTGAGTCGCGATCCAGAGGTCTTCATCGCCTCGGCAATCGCCGATTCCGGCGCGTGCGCAGAAGAGGCGATTGAAGACTTCATGGCCGGTCGCTGGCAGGCGGGCTCGCACGTCTTGCATGGGGTCGCCGAGCCGCGTTTCGCGCGGCTCCTGATGCGTGCAGAGGTCGAAGCGCAGCAGGGTTCGATGATCGCCGGTTGGAGCGCTCTGCTGGCCAGCGGACAGGTGCAGCCTGAAGAGCAGTTCAGCGGGCCGGAATTACCGGATCATTGATGGTCCGTCGTCCGCCTTTTCGCCCATTGTTTCAGCCAAGGTCCTTGAAGCTCGCCATGAACACTGACGCTCACCCCTCTGCCTTGAACCGCCGGTTCGACTTGTCCTGCGTGCGGGTCGGACTCGCTGCGGCGTGCCTGCTGGCGACGATGCCGGCCGCAGCGCAGACCGCTTCCGTACCCTCCATTTCATGGATCAAGACCCTCGGCAAGAAGCTGGGTCAGCCGCTTTTGCCCACCGCGCTCGAACTGAGCAACCGGAATCGAATCGTGCTGCAGTCGCTGACGGCGGAGTCTGCGACCTTCCTCTTTGGCTCGAAGGAGCCGGGCGAATCCATTGAATCGCTCCGTAAGCGCGCGTCGCTGTCGGTCATTCTGACCACCTGTTCGGGCAATGTGGCTCTCGACGGTCCCATTGCGGGCGTGTCGGTCTGGGAGCAATTGAACGAGCGCGAAAGCAAGATCGCCGGGAAGGTCCTCAAGGAAGTCCTTGAGCAGGTCAACGAGTCCCCGGCGATTGCGACGCCGACCGTCCTTCGTGGGCCCCGACTGGCCAATCTCAGCGGTCCGGTGTTCGAGTATGTCCGCGGTACGCAGACGACCGTGGTGGGTTTGCTGAACGATTCGAGTAATGACCAGTTGATGCTGAACTGGGCGACGACTGACCCATCGGTCTGTCGAAACCCCTGAGCCCGGGGCGTCTCCAGGATGTTACGTTCTTGCGTTCGCTCAGCCCGGGCGGGACCGCGCTCGAGGCCTTGGATTTCGAGCGCGGTTTCGATGACGGCCCTCAGTCTGATCGCGGGATGCGCACCGCTGTCTCAGCCGGCCGACCCGACTGTATTGCGACCGCGGCAGGCCGTGATCGAGGTGCCTGGGCCCCTTCCGAACCCGCAGGAAACCGATTGTGCTCGCAACGAATTTCTGAAGTCGGTCGTACCCAAGGTGACGACCGAGATCATCCGATCCGAGCGGGTCCATCTGTTTTTCGATGATCTGCCGCACGAGCGAATACAGGAGATTGAGGGTGTCGCCCTGGGCGGATCGGTCTTGACGATCCGGGCCTCGGCCCGGGGCCGTTTTCTCGAGTTCCAGGGACCGATCAGCGATACGATCGAATCGAGCCGCTATGAGGCGAGCCCGGGCGTTGCAGTCGTGGCCCATACGCTCACGCTTGGACTGGGGCTGATCTTTGCGCCGGTCAAGAGTGCCCAGCATGCGCTGGGCTGTACCGATCGTCGGGTCGTGCGGCAGGCGGTCCGTTCGGAGGACAGTCGGCCAACCGGTGGAGCGGTCTGGCGACCGATGCCCGCGCCCATGATGTTTCGGATCGAGGGGCTCGGGCCAGCGAGAGATTACGGCTTCGAATATGTCCCCGGCACCGATGGGCGCTTCAGGGTGGATCTGATCGATGCGATCGTTGCGCAGGACATCGATCAAGGCCTCACGCTTCAGATCAGCTGTCTCAGCTGCGCTGGCGATCCAAACGAGTCGGCATCAGGCCGTCGTTCTCGCGTCGAGTTGAAGGCCGATGTCCGCGCGGTGCGCGCGAGCGAACTCGAGCGACGCGAGCGTCTGGCGCAGGCTGCCCGCGCTGCGCAACTCGAGCGGGCGCGCACCGAGGCGGCCCTTGAGCGAGCGCGCGAGGCGCTGGCGGGGCGTTGGTCGACCCGCGAACACTGCGTCCACGGTGAACGGGAGGATGTCGGCTGGTATTTCGAACGCTCGGAGTCAACGGGTTTGCGTAGCCGGAGAGTGGTCGCGCAGGGCGACCGGAGCGCCACGCGGGATGTTGCCGAGCGGGTCGAGTTAAGCGTTGTGGATGTCGATCAGGGTCTGATTCAGGCGAGCCTCGCCCTGCGTGCTTTGGGGAGCCAGAGAATCCAACCCGTGCAATTACGGTTCCGGATCGAGGGTGAGCAGATGAGCCTGATCAGCCTGATCGAGGGAACGAATGAGCGGATCCGGGCTGGCCTTCGTTTACCGGATGGCCGCCCGGCCGAGCCCCTTTACAACTGTGCTCATCCGCTCATGGCCGAGGCTCGGGCCGCGGCGAACCGGGCACGTGTGGAAGCGGCCCGGCAGGCGGAAGCAAGACGCTTGCAGCAGGAGCGCGAGGCAGCTGAGCGCCGCCGGATCGAGGAGGCCCAGCGGATTGAACTCGAGCGCGCGGCGGAAGCAGCGCGGCGAGCCCAGGAAGAGCGCCGTCGACGACAGGACATCTGAGAAGGGAGGGCCCTGACGATGAATGATCATGCCCGGAACGGGTCGTCCCCGGGTGATCGGGAGGGCTCATGGCTCTACCCGCTTCCGGATCGGGTCCGCGCCCAGATCGAATCGCTGTTGAGAGCCTGGGGTATGAGTGAAACCCAGGCGGTGACCAGTGCCGAGGTGATGGTCGATACCGATCTGTCGGGGGTCGATTCGCACGGGATTTCCATGTTGATGGACTACAACCGTTCCCGCCACAGTGGCAAGCTCAAGCTGGATGCGCAGCCGAGCGTGGTGCGGTCGAAGGGCGTGACTGCGCTGGTCGATGCGGACGCGGGTCTGGGGCACGCTGCAGCGGTCCTGGCGATGGGACTGGCCATCGAGCGTGCGCAGCAAATGGGGGTGGGCATCGTCTGTGTCAGGAACTCGCATCACTTCGGGGCGGCAGGCTATTACGTCCGCCAGGCGGCGGCGCAGGGGCTTATTGGCCTGTGTACCAGCTCGACCCGCACGATCAACACGGTACCGACGCGGGCACGTGTACCGGTCATGGGGACCAACCCGATCGCCTTTGCGGCGCCGGCGGGGCGGCATCCGCCTTTCGTGCTCGATATGGCCACCAGCAGCGTCGCTTCGAACAAGGTCAAGGTCTACGAATTGCAAGGGCGGCGGCTTCCGGCTGGGTGGGTGTCCAATGAACGGGGCGAGCCCGTCATCGATGCGGCGCGGGCCATGGACATCCTGTTTCGACAGCCCAAAGACCTGGGCGGAGGCTTGGCCCCGCTGGGCGGAACGGCTGAGATGTCGAGCCACAAGGGGTATGGTCTGGCGATGATGGCTCACATCCTGGGGGGGGTACTGGCGGGCGCATCGTTTTCGCCGATTCGGGTTCGCTCGCAGCGGCCAAAGGACCCCGACAACCTCGGACATTTTTTCTGCGTGATCGATCCCGCCCTGTTCAGGGAGCCTGAGGACTTCGCGGCCGACATGGACGCATTGATCGATACGCTTCATTCGACGCCGCCTGCGGATCCCTCCTTACCGGTGTTGGTCCCGGGCGAGCCCGAGGCGCGGGCACGCGCCGAGCGCAGTCGTCAGGGCATACCGATCCCCCCGACCCTGGCGGAGCAGGTGCGCGCCTTGTGTGACGAAGCAGGGGTCGACTTTGTGCTTGGCTGAGTCGGTTCGGGCTCTTGTCTGGACGGCCCGACTGGGGCCCGATTGGGGCCCGACTGAAACGCGCGCAGGAAATGTCCTTTGGAGTGCCCATCATGACTGAGTGCGACGCCTTCGAACTCCCCTTGACGGTCGCCCATCGCCATTCCGTTGTCTTGTACAACGATTCGATCGAAGCGTTCCTGGCGGCCGATCCCGCGGTCGAACGCCGCCTCGATACCTTGTTGATCGACGATCCGGACTGCGCACTCGCTCGAATCGCTCGGGCGCGCTTTCTGCAGTCGGTCGGGCGAGGGGCTGAAGCACGCGCAGAGGCACAGCAGGCTCAGGCGCTTGCCACGGGATTGACCGATCGGGAGCGAGGACATGTCGACGCTCTGGCAAGTGCGGTTCGGGGCGAAGGCCGCACGACGCTCGCCCGCATCACGGCCCACCTGGAGCGGTTTCCCGCTGACTTGTTCGTCCTGGCACCGGTGGCCGGCGTGTTCGGGCTGTTCGGGTTTTCCGGCGAGGCGGGGCGTGAGGAGCGCCTGTTCCAGTATCTTGAGGAGCGCCGTTCGACCCACGAGGATCACTGGTGGTTCAAGGCCTCTCTGGCCTTTGCGCTATGCGAAACCGGGCGGCTCGATCAGGCCAGCGCTCTGATCGAAGAGGCCTGGTCGCTGCATCCTGAAAGTGCCAACACGGCCCATATTCGGGCGCATATCGATTACGAGCGGGCCGATGATGCGCGCACGTTGAACTGGCTCGAGCCCTGGTTCGAGTCCTACGACCGCAGTGGTGCAATGCACTGCCACCTGGGCTGGCATCTGGCGCTGGCCCGATTACGGCTTGGAGCCTTCGATTCCGCCGAGGAGGCGTATCAGCGCTGGGTTCGTGCGATCGATCCGGAGACGGGCCAGGGCGCCTGGGGCCCCCCGCTGAACCGCGTCACCGATGCCAGTTCATGGCTGTTTCGAGCGCAGCTGCGCGGCCTTCCCGTTTCTTCGCAGACCTGGCAGCGGGTGCTGAGCGATGCGCGTACCGCCTTCCCCGCGCCGGGTGTGCGGTTTGCCGATGTCCACCTGGCCCTGTGCCTGGCCATGGCTGGGGATCTGGACGCGCTGGAACAGTGGCTCGCTGCGATTGACGGGCCTGTTTCGCCAGTGATCCACCGGGCGGCAAGCGGTTTCAAGGCCATTGCGCAGTCCCGGTGGGATCAGGCCGCCTCCGCATTGCTTCAGACCCTCGATTCCCATGAGGTGCTGGGCGGAAGCCGCGCGCAACGCGATCTGCTGGTTGAAGCCTGGTCGTTTGCCGACTCTGGCGGCCAAGCCCTCATGGGTCGGGTCCCTCGGACGCCGAGCGACGCAGCTGCACTGCCTTAGCCGCCCGTGCGGGCCGCGGCCAGGCGCGCGGCACATCCCGAAGCGCAGCCAGTGTCGTACGACAGTATTCGAGTCGTTCAGGCCGCCGAGCAGCCAGCCACCCGGCCGCGAACCATGCGCGCGGATCGTCTTGAGCCAGGGTTCGATATCGGGTCAGGGCAACGCAGGTGTCGTTGTAGTCGCCCAGCGCCTGCTGCGCCTGAGCCAGTGCTCGACTCATGGTTCGAAGCCTGCGGGCTTGGAAGAGGTTTGTGCAAAACTCCAGGCCATAGCGAAGTCGCTTGATCTGACGCCGCAATCGGTGCCGATCGGCGTCGGACAGTTCGTCAAACCGCTTTGCCTTTCGACGGATCGAGCGCCATCCGTCCTCGAGCGCCGCCGATAGTCGTTCGAACAGTCCGATGGGTGCCTGACCTGGTTCGTCCAGGGCACGATCGAAGGGGAGCTCACTGAATTCGATCAGTCGCAACAGTTCGACCTGATGCGCTCCCGAACGCATGATCGAAGCGGGGTCGTGCGGCTCAGCCGTCTCGGGCAGCATAACCAGCGGCGCATTGACCTGCGTGAGTGCCGGCCACAGGGTCTGCGCCATCACATCGCGATCCCTGCGCGCGCCCAGTTGCCGCGCCAGTTCACCCGCTCGCTCTGATCGCTGCGGGGCATTCGGCACAATGTGCTGAAAGAGCCGAAGAGCGGTTCGGTATCGCCTCAGGCCGACTCTGATCTGATGCAGATGCTCCGCATCATGACCTTCTGGGGCGGCGATTTGACTGGCCTGCGCCAGGATCGGTGTCACACACTGGCGCGCCACCGCTTGCCAGGCGTCGCCCATCGTCATGTCGGGTCGCAGCATGCAGGAATCGGCCCGTCGGACAGGGGCCTGGACGAGACCGGCAGCGAGCAGGTGTCCACGCTGAGCCTTGCTGCGCAGATCGATCCACAGGCTGTACCGCCGGATCATCATCGCGGCGACTTCGGTCACGGCACGCGGCGATCCTCGAATCAACTCGATTTCGAGTTCGCACAAAGGCGTCATGTGCTCACCCGCCTGAATCGAGCCGCGGTCCAGGCTCAGTTCGATCCAGCCCCGGCGGGTGCGAAGGGGCGCGCTCAGCCGGCTGAAGTCGGTTCTGAAACGCTCAATGACGGGTTGATCCGAGCGGTCGAGCAAGGTCTCCAGGCGCGCCCCGGCGGCACTGCCCCGATGTCGGTCGAGTTCGGGCGTGGGCCAATCCGTGCTCTGCCCTGGAACCGGGACCTCGTGTTCTTCACGAATCAGGCCATCGCCCGATTTGAGGGTCTGGACCCAGTGCCGCCCTTCGCGTCGTATCCGCCAGGCGAGCCCGTGTCGGGCAAGCAGCGCGTCGGGCGTGTCGAAGTAGGCGGTACGCAGCCGTACGGTGCGCGCGCCGAGCGCACGGAGCCGCGCGACGAGGGGTGCCAGGGCGTCTGAGGGCACGTGCAGCTTGAGTTCGATCTCGGTCAACGTGTTCCCCGGTGTGGTGCAATTGGACCGCTCACGCGCACGGTCTAAGCGGATGCCGAGGGCGACGCACGTAGCGCCCAGAATTGTCGCAACAGCACGGGTGTGGCCAGCGCAAAGCCCAGCAGGGTCGGCAGCAGTCCCGGTGCGATCAGCAGCAGCGCGGCCAGCACACAGAGCACTTGCTCACCCCGACGCATTTCTACCAGAAGAAAGCGTGACAGGGCCGCGCCCAGCAGGGTAATGCCCGCAAGGCAGCCGACGAAGGTCACGATGAAGTCGTAAAAGGTGAAGCCTTTCGCAACGATCAGGAGCGAAGGCGAGAACACGAACACAAAGGGCACCAGCGCCTTGGCCAGCCCCAGCCTGAAGGCGGTGTTGCCTGTCCGGAAGGGGTCGCTGCCCGCCATCCCAGAGGCGGCGTAGGCTGCGAGCGCGACCGGGGGCGTGATATCCGCCAGTACGCCGTAATAGAACACGAAGAAGTGGGCGACCAGCGGTTCCACACCGAGCATGACCAGTGTGGGCGCGGCCACCGTTGCCATGATGATGTAGTTGGCCGTCGTTGGAATGCCGCAGCCGAGCAGGATGCAGACCAGGCCGGTCATGATCAGAGCGAACAGCAGGGCAACCGCCTTTGGATCGGTCCAGCCCTGGGGCAGGAGCTCAGTGACGCCTCCAGCGATCACCTGCGCCGCACCGGTGATCAGCGTGCTGAGCTTGAAACCGACACCGGTCAGTGTGACGACACCGATCACGATTCCGACGGTGGCCGCGGCCGCCCCGACCGCCAAAGCGTATTTTCCACCGGTGCCAAAGGCCTCCACCATCACGGGAAGCGCAATACGACCGGTGATGCCGAGCATCCGTACAGCGATCAGGGTGCCTGCGACCCCGATCCCCAGCAGCCCCAGCCGGATCGCCTCGTCTTCGATACCGCCGAAGACGAGGAGGAGTAGCAGGGCATGCAGGAGGCCGCAGAGCACCCAGTGGCGGATCGTGTTGCCGCGCTCGACTGTTGTCAAACCAACGATCGCGCAGGAGGTGATCGCAGTAAAGGCCGCCAGATAAGGCGTCCGACCGGTCACCAGAATCCAGATCAGGAGGATCAGTGGAATCAGCGTCGGCCAGCGCCGGGCAAAGGAGTCGCGCAGGTCGGGGAGTTCGTCTGCGCGCAGGCCCCGAAGGCCATGGCGGCGGGCTTCGAAGTGCACCTGGACGAACACGCCGAAAAAGTGCATGAATGCGGGCACTGCGGCCGCAGCAATGATCGTGTGGTAAGGCAGCGCGAGGAACTCGATCATCAGGAAGGCCGCCGCACCGAGTACGGGGGGCGTGATCTGTCCGCCCGTTGAGGCGGCCGCTTCGACTGCGCCGGCAAATTCGCGCCGATATCCAATCCGGATCATCGCCGGAATCGTCAATGAGCCAACGGTGACGGTGTTGGCCACGGATGAACCGGACAGCATGCCGAACAGGGCTGAGCCAAACACGCTGACCTTGGCGGGGCCGCCGACTTGCCGACCGGTGAGCCAGGAGGCGACATCGAGAAAGAGTTGACCCAGCCCGATCCGCGTCGCCATCACACCGAAGAGCACGAAATGGAAGACATACGTGGCTACCACGCCGACTGCGACGCCATAAATGCCCTGGCTGGTCAGGTACTGGTGGTTGACGATCTGCGACCAGGATGCACCGGCGTGTCGTAATAGTCCGGGAAACCATGGGCCTGCGAGCGCGTAGATCAGAAACCCAATCGCGATCAGTGGCAGGGGCCATCCCATGCTGCGGCGGGTGGCTTCGAGCAGTGCGATGATCAGGATCGTGCCCATCGCGACGTCGACCGCCCCGGGGTTCCCAACCCGGAAAGCCAGATCCTCGAATATCCAGGGGATGTAGAGCACCGCTGCCACAACGGCAATCGCAAGGATCCAGTCAAGCAGCGGCAGGCCTCCAGGCCATCGCCAACTCGACTGCTGAATGCGCTCCAGAAGGTTTTTTCGGTGGGGGAAGACCAGAAAGATCAGACCCAGAACGAGCGCCAGGTGGATCGCGCGGTGGGTGATTTCCTGGAGCAGGCCAAAGCCCGCCGTATACCAGTGAAAGACGGACAATCCGATGAGCAGCGCGCCGACCAGCGATGAGCAGGCGGGCCCGAGCGGGCGGAACCTCATCTCGGGGTCGAATTTCTGTTCGAGCGCCTCGACCGCTTGCGCGTCGGGCAGCACTTGCGCGCTCATCGCTGGACACCCCGGATCAGGATCAGAACAATCGAAGGGCGGGGCGGCGGGCGATCAATCCACACCGTCCCACCGTAGAATCGGCCCGCCCGCGTGACGTGCGGGCCGAATACTGGATTACTTCAGGACGCCGCGCTCGCGGTAGAACTTCTCGGCCCCCGGATGGAAGGGAATGCCTGCCCCCTGGACCGCATTCTGAAGGGTGATGTACTTGCCCTTGGCATGACCCGCGCCCATCGCTTTTTGGCCGGCCTCCGAATACAGGGCCTGGACGACTGCGTAGACAAGCGCTGGATCCGCCTTGTCGCTGGTCACCCACTGCGCGCCGACCGCCAGCGTCTTAACCTCGCCGACGCCTTTGTACGTGTTGGCCGGGATGACGTCTGGCGCGAAAAATCCACTGGATTTGCGCAGGCGCTCGGCGGCCGCTCCGTCGATGGCAATCAGTTCGATTCCGGTCCCCGACGAGGCCAGTTCGGCAATGGCGCCTGCGGGCGCGCCACCGGTGAAGAAGAAGGCGTCCAGCGCGCCGTCCTTCATCTTGTCGCCCGCCTGATTGGGCTTGATGTACTCGGGCTTGAGATCGCTGTCCTTGAGGCCGTACGCGGCAAGGATCGCTCGTGCATTGATCAAGGTCCCTGAACCCGGCTCATCCAGCGCAACGCGCTTGCCTTTCAGGTCGGCCACCGACCGGATGCCCGAGCCCTTCCGCGCGACGACGTGCACGCTCTCCGGGTACAGGTTGGCGATCAGTCGCAAGCCCTTGACCGCGGGGCGCTTCTCCCAGATGCCGTTGCCGTTGTAGGCCCATGAGGCCACATCCGCCTGCGAAAAGCCGGACTCGAGCGCGCCGCCAGCGATACCGTTGACGTTGGCCACCGAGCCATTGCTCGCCTGAGCCGTGGCGCTGATCTTGCCGGGTTGGCTGATGACGTTGGCGATCATGCCGCCAACAGGGTAGTAGGTTCCAGCGGTGCCGCCGGTGCCGATACGGAAAAACTGCTGCTGGGCCTGAGCCGCGCTGGCCGATAGGCCGATCACGAGGCTGGCGATGAGTGCGCGCGCAAGGGTCATGTCTTGGTCTCCAAAAAGGGAAGCCAATTTAAGCATGTCGGGACGTCTGCGCCAAACGGCCCGGTACGAGTCTCGGGGCAAGCCGAAAGTGCTCGCGGGGTCGCAGGCCGGTCTGCGCGCACGAGGTACGAGGAGCCTGAGCGATCTGCTCGGTCTTGCGCGCACTCTGTGCTAACTTCCAAGGCTGCCTTTTCAACGGAGATCTCGCCCATGAAACGTCGTGCCCTTCTCGGTGTGCTTGCCTCGAGCGCCTTTGCGCCCCAGCTTGCACGTGCGCAGACCACGTGGCCCAGCCGTCCCGTTCGCATGGTGGTTCCAACTGGCCCAGGCAGTTCACTCGATCTGATCATTCGATCAACGAGCGACCGTCTGAGCGCGCGGCTTGGTCAGCCCATTGTGGTGGACAACAAACCGGGTGCAGGCGGCCTGATCGGGACCGATCTGATCGCCAAGGCGACGGACGGGCACACCTTCGGTATCAGCTTCAACGGCCCGCTCGCGTTCGCGCCGTTTCTCTATAAGAAAATGCCCTACCGCCTTCCGGGCGATCTGGCACCCATTGTGATGACCACCAGCCAGCCAAACGTGCTGGCCGTCAATGCGAAGCTGCCCATCCATTCGGTCGCTGATCTGGTCCGATGGCTGCGGGCCAATGTGGGCCAGGCCAGCTTCGCCTCGATTGGCAACGGCAGTTCGTCTCACCTGTCGATGGAGTTGCTGAAGGCCGCGACCGGTACCTTTGCGCTGCACATCCCCTACAACGGCTCCCCGCCCTCGGCGATGGCTGTTGCAACCGGCGAAACCCAGATGATCATGACGGTTGCGCCCGCGCTGCTGCCTCATGTGCAGGCCGGACGCGTCCGCCTGCTCGCGGTCACCAGCCGGCAGCGTTACCAGCCCTTGCCGAATCTGCCGACCATCGCTGAATCCGGACTGCCGGAATTGAAGGATTTCGAGGCCATTGCCTGGAATGCCATTGTCGGTCCGGCCAGCACGCCGGCTGCGGTCGTTCAGCGCCTGAATCGCGAATTCAATGATGCACTCAAGGACTCGGCGATTGCCGGGCGTCTGACCGGTCAGGGCATGACGCCTGCTGGAGGCAGCCCTGAGGATCTGGGCCGCTTCATGGCGGCGGAGGCCACGCGCTGGGGACCGGTCATCAAGCGCACCGGCCTGACGCTTGGCTGAAGCGGTGTTGCGGCGATCCCGGTCCGCCGCCCGACGGTGCATATTCGCTGCGATCAGGGGGCGGGTGCGGGACTCGCGCCGCCTGGACCGAGTTGAAGCGCCCGATCGCGGCCTCCCATCCGCTCGATCAACGCGTTCTGGTCGATCTTGGCTTGTCGGTCGAGTCCTTCGGGATCGACCTGGGTGCGTAGCAGGGCCTCGAGTGCCTCGAGGACCGGCTTCGCCTCGGGTTGGTCGACCAGGTCCCTGCATTGGTCCGGGTCGGCGTACAGATCGAAGAGTTCCGGACGAAAGCCGACGTAGTGATGGTAGGTCCACCGCCCCTTCCTCAGCATGAAGGCGGCGCTGGGCGACCCGACCGCATGGTATTCGCTGAATCCGATCCGGGTCAGGTCGTCCGGTTCCTGGGCCAGTTCGACCAGTGATCGGCCGGGCAAGGCGCACGCGTGTTCAGTCAGGCCGGCGCCGGCGAGCAGGGTCGGGGCAATATCGATGAGGTTGACGGGTGTTGCGCAGGTTCGGCCAATGGGGAGGTCGGGCCCCTGGAGGATGAGCGGGACGTTGACGGCTTCCCGGTAGAGCGTTGATTTGTTCCACAGGCCGCGCGCGCCCTGATTGTCCCCATGGTCGCTGGTCAAGATCACACGGGTCTGGTGGCTGAGTCCGCTTGCCTCGAGGGCATTCAGGACACGACCGATCTGCTCGTCGATGAACATCACCAATGCGAGGTAGCAGGCCAGCGCCAGTCGCCGCCGCTCGGGGGTGCCCAGTTCACCATCGCAGTCGTAGTACTCGGCATGGCGCTGCACCCATGGGTGTCGCGTGTAGCCCTGATCCGGATGCAATCGTGGGTCGGGCAAGTGGTCGATCGGGACCCGATCCAGAAAACGCTGCGGGACGACCAGCGGAAAGTGAGGGGCCACGAACCCAACGAACAAAGTCCAGGGAGCGGCGTCGGACGGTCGTCCGGCCGCGTACAACCACGATTCCGCGGCCTCGGCGATCGCTTGATCGTATCGGTTGTAGTGGCTTTCGCCCGCGCCCAACTCCTGAAACAGACGCGATGTTCGGGGCGTATCGGGCATCGGGTCTCGAACCGATCCCCAGACTTGCCCGATGCCATCCGCCAGGTGAAGTGGCAGGATCTGACGGTCGAATCCCGTGTCCGCATCCGGGCCGGCATAGTGGAGTTTTCCGATGGATTCCACGCGATGACCCGCCGACTGCAGCGCATGTCCCCAGCCGGGCACACGTCCGTCATAGCCCATCGCATTGTCCCAGTAGCCCACTCGGTGCACCCATTGCCCGGTGGCAAAGCTGGCCCGAGCCGGGACGCAGATGGGTGAGGGGGTGAAGGCCTGGCTGAATCGGGTGCCGCGCGCGGCCAGCGCATCCATGTGCGGTGTGCAAATGAAACGATGCCCGACGCAACTCATCGCCGCGGCGTCGTGCTCATCGGTCATGATGATCAGGTTGTTCGGTGGGCGCTGGGCCATGGATCAGCGAATGATCAGGCCGGACCGACAGGCGCGGCAAAGTTCGAGCAGCGATCGCTGGGACGATGTTGGATGCGCTCGATCATGGCCTCGCGAAGCCCCCGGTGACCGGGTTCGTCGAACAGGTTGACGCATTCGTCGGGGTCATTGACCAGATCGTACAGTTCGCCTGCGCCGCTGCCTCGCTCCAGCGTCAATTTGGCCTCGCGCGTGCGGACCGTACAGAGATCCAGTGCCACGCCACATCGTGAAGGGCCCAGCAACCACTCGTTCAGCGCATGGTCTCTGAAGGTCCCTGGCTGCGCCTCGATCAGGGGACGAAGGCTGCGCGAGTGCCGTGCCGATTCCATGGGCACCCCGGCATAGTCGCCAAAGGTGGCCGCAAGATCGATCGTCGACACCGGGTCGTTGATCACCCGGTGGGCCGGCACGCCCGGGCCCTCGAACAGCAGGCCCACCCTCAGCAGACCCTCGTAATGCATCGGCCCCTTCAGCAGCAGCCCATGATCGCCCAGCCACTCTCCATGATCGGAGGTGAACACCAGCAGGGTATCCTCGGCCAGCGCTTCATCGACGAGCGCCTGTCGAATGCGACCCAGCTGATGGTCGATCAGCGCAATCATTCCGTAGTAATTGGCAATGATTTCGCGCAGTTGCTGATCGTCCTGCTCGCCAATCCGCGAATATTCCTCGCGGATTCTTCGGGTCTGTGGCGTACCGCCGGGTGTGTTTTCGAGCGCTGCGCGATGCCACCAGGGGCGTCGTTCAAGATCTCGTCGGCGGTATCGGGGCAGGTCAACGTCCTCTGGAGAGTGCAGCAGACTCCAGGGAACGGGCGCATCGAAAGGATGATGCGGGTCGGCGAACGAGATCCATGCGCAAAGCGGCCGTCGATCGCCTGCGCGCGTCCGACGCCCCTGCTCCCGCAGCAATTCGACGGCACGATCACCCACCCAGGTGGAGTTGTGCCAGACGGGGGGCAGCATGCTGTGGTGCGTTTGTGCGCCGCGTGGCTTTGGCGAGTGGGACTGACGGTAGAGTTGATCCTTCAGATCACCCAGTCCGTCCGCGTGGTACCAGCGCTCGTAATGCAGGCCCCCGGGCGGGCGCTCGGGGAGCCAGTAGTTGTGACCCAGCTGCATCATTTCGACCCGCTCGAACCCCATGTAAGGGCCCGACCACTCCGGGTCATACCCAGCGCTGCTGGGGAGATTCTCGCAGCGACCGGTCGGGCGGTCGTGATAGGAGTGATTACTTGAGAAGTGCGCCTTGCCGATGAAGTGTGTTCGGTATCCGTTTCGCGCGAGGGTTCCCGCGAAGCCGCTTTCGCCGATGGCCTCATCCAGATCAATACCGTTATCGTGAACCCCGTGGGTCAGCGGAAGGAGTCCGGTCAGTATGGAGCAACGGGCGGGCATGCACACCACATTCGGTGTGATGCAGGTATCGAACCGTGTTCCCAGCTGCGCCATCCGATTGAGGTGCGGTGTGTGGACCTTTCTCCCCGCAAAGCCGAAGGCATCGCCGCGATGCTGGTCGCTCATGACCAGAATGATGTTCGGGGCTGAGGCCCTTGCGGTCGGCTTCACTTGCTGATCGAATATCCGGACGACTGGATGATCGGCCCCCAGGCCTTCAGGCTCGCGAGCAGGTTGGCGCGCGTCGTGCGACCGTCCAGCACCTGAGATTCGAATTCGAGTTTTTCGAGAGCCTGCCTGACCGTCGTCGAACGGGCGGCCGCCATCACCGATCCCTCGAGGCTGTTCAACAGGTCGCTTGGGGTCTTCGCCGAGGCAAACACCGCGAAGACTTCGCTCAGCACGATGTCCGGGTAGCCCTGCTCCCGGAAGGTCGGCACATCGGGGAGCTTCGGCAGACGCTTGTCGCCCGTGAACCCGACGATCCGGAGCTTTCCGGATTGATGGAGTTTCACCAGATTGGGCAGCGTTGTGGCAAGTGCGGGCAGCGTGCCGCCCAGCAGGTCGGTCGTTGCATTCGCGCCCCCCTTGTAGGGCACGTGTACGAACTCGAACCCCGCTTTCTGGCCCAGCATGACGCCCATGAAATGCATCCCGGTGCCCGCGCCCGGGCTGCCGTAACTGGCTTTGCCGGGGTTGGCCCGAGCCCAGGCGATGAAATCCTGCAGGGTACGCGCAGGGGTGCCCGGTCCGAGCGCCAGTGCAAAGTTGAACGCGCAGACGGTGGCAACCGGCGCCAGGTCATCCAGTTTGTATTTCAGATTGGGATACACGTGGGTGTAGATCGACAGGTTGCCGCCGGGCATCAGGATGACGGTCTTGCCGTCGGCAGGCGCCTGCAGCAGGAGCTGGACGGCGAGCTGTCCAGCCGCCCCGGCTTTGTTGTCAATTACAACAGAATAGCCGGCCCCACGCATCGCCTCGCCAAGCTGGCGGGCCACAACATCCACAGCGCCGCCCGCAGGGTAGCCGACGACCATTCTCAGCGTTTTCTCCTGAGCGTAAGCACTGCCGACCCCGAGGCCTGTAATCGACAGGGCCAGAGTGCTGGCGAGGGCGAGCCACGTGCGCGTGACCGTGCGGAACCGTTGGGACTGTTTCATAATCACCTCCAGCGCAAGAATGCTCCAGGCGCAAAGGGCAGATCGCACGTGAGCGGAGCGCGATCGCGTTCATTCAAAGGAGCGACCATTGATCATCGGTCAATCACGGCCTCTCTTCAGTTACCACGGGAACACTTTGCGATGGCCTCAGAGACCAGTCGGCGCCGGGATCCAGAGGGCGAGCGTGATCAATACACGACCAGTCGCGTGCTCAGCCAGTCGCTGGTGCGTTTACTGACCGACCGCCTGCCTGCACTCAATCGGCCGCCGCTCAGGATGGCCAGCGGTCAGGTGGTGATTGCCGCGGGTCATTCAGTTCTGAAGCTGCCCATTTTGCGCGCCGGACATATCGATGCCGTGATGCATGTGGGGGCCAGCCACGCTCGGCAGGTTGTGCCCACCCGCTTTGGCCCGGGTGAGTTGGTGATGTTGTCTTATCTGTTCAGCGACCAACCCAGTACGGTCGATATGGTCGCCGCCGATCGCGTCGAATTGCACTGGGTTGAGCGGCGCATCGTTGAGCGTCTTGTGCAGGACGATCCCTTGGTGGCCCGCCTGCTTGTGACTTTTCTCGCGCAGCGCTTGCGCGAGGTTCAGGAACGCGAGCGGATCTGGGTTCGGCGCGGTGTGTCGGCTCGCGTCTCGGCGGCCTTGCTACGCATGTCGGAGCCGGTGGGAGAGACCCCGGGGGTCCGGCGGGTCCATGCCACCCACGAGCAGATTGCTCACCGGGCCGGGGTGAGCCGACCCAAAGCCTCGCTCGCGTTGAAGCAGTTTGAATTCGAGCGAGTGGTCACGCTGTCACGCGGCCGGGTTGACCTGCTCGACCCGGAGGCGCTCGATCGAAAGCTTGATTGACCCGTTCCGTCGCGGTCGCGATCAGCCCTCAGAAAGCTGGATCCGGGTCATCGTATGTATGGATTCAGAGAACCAGGCATCGATTCCCGCCCGTCGCTCGCCCACATATTCGGGCTGACCCGATGCGTCAAGTCGCATCGTTCGGTCGTGTCCGGGGATCAGCAAGGTGCCCGCGACCTTCCGCCAGAGCGCCCAGATGGCCGCGAGCGTGGCCCGGCTTTGGTCGTGGTCCTCACTGGCATCGACCGCCATTGATAACAGCTCGGCCCGGTTCTTGGCCGAGTCTCCGGTGAAAATGACCGGAACGGGATACGATTCGAGAACAAAAATCAGATGGCCGGGGGTGTGTCCCGGGGCTGCATGAGCGAACAGGCCGGGCAGTACGGTATCGCCGGCCTGCAGCCGACGCAGCCGGGGCAGGGTGACCAGTTCCCGAACATACAACTCCGGCAAGGGGTTGAAACCGGGCGGTTGGGCGGCTGCCCAGTTCAGTTCGTGATCGCCGATCGAGATCGTCGCATTTGGGAAAAGCGTGAAGTTCACCGCATGGTCGTAATGCGCATGCGTGAGAATCACGTCGGTCACCGCTTCCGGCTCGACGCCGCGCTCGGCGAGTTGCTTTCGCAGTTCGCGCCGAATCCCGAACGCCCCCACGTCGAGCAGCGCAATCCGTCCCGGCCCCCGCAGCAGGGCGATCGTGCTCCACCCGAGGCCGCCGTGGCAGACGGCTCGCCCGGGGAAGCCCTGCACCAGAACATCGAGCGAGTACATTCAGGTGCTCCGCTCAGGGTGCCTGAATGTTCGCGCCCTTGATCAGCTGGTCGTACATCGACAGTTCTCGCCGGATCAGTGCAGTGAACTCGGCGGCGGTCCCGCCGACCAGCTGATTGCCGCCTTGAACTTCGATTTTCTGGATCAGGTCATCGGTCTTGACGGCCTGCGCGACCGCACCCTGCAAGCGGGCGATGATGGCGGGATCCGTGCCGCCGGGTGCGAACAACCCGACGAATTGGGTGACTTCAAAGCCCTTGTAGCCGAGTTCCTGCATGGTTGGCACATCAGGGAGCGAGCCGGCCCGTTTGGGACCTGACACGGCAAAAGCCCGAAGTTGTCCGGACTTGATCAGCGGGGTCGAGGTGATGACCGTGTCGTAGGTGAATGCGAGGTGTCCGCCCAACAGGTCGGCGAGTGCCGGAGCGCTTCCCTTGTACGGTACGTGATTGAGCCTGGTCTGGCTCATCAGGGCCAGCAGTTCGCCGGCGAGGTGGCCTCCGCCTCCGATTCCGGTCGAGCCGTAGCTGAGTGACCCGGGCTTGGCCTTGGCCTGAGCAATCAGTTCGCTCAGCGATTTGATCGGTGAACTCGAGGGCGTGACCAGCACATACTGGAAGGTAAGAATCTGGCTGATCGCCGCGAGGTCCTTCAGCGGGTCATACGGCACCTTTTTCAGGAAGACGGGGTTGATCACGATCGGCCCACTGGCCGCGGCGAGCAGGGTGTAGCCGTCCGGCGCCGCCTTGGCCACCAGATCGGTGCCGATTCCGCCGTTTGCACCACCGCGGTTTTCGATCACGATGGGCGTATTCAGGCTCTCGGACATCTTCCGGGCAACCAACCGCGCGGTGATATCGGCATTTCCTCCGGCGGCGTAGGGCACGACCATGCGGATCGGCTTCGAGGGCCAGCTCTGAGCCTGAGCGTCCAAAGAGGCATACAGACCGATCGAGGTGGTGACAACAACAGCCGACAGGACAGAGCGGCGGCGCGCAGATGAGGGGCTCATTTCGGGCTCTCCGGGTTCAGGATTGGGTGTGCGTGCCACGGTGGGCATGTTCGCGCAGTAGTCTGATGACCTCATCCGGCATGCGTACACCGTCGCGGCGCTGCTGTGCCATTTTCGATAACTCGATCTCGCCGGGCACGATCACCGGTGATTCGGCCTTCGCGGGCGGGCTGTCGTGCAGGATTCGCGCGAAATCCTGCATGCGCTCGCCGAGCCAGCTCGCGCTACCCAGCCGCTGGGTGTCGATCAGGATAAAGAAGTGGCCCAGGTTCTGGGGCTCGTCGGGCGCGTCCACCCACGATTTCACATGGGTCAGGTAGGCCGCGTGGGCCAGCAGTCCGGAAAAAAGGTCGACCATCAGCGCCAGACCGTATCCCTTGTGGCCACCGATCGGCAGCAGGAAGCCCTCCAGAGCCTCGACAGGATCGGTCGTAGGCAGTCCTGCGCGGTCGGTCGCCCAGTTGTCCGGGATGGGCTCGCCTCGACGCGCAGCCGTACGAATTTTCGCCCGGGCGGCGACGCTCATCGCCATGTCCAGGAGGAAGGGCTGACCTGAGGGGTTGGGCACGCCGAACCCCAGCGGACTGTTGCCCAGGCGTGCATCGGTGCCGCCCCAGGGCGCGATCGTCGTGGTGGCGTTACTGCCGATCATCGAGGCGAATCCCGCTTCGGCGGCGATCAGCAGGTAGGGTGAGATTGGACCGAAGTGGTTACTGCCGCGTGCCAGCGCCATCGCCATGCCGGTTTCGCGCGCGGCCGCCATCGCCGCACGCAGCGCGTGCATGCCGACCAGAGGTCCGACGCCGTTGTCCCCGTCAACCGTTACGAGCGAAGGGGCCACCCGCTCAGCGCGGATGTTGGGCCTGGGGCGGATGCCGCCCACCAGAAGCCGTTCGCCGTAGGACTCGACACGTGAAAGCCCATGTGTGGACAAGCCAAACAGATCCGCCAGCAGCAGGATGCGACAGACATCCGTAGCGTCGGCTTCGGTCAGGCCCAGGCCCATGAACGCCCGGATGCCGAGCTGGCGGAGCTCGTTTTCGTTGATCAGGCTCTCGGCGGGCCGGGCGGCAGTTTTCAAAACGATTCTCGGTGGCGGGATAAAGAGTTCGCTGCTGCTTCTTCGCAGCCCAGCGCGCCGCGCGATTATAGGCAAAGGTGATAGCCTCGGCAGCGCGCCTGGGCATTGGAGTCCAGATCGTGAAACGCCCGAACAGGAGTCCGGCCCATGCGTTCAGAGTCCGAGGGTCTCTCTCCCTCGCCCATCCATTTTCCAATGCCGACGGGTGCCTGCGACTGTCATGTTCACGTCTTCGGCCGACCCGGTGACTATCCAATGGACCCGAACCGCGCGTATACGCCGGGTGAGGCCAGCCTGAAGGACTTGCTGGGCCTCCATCGGGCCCTTGGGATCGAGCGTCGTGTGATCGTTCATCCGAGCGTTTATGGCAGTGACATGCGCTGCAGCCTGGAGGCTGCATCAACGATCGCCGACAGTACCCGTCTGGTGGCGGTCATTGATGCCAGCACAGACGATGCCGCGCTTGAGCGCATGCATGCGGCCGGCGTCCGAGGTGTACGCATCAATCTGCATACTCAGGGGGTGTTCGATCCGCGCGAGGCGGGGCGCCAGTTGCTCTGGACCCAGGATCGGATCCGCCGATTCGGGTGGCATCTTCAACTGTTTGCTGGGGTCGAGGTCATCGTCCGTCTCGGTGCGGAACTCGATCGACTCCAGTTGCCGTTGGTGATCGATCACTGGGGCAAGGTCGACGCCGCACGCGGTCCGGTCGACCCTGAATTCACCGCGCTGATGCGCTTGCTGGAAACGCGGCCGGTCTGGGTCAAGCTGTCGGCGCCCGAGCGGATCTCCCAGCGTCCAGACTTTGAAGACGTGCCGCCGCTTCTGCGCGAATACGTGCGGCGGGCACCGGATCGACTGGTCTGGGGGAGCGACTGGCCGCATACGGCGCTGCTCCGGGCCGGGCGTGATCGCGAAGCGGTCGAGCCGTTTCGATCGGTGGATGATGGCGCGGGCTTGAATCGTCTGGCCGATTGGTTGGGCGACGCGGAACTGCTAGCTGCAGTGCTGTCGGGCAACCCGGCGCGTCTTTATGGATTCTCTGGGCCGCGCGTGATGCTCAACGGCAGCCCGGGTGAGCCCCCGTCCCCCCCTGCGGGTGGCCGAGCCTGATCCCCGCTGGTTTCGGGATCGGCCGCTTATTGACGCGGTCGTCGACAGTGGTCCGCTTATTGCCTTGTTCAATCGGACGGATCACTGGCACCAGCGGGTTCGCGATTGGCTGGAGCGTAACCAGCACGTTCGTTTGCATGGTACATGGCCTGTGCTGACCGAGGTGTGCGCCCTTCTCGCTCGTCGCATTCGCAACGAGGCTGCACTCGATTTTCTGCAGTGGGTTCAGCGCGGTGCAATCCGGATCGACAGCCCGCCGGCGGCCAGTCTCGATGCGGTGATGTTGATTTTGCGCCGGTACGACAGCTTGCCGCTCGACTTGGCCGACGCGTCGGTCGCCGAACTGGCGGCTCGTCGTGGCATTGATCGTGTCCTCACCATCGATCGAGATTTCGAGATCTACCGCGACGCGCGGGGCCGGCGTTTGCGGAGCGTGCTCGGGCCGTAACCGGGGCGCAACCGGGCCGTTTGGGTGTGGATGGGTTCGTCACAATCTCTTCATCAATCCGCAATCCAGTCTTCATGTCTTGCTGATCGAATGAGCGGTCTCTTGCAGGAGCCCCGCCATGCCGATCAGCTTCGACCCCGCCGCCGGGTATACACAGAAGTTTGACAGCCTTCCCTCGAGCGGAACCTCGATTACATGGATCAATGATTCGACCTTGTCGGGATGGTCGCTGTTCCGGCAGCCTGCGCCGGGTACGGCGATCACGGCGATCACGGTCGGAACGGGTTCCAGCAATTCCGGCGCTTTCTATAGCTTCGGCTCCACGGGCACCACTGATCGAGCGATTGGCGGGGTTGGCTCTGGATCCTTGAGCGGCTGGATCGCCTTCAGTGCCACGAATTCTGGATCGGTCGCGATCGATCATCTGCAGATCGCTTTCGATGGCGAGCAGTGGCGCAATGGCGGGAATACCGCTGCGCACACGATGGTGTTTGAGTATGGCATCGGCCCCAGCTTCGATGCGGTCACGACCTGGGTCAAGCCAGGCGGCAAGTTCGATTGGAGCTCGCCGGTCACAGGAAGTACGGCTGCGGCCGTCGATGGCAACGCTGCCGGCCTTGTGGCGGGCCGTGGTGGGGTGTTGTCCGGCCTGGGGTGGGATCCCGGCGAAGCCCTTTGGGTTCGTTGGATTGAGATTGATGACCCGAGCAGCGACCACGGTCTGGCGATCGACAATTTCAGCCTAGCGGTCGCCTCCGGCCCGGCCAAGCCGCAGTTGTCGGTGCTTGCAAGCGATGCGATCGGAAGCGAATCGGGCGGCGAGATCAGCTTCAGGTTCAGTCGCATCGGCGATACGAGTGCCGAACTGACGGTGCCGATTACCTTCACCGGCGCGGGCGTGAGCCCGCAGGACTGGGCGGTCCAGCCGCCTGCCTCGATCACCTTCCAGGCTGGCGCGGCGAGCGTCGATCTGGTGCTCAGACCCGTCGCTGACTCGCTCGCCGAGGGCGCTGAAACTGTGACGGTGACGCTGGCGAGCTCGGCCGATTACGATCTCGTTTCGGCGAGTGCCTCGGCGAACATTCTGGACGCTGCCTCCCTGACCTCGATTGCTGCCATTCAGGGTGCCGGCAACGCGACGCCCCTCGCATCGAACACAGTCGTTTCGGTAGAAGGGCGGATCAGCGCGTGGCTCCCAGGCCTGGGCCTGTTTTTCATCGAAAGCGATCTCGTTGAGCGGGACAATGATCCAAAGACCTCTGAAGGGCTGGCGGTCTACTACGGCGGCGGCACCTCGCTCACACTCCCCTTGAGTGCCGACTCGGTCGGCGACCGGGTGCTGCTGACAGGCAAGGTCACCGAGTTCAACGGACTGACGCAGCTCGGCAGCTTGACCGATTTCGACCTGCTTTCGTCGGGCACAGCGAGCGATCTTGCGCCGCCTGTGGTCGTGACCCTCCCGCTTGCGTCTGAATCGGACTTTGAAGCCTACGAGGGCATGCGCGTCACGGTCAAGGCGGCCGAAGGCGACCTTCATGTCGCCAACACCTATACCTTTGCGCGATATGGCGAGTTGACCTTGTACGCAGGGGGCGTGCCGCAGACTTACACCCAGTTCAATGATCCGAGCGTAGCGGGTTATGCCGAGTATCAGGCCGAACTTGCGGCTCGTCGCATTCAGCTTGATGACGGCAGCAGCAAGCAGAACCCGTCGCTGGCCGAACTCAATGCCGGCACCCGCATCCTGCGCGACGCTGATCCGGTCGACGCGGCCGTGCAGTCCGCGCCGATGGGCGGTACGGGTGCTTCAGTCAACTTTGTCCGTGTCGGCGACACGGCAGACTCGGTGACGGGCGTGCTGAGCTATAACTTTGGTGCATGGGAGATCCACCCGACTGCCGA
>JBDLRB010000271.1:0-19001 GCA_039800205.1 Pseudomonadota bacterium | reverse complement strand
GCCGCTCGGCCGTTTTGTCGATGGGGTTCAGATCGAAATGCGGGGGAATCACCGGCAAGTTGGCGAAGGACCACTTGCCTCGCTTGACTTCGTATTGCTCAGGGGCCGCAATCTCGACCAGATGGCCGATGGCCGATGAGAGGACGTAATCGTCACTTTCGAAGTAGTCGCCATGACGGGTGAAGCCCCCCAGCGCCCGCGAGATGTCGGCGGCGACAGACGGTTTCTCGGCAATGATCAGCGACTTCTTCATCGGAGGTCTTCACTAATTGGAGAGAGGCGAGTCCTCGCTCGCCAGACGCCGGAACGCGCCTGCAAACGGGGCGGCTCATCATACGGGCCCCCCTGTGGTGGTGCAAGCGAGCGGGATCATGCACCGTTCGGGGGCGTGGGTTTTGGAAGCGCGACGCGGGTCAGCGGACTCGCTGGATGCGTCCGTCCGGGCCGCGCTCGATCCAGCCACCGAGTTCGAGTTCGAGAATCAGACGGGCGATGTCACCGGGCGAGACGTTTGGGATCTCAAGTACGTCGTCCGGATCGGCCGGGCTCCAGCCGATCTGGGCCAGAACGACCCGGGCCGATTCAGACGGTGAGTCTGGGTCGTTTGCGTCGTCGTGGCGTACTCGACCCCCTGTGCCCGGCGAGAGATTGAGGGGGTACTGCCCGACCGAGGCCGGCAGCGCTGCGATGACGTCGTCGATGTTTTCGACCAGGCAGGCGCCCTCGCGGATCAATTGGTGGCAACCGCGATGCAGTGGCGAATGGACCGAACCGGGCACTGCCAGCACCTCTCGCCCATTCTCCAGCGCGAGTCGGGCGGTGATCAGCGACCCCGAGCGCCGGGCGGCCTGGACAACGAGCACGCCAGCGGCCAACCCGGCGATGATTCGGTTGCGGCGCGGAAAGTGATGTGTGAGCGGCGGGGCGCCAAGGGGCAATTCGGAGATCAGGGCGCCGCGTTCGACCAGGCGATCGACCGTCGGCCGATGCCGGGCCGGATAGCACAGATCGACGCCCGTGCCGATGACGGCGATGCTGATGCCGCCGGCATCCAGTGCGCCCAGGTGGGCGGCGTGGTCGATCCCCGCGGCCAGACCGCTTGCGATCGCGACACCGTGTTCGGCCAGGGCGCCCGACAGGGACCGGGCCCATTTCAGACCGTCTGGGGAGGCCTGGCGACTGCCAACCACCGCGACAATGGGCGCCGACCCGGCAAGCGGCTGGCCCTTGAGGTGGAGAACCGGTGGCGGGTCGGCGATCGTCGCAAGCGCTGCGGGATAGCGCGGGTCGTCGAGCGTCACCAGGTGGCAGTGGTCGGCGTCGGCCCAACGGAGCGAGGCCTCGATGGACTGACTGACCTCGCGGGGCGGTGAGCGCAGCGATTGCGCGAGCCCGGGGTCGTGCGATTGGACGAAATCCGCCACGGCTGAGAGGCTGCGCGGCCGGCCCGGGTCGTCGGCCCAGGCGCGGATGACCGCGCGACCCACGCCCGGCGTCAGGGAAAGGGTCTGCCAGAAGCGAATGGATTCGTGAAGCGTGGATAGCATGCTGAGGACTCGATCAAGGACAACGGCCCAGCCTATCGCGATCGATTGCGCTGCCGTGCGTGTGTAATCGGCCATTCGGGTGATGCATAAGCGCAATGGCTCCATCCACCCCGGTGCCGACCCGGCGGTCCCCGGCGGCCGAGCGGCGTTCATCGGCGCGATGGCCTCAAGCCTTGCATGGCAAGCCTGCCTTTCGGTACGATTGGATGATGACGATCCGAACCATTCTTCGATATCCCGACCCCCGCCTGCACCAGCGCGCGGTGCCGGTCACCGTGGTCGACGACGACATCCGCTGCCTGATCGACGACATGGCCGAGACCATGTATGCGGCGCCCGGAATCGGGCTTGCGGCGACTCAGATCGACGTGCATCGCCGGATCATCGTGATCGACCTGTCCGAAACACGCGACCAGCTCCAGGTGTTCATCAACCCTGAGATTCTCAGCAAGAGCGAAGACCTCGGGGCCTATGAGGAAGGATGTCTGTCGGTTCCCGGCGTTTTCGAGGAACTTGAGCGTCCGGCTCGAATCGAGGTGCGCGCGCTCGACCGGCGGGGCGAGTCCTTCACCCTCAAGGCCGACGGCTTGCTTGCGGTGTGTTTGCAGCACGAGATCGATCACCTCGATGGCAAGGTATTCGTCCAGCATCTCTCCCGACTCAAGCAGGGTCGCATTCGAGCCAGGCTCCAGAAGCAAGATCGTGCCGTCGCCTGAGCGTGCGGCGGCCGCCGCCTGCCTGGGCCCCAGCCGGTTGCGGGTCGAGGATCTCCCGCCCCCCCTGTTTCAAATCCGCTGATGTCCGAACCTTCGCTCAAGCTTGTCTTTGCCGGGACGCCGGTCTTTGCGGCGACGATCCTGCAGGCGCTTGCGCGCTCCCGTCACTCGGTTCAGGCGGTCTTGTGCCGACCCGATCAACCGGCCGGCCGAGGGCGGTTGTTGCGGGCGCCCCCGGTCAAGCAGGTGGCCCTGCAACTCGGATTGCCCGTCCTTCAGCCGATCAGTCTGAAGGGGCCGGAGGCTCAGGCCGCCCTTGCTGCGATCGAATTCGATGTGATGGTGGTGGCCGCGTACGGGCTGATTCTCCCCCCGCCGGTGCTTGCAGGCCCTCGCTTCGGATGTGTCAATGTCCACGCCTCCTTGCTGCCGCGATGGCGGGGTGCGGCGCCCATCCAGCGGGCCATTGAAGCAGGTGACCCGGAGACGGGCATCACGCTCATGCAGATGGATGCCGGCCTCGACACCGGGCCGATGCTCATGGCGCGGTCCATCCCGATTGGCCCTGAAGAAATCGCCGGCTCCCTGCATGATCGACTTGCGTCACTGGGCGCCGAGATGATCGTTGACGGGCTCGACCGGCTCGCCCGGGGCGTCCTCGAGTCCACGCCTCAACCGGCTGAGGGCGTCACTTATGCGGCGCGCCTGCAGCGATCCGAGGAATGGCTGGATTGGCAGGGATCGGCCGAGGAGCTCGCGCGGCGCATTCGGGCGTTTGACCCCGAACCGGGCTGCCGAGCCCGGATTCTGCGCGATACCGAACTTGAACTGAAGATCTGGTCGGCCCGGCCCGGCCCGCCCTCGCACGGGGCCGAACCCGGTACCCTTCTTGAGGTGTCCAGCGATGCCCTTCGAGTGGCCTGCGGCGTCGGGACGCTGGATCTCATCGAACTGCAGCGTCCGGGCGGTCGTCGGCAGGGGGTCCGACAGTGGCTTCAGGCGTGTCCCGTGCGCGTGGGCGAGCGAATGGGCCGGCCGCCTTCGCACAGCAACTCAGCATGCTGAATCGCGCGGCGCGTGCCCCCCTTGCCCAGGAACTCGCGGTCGTCGCCGGGGCGATTGCTGCACTCGAAGGCGGGGCCCGACTCGATCAGGCGCTCGCTCAGCCCTCTGCGCTGACCGGACGGCTGTCCGAGTCCTCGCGCTCGGCCGTGCGTGACATGGCCTGGCATGCCACCCGAACATTGGGTTTGACCGCGTCGCTGGCTCGAAAGCTCAGTCATCGTCCGCCCGCCCCGCTGCTGTCCGCCTTGCAAAAGCTTGCGCTGTCACAATTGATTGATCCCATCCGTCACCCGGCCGTCATCGTCGACCAGGCGGTCGAAGCGTCGAGCCTGTTGGGTGAAGGGCCAGGCGTGCGTGCCTTCCTCAATGCAAGCCTGCGCCGATTTCTGCGCGAGCGCGACGCCCTGATGGCCGCAGCACTTGAGGAGCCTGTTGCCCGATGGAATCATCCAGCGTGGTGGATCGATCAGTTGCGGGCGGATCATCCGGATCACTGGATGCAGATTCTGGACCTCGCCCATCAGCCGCCCCCGCTCACCCTCCGAATCAATCAGCGCCGAACGACACCCGACACCTATCTGGAGCGCTTGTCGCATGCCGGTTTGAGCGGCCGACGCCTGGGCGAGCAGGCCGTCATTGTCGAGCCGGCGTGCGATGTGCGGCGCTTACCGGGCTGGGACGAGGGCTGGGTGTCGGTACAGGACGCCGGCGCGCAGTGTGCGGCGGCATGGATGCCGGTACAAAGCGGCGATCGGGTGCTCGATGCCTGCAGCGCGCCCGGGGGCAAGTCCACACATCTGCTCGAACGTTACGACTGCTCGGTCATGGCGCTCGACCGGAGCGCGCGGCGACTCGCTTCGGTTCGCGACAACCTGCAGCGGACCCGGCTCGCAGCTGAAGTCCGCGCCGGTGATGCGTCTGACCCGGGCTCGTGGTGGGATGGGACGCCCTTCGACCATGTGTTGATCGATGCCCCCTGCAGCGCGTCCGGCGTCAGCCGACGGGTCCCCGATGCCCGCTGGTTGCGTCGTGCGGAGGATCTGCCGGTCATGGCGGCAGCGCAACGCCGGATGCTTCAGGCGCTCTGGCCCACGGTTCGTCCAGGTGGTACAGTCCTTTTCGTGACCTGTTCGGTGTTTCGTATCGAGGGGCCGCAGGTGATTGAAGACTTCCTCGCGGTGCAGTCGGATGCGTACGAACAGCCGATCGCGCTCGATTCGGTCCCACATCTCAAGCTTCAGGCGGAGTGCGATCGCACTGGGCCGGGCGTGTTTCTTCTGCCGATCGCGCAGGCGGATCGTGATCACGATGGCTTCTACTATTGCCTGATCGGAAAGCGTGCGTAATGGCCCGTCTCATGCTCCTGGCGTGCCTGCTGTGCGCCGCGGCGCTGATGCCTCTGCGCCCCGGATGGGCTCAGGGGGCTCCTGCGCATTTCGAGCCAAGTGTCGACGGGACCCGATGGCTGCTGAGCGTCGATTTTGAGCCTCCCCTGACAGCCCGGCTTGAGGAGGTCGCAAGCCGGGGCATACCGCTTCATTTCACCATTGAGTTCGAATTGCTCCGGCCTCGGTGGTATTGGTGGCCGGAGTCCGTATTCGAGCACGCCGTCACCTGGCGATTGGCCTATCACCCCCTCACCGGGGACTACCGCCTGAGTCGTGAGGGTCTGGTCTCGCAGAGTTTCGCGCGTCTCGAGGATGCGTTGGCGCCAATCGTCCAGCTTCGCAACTGGCGAATCGAATTACCGCTCGATCTGCCGGGCGGCCCCTACCTTGGACAGGTTCGACTGCGGTTGGATTCAGGCCAGTTACCCAGGCCGGTCCGAATCGATGCCCTGACCAATCGCGAGCTCTACCCACAGGCCGAATGGAAAAAGTTTCCGGTCAATATCCCGACGAAGACAAGCGCGCAGTAGGGCGACTGCTTCGCTTCGCGCTGATCAGTGCGGTCGCGTGCGCGGTCGTTCTGCTCGTCCTTTTGGCCGGTGCGAGTGCAAGCACCGGTGTCCTCGAACACTACTATCCGAGCCTTCTCTGGGTGACCAGTGCGGTGGCGCTCGCCTTGCTGACGCTGGTGGCGGAACTGATGCGACGCCTGGTCAATCGGTATCGGCGACGACTGTTCGGTTCGCGCCTGATGGCCCGGCTCGCGCTGTCGTTCATCCTGATGACGGTGATCCCGGTGGCGCTGATCTATCTGGTGTCCTTCCAGTTCATCGGGCGTTCGGTTGAATCCTGGTTTGCCGTGCCGGTCG
The DNA here is from genome assembly GCA_039800205.1 of Pseudomonadota bacterium. Classification (GTDB taxonomy): domain Bacteria; phylum Pseudomonadota; class Gammaproteobacteria; order Burkholderiales; family Burkholderiaceae_E; genus SYIM01. Next base: position 13,416 of record JBDLRB010000271.1, on the reverse strand, counting down.
AGCGCGCCCTCGACTCTGGCTTGAGCCTCGGTCGGGCGAGTCTGGACACGCAGCAGGGCGACCTGCTTCAGAAGGCGCGCGCCATCGCCATCGCGCTGGCCGACACTGCGCCCGCCGCCTGGGCGTCGCGGCTGGATCGGCTGCGCGAGCAGATCGACGTCCAGGAGGCGCTGGTGGTGACCGGCGGCCGCACGCTGGTGGTCGCTGTGGGTGCGCGGCTCAATCTGATTCCCGACCTGCCGTCGCCCGCCGTACTGAGGCAGGTTCGTCAGGTCCGGTCCTTCACGGCCGTCGAGACCGTCGATCCGAGCCCGGACGGTACACCTCGCCGGATGCAGCTTCGGGTGATTGTGCCCTTGCCTGCGTCGGGGCTCACGCTCGAGGAGGGCGCATTCCTGCAGTTGATCTCGGTTCTGCCACAGGCGCTCGCCGAACATCTCGAGGCGGTCGAACAGGGTCGGCGCGACGTCCAGGCGCTCAGTCTGTCGCGCGAGGGGCTCAACCAGATCTTTACGGTCACGCTGACGCTGATCTTTTTGCTGACGGTGTTTGCCGCGATCGCTTCGGCCTTTCTCCTCGCAGGCTGGCTCACCGGACCGCTCGCCATGCTTGCAGCGGGCACCCGGGCGGTGGCTGAGGGCGATTTCCGCCCGGTCAAGGCCTACTCGGGTCGCGACGAGCTGGGTGTGCTGACGCAGTCGTTCAATCGGATGACCCGTCAGCTCGAGGAGGCCCGAGATCTTGTTGATCGGAACCGTCTGGCGCTCGAAGAGGCTCGAGCGCGGCTTTCGAGCATCGTGTCGAACCTCACGGCAGGCGTGATCGTTCTCGATGCCCGCTGGGATCTGGTGCTGGCCAATCCCGGCGCGATGGCGATCCTCAGATTGCCCTTCGAGCGACCGCTCCCGGCGCCGATCGCGTCGATTCCCCGCCTGGCGGGTCTGGCGTCCGACATCCGGCAGGCCTTCAACGAACTCGAGGCAAGTGGCGCGGCGAATTGGCAGCGCCAGTTCGTGCTGCCCCCCGAGCCCGTGATCGGTGAACGCCAGCCGGGCTGGGACGCCGATCAGACCATCCTGGCCCGCGGGTCGATCCTGCCTGGACAGGGGTACGTCGTGGTGTTCGACGATCTCACCGAAGTCCTGTCGGCACAGCGCTCGGTCGCCTGGGCGGAGGTGGCGCGGCGACTGGCTCACGAGATCAAGAACCCGCTCACGCCGATTCAGCTGTCCGCAGAGCGGCTGGTGATGCGTCTGGCGGCCAAGCTGCCCCAGAGCGAGGCCGATCTGCTCACAAAGAGCGTACGAACCATCGTTGATCAGGTCGCTGCGCTCAAGCATCTGGTTGACGAGTTCCGCGATTACGCGCGACTGCCGTCGGCGCACCTTCGGCCGCTTGAGCTCAACACCCTGGTCGATGACGTCTTGCGACTGTATGCCAACAATGAACGGCGGGTGGCCTTGCAGATCAGGCTCGCCGAGGGGCTCCCCCCCCTGATGGGCGATGCCCCTCAATTGCGGCAGGTGATCCACAATCTTGTCCGCAATGCCCTTGAAGCCACCGAACGCACGGCGGATCCGCACATTCTTCTGACCACCGAATCAATGGCCCTCCCGGATGGGCGGAGGGCCGTCCGCCTGATGGTGCGTGACAACGGCGGCGGATTCGCCCCCTCGATGCTCGCGCGCGCCTTCGAACCCTATGTGACCACCAAGGCGAGGGGCACCGGTCTGGGCCTTGCGATCGTTCGCAAGATCATCGATGAACACGGTGCGCGGATCGAGGTCGGCAACATCCAGGGCCCCGATTCGAGCGTCACGGGCGCCCAGATTGCCCTGCTATTTACGAAAATTGCCAAAACCGGGGACAATTCGGCTCCGGTGGCGCCTTAGCTGACGAGAGACCCTTCCCATGGCCGACATTCTCGTAGTCGATGACGAAATCGGCATCCGTGAACTGCTTTCCGAGATCCTCGGGGACGAAGGGCACACGGTGCTTCTGGCCGAAAGCGCCCAGCAGGCGCGCAGCGTCCGGGTGGCACAGCCGATCGATCTGGTGCTGCTCGACATCTGGATGCCGGATACGGACGGGGTGACGCTCTTGCGCGAATGGGCAAGCAACGGCCTCCTCTCGATGCCCGTCATCATGATGTCCGGCCACGCCACCATCGATACGGCGGTCGAAGCCACCCGGATTGGTGCGATCGACTTCCTTGAAAAGCCGATCACCCTGCAAAAGCTCCTGAGGGCCGTTCAGGCCGGACTGGCCCACGGGCGGGCCCGTCGCGCGCCTGTATCGCCTGCGGCATCGGTGCCTGAGCGCGCCCCGCTCACGGATGCAGGACGGGCGGTTGCGGGCGCCGCCCCGCGTTCGGAATCACCCACGCCATCGCCCTTCTTTGCGCCCGGTGGATTTTCGAGTCCGATGGCTGACCGGGGACGATTCGAAGCGGCAGACATCGAGGGCGCCCTCACCTTGCCGGAGGCCAGTGGCGAGCGATATGCCCCGCTGGGCGCTGAGCCCGCGCTTGCGGACGCCCTGATCGACGGGCTCGGTGGTCCTGGTGGACACGACCCCCAGCGAACGGTCCTTCTCAAGATGCAGGCCTTGCCGATCGAGGCCCCGCTCCGCGATGCACGGGATGCGTTCGAACGCGCCTATTTCGAATACCACCTGATGCGCGAACAAGGCAGCATGACGCGGGTGGCGGAACGTACCGGGCTCGAGCGCACGCACCTCTATCGCAAACTCAAGCAGCTCGGGATCGACCTCTCTCGGGGTGCCTGGCGAAAGTCCTCACTTTGAAGATCGTGATTCTCGGTGCGGGACGGGTGGGCGCTTCGGTGGCCCAGAGCCTCGTGTCCGAGCAAAACGACATCACGGTGGTGGATACCGATGTCAGACAGCTTGCAGCTTTGCAGGACCGTCTGGATCTGCGCACGATTGCCGGCAATGGCACCCACCCACCGGTGCTTGCGCGCGCCGGCATCGAGGATGCGGACATGCTGATTGCGACGGCCGCCAGCGACGAGACCAATCTTGTGGCCTGCCAGCTGGCCGCGCGACTGTTCAATGTGCCCACCCGGATCGCACGCATTCGCGCGCCCGAATTCCTCGAGCATCCCGAAATCACCGGCCCGGACGGCTTCAAGGTCGATCACCTGATTTGCCCGGAGCAGACGGTGACGGACTACATCGCCCGCCTGATCGAATTCCCCGAGGCCTTGCAGGTGCTCGAATTCGCACAAGGCCGCGTCAGCCTGATCGCGGTCCGGGCTTATGAGGGGGGGCCTCTGGTTTCGCACCCCCTGCGTGATCTGCGGGCCGTCCATCCGGAGGTCGATGTCCGTGTGGTCGCGATCTTTCGGGGCGATCGTGCCATCGTCCCCGAGGGCGACACCATGATCCAGGCAGGCGACGAAGTCTTTCTGCTCGCGGCTGCCGAACACATTCGGACCGCGCTTTCGGATCTCAGGCGCATGGATGAACCGGTGCGTCGGGTCATGATTGCGGGCGGCGGAAAGATCGGGCTTCGCTTGGCCCGCAGCCTGAAAGACGGCTATCAGGTCAAGCTGATCGAACCGGATCGGACGCGATGCACCTATCTTGCGGCTGAACTCGATTCCGCCCATGCGCTGATCCTTCATGGCGACTCGACCGACGAGGATCTCCTGGCCGAGGAAGGCGTCGATCAGATGGATCTGTTCGTCGCCCTCACCTCTGACGACGAGACCAACATCATGTCGTGCATGCTCGCCAAGCGAATGGGTGCGCGCCGCACGATCGCGCTCATCAATCGCCAGGCCTATGCCGATCTGGTCGAGGGCAATCGGATCGATATCGGCATCGTTCCGGCGCAGGCCACGATCGGTCAGCTGCTCAAGCACGTGCGACGCGGCGACGTTGTCGCCGTACACTCGCTTCGTCGGGGGGCCGCGGAGGCGCTCGAGGCGATTGCCCACGGTGACCGACGCTCATCGCGCGTCGTTGGCCGCAGGATCGAGGAAATCGATCTTCCCAATGGTGCCCGAATTGGCGCAATCGTCCGGCGGCGTGCCGAGCTGCTGTCCACCGAGGGCACGGACCCAGCCGCCGACGCCCATCAGGTCATCATCGCCCATCACGATACGGTGATCGAGCCCGAAGATCACGTCATCGTCTTCGTCAGCAACAAGCGTCTGTTGCCGCGCGTCGAGCGACTGTTCCAGGTCGGAATCGGATTTTTCTGAAGTGGAACGCGTTTTCGTCGTCGCGCATCTGCTGGGCAGCCTGCTGATGCTTTTCTCATTGATGTATGCCGTGCCGGTCGTGTGGTCGTTGCATGCGGCCGATGGGATGGTGGGTGTCTTTGCCGCCTCGTTCGGAGCCTGTCTGGCGTCGGGCTTTCTGATCTGGGCGGCCACGCGACGCTTCCGACGCGAATTGCAGCCGCGGGATGGCGCCTTGCTTGTGGTTCTGGTCTGGTTCGTCCTCTCGTTGGCCGCGGCGCCGCCGATCCTCATTGCCCGCCCCGAGCTTTCGCTGATCGAGGGGGTGTTCGAAGCGATCAGTGCGCTCACCACGACGGGCGCCACCGTCATCACCGGTCTGGACACCCTGCCGCAATCGATCAATGTCTGGCGGCATCTATTGCAGTGGCTGGGCGGCATGGGCTTGATTGTCCTGGCCGTTGCGGTCCTGCCGCTCCTGGGTGTGGGTGGGATGCAGCTCTTCAAGGCCGAGACGCCGGGCCCGATGAAAGAGGGCAAGCTCACGCCCAGGATCACGCAAACGGCCAAGTATCTCTGGTTGATTTATCTGGCCTTGACCCTGGCGTGCTTTGCAAGCCTGCGCGCGGCCGGCATGAATAATTTCGATGCACTGTGTCATGCATTCTCCACCGTTGCGAACGGCGGTTTTTCGACGCGCGATTCGAGCATTGCGCATTTCGATTCGGTGCTGATCGAGGGGATCATGGCCGCATTCATGATCATTTGCGCGATCAATTTCGCCTCACATTTTCTGCTGCTGCGGCACCGTTCGCTGGCGGTCTACTGGCGCGATATTGAGACCGTGCCCATGCTGGGCCTGATTTTCGGAAGTGTGCTGGGCCTGGCGGCTTACCTGTATTTCCAGGGGGTTTACAGCGACCCGCTACAGGCCGTGCGCCATGCTTTTTTCAATACGGTCTCGGTAGCGACCTCAGCCGGATTTGCGAGTCAGGACTATGCGGCCTGGCCGGTGTTTGCCCCGGTCTGGATGTTGTTTCTTGCCTGCGTGACTTCTTCGGCGGGGTCGACCGGGGGCGGCATCAAGATGGTTCGGGCGCTGGTCCTGATCAAGCAGGCCGGACGCGAGCTCGGTCGCCTCGCCCACCCCAGAGCCGTGCTGCTTCTGACGCTCAAGCGTCATCCGGTGGATAACCAAGTGATTTTCGCCGTTCTCAGCTTCATGCTGCTCTGGGGCGCCACCCATATCGTGCTCGTGTTCATCCTGCTGCTCACCGGGCTGGATGCCGGCTCGGCCTTTTCACTGGTCGTTGCCGCAGTCAACAATCTTGGCCCCGCGCTCGGCTCGTTCGGGCCCAGCGGCAGCTTCGCGCCGCTCAACGACTTCCAGACGGCGCTGCTCGGCATGGCCATGATCGCCGGCCGGCTCGAGCTGATGACTTTTTTCGTGGTGCTGACCGCGGCCTTCTGGCGCCGCTAACGCGTCCGGCGTCCAGCGATGATCAACGCCACGCTGGTGGTCGGGCCATCGGGCTCGGGCAAGACCGGGCTGATCGAGGCCTGGCGGCAGCGCGCGCCGACGGATCCCCCTTGGGCGGTGCTGCGCGATGGCGCACCAGTGCAGCTGCCCACTGGGTCGTCCGAGCATCCGGTTGATGATCAGCAGCCGCGCGAGGGCTTGTGGCGACCTCGACCGCGCAACACGATCCGGGACGATCAACCCGCCTGGCTCGAGCGCTTTTCTGCCTGCCTGTGCTGTACGGGCCGGGCCGTGTTGCCCCAGGGGCTCGTCCGCTTGATGCGGCGCGGTCGATGGGCGCATCTTCTGATCGAGTTGAACGGTGGGGGCGATCCGGCCGCGTTCATCGATCTGCTTCGTGGGCCCTCGCTCGTGGGCATGATCCGCTTGACCGAGGTGGTCGCCGTATTTGATGAGCGACGGTGCGAGTCGCTGGATGTCCATGAGGCCTCTGGGCGCCTTGACTACTGGGCGGCAAGCGCTGATCGGGTCTGCATGCGGACCGTCGCCGATCTGCCGTCTCCCGCCCTGACCCGGGTTTGGGCGCAGTGGGCGTCGATTCGTGAATTCGATTGCCGGGTGGACGTCTGGTCGCCCCGCACGGTGCCTTCGCTGCCTGCGACCGATCCAGAGGCCAATCACTCGGTTCTTGATACTTCTGAATCGGGGCATTGGCGCTGGCGCGCACCGCCTGTCCAGGTGTTCGATCGGCGTCGCCTCGAGAAGCAGCTTGAGGCGATCGGTCGTGCGGGCACCGTTTCAATTCTGCGCGCGGCCTTCAGAACAGAGCGTGACTGGTATGCCTGGCGAGGCGTCGGGGCCGAGGAGACAAGCGATGCCTGGCAGCCCACCCGGCATCGAACAGCCAGCCGGATTGAGTGGCGGGTGAACGCGGCGTCAGCGTGCGGCTCGGAGGCCGACGGGGCGCGCCAGATCGCGCAAGCCCTTGAGGCGTGCCAACTGGGCGCGGCCTGAGGTGGCCACGGCGGACCGCCCCCAGACGTGCCGGCCCCCCTTATTTCGCAAACAGTGAGGCGATGTCCTTGAAGGCCTTGAACTCGAGCGCATTGCCCGAGGGGTCGAGAAAGAACATCGTGGCCTGTTCGCCGACTTCGCCTTTGAATCGGATGTGCGGCTCGATGATGAAGCGTTGGCCGGCCGCCTGCAGGCGTGCCGCCAGCGCCTCCCATTCCGGCATGGGGAGGACGACGCCGAAGTGCCGGACCGGAACCTGATCGCCATCCACTGCGTTGGTGCCGGCGATGCCGGTCTCAGCCGGCGCCAGGTGCGCCACGACCTGGTGCCCGTACAGGTCGAAGTCGATCCATTCGGGGCTGCTTCGACCCTCGGGGCAACCGAGCAGTCCGCCGTAAAAGGCGCGTGCGTGCTCGAGGTTGTGGACCGGGAAGGCGAGATGGAAGGGGTGAAGGCTCATGGTGTCGGTGCGGCGGGTGCAGGAAGGGGTGGGCTCGAGCGGGTTGCTCGATAGCCGATATGATGCCCGAAGACGCGCGCGGTTGTTCGCCGCCTTGCGCGCTTTTTGACGGAGAGGCGATTGCGATGACGCTGGTGGCGCTTGCGATGGTGCTCGGTGCGGCGATTCTTCATGCGCTCTGGAATCTTGCGGCCAAACAGGCCCGATCGTCGGGTGTTGCGTTCGTCTGGTCCTGTTCGCTCTTGAGTACCGTGATCTGGGCACTCCCGGCGCTCTGGCTCGAGGGAGACCGCTTGCCCGGCCTGCCGCCCGGCGTCTGGCTTCTGGCGGCCTCGAGCGCCGTGCTTCACGTCATCTACTTTGTCGCGCTCCGATACGCCTATTCGATCGCCGATCTGTCGGTGGTGTATCCGGTGGCCCGCGGCGCCGGACCCCTGATGTCTGCGGGTTGTGCCGTACTGCTTTTTGGCGAGCCCTTCGGATGGGTTCCGGCCCTGGGTCTGCTGCTGATCGTGTCGGGTTGTTTCACGATCGGCGGGGGCTGGACTGCGCTGAGCGTTCGTCGGGACAGCCGCATCGCATCGGGATTGGGATGGGGTGCGTTCATCGGACTTTTCATTGCGGCCTACACGCTTAACGATGGTTATGCGGTGCGCTATCAGGGGGCGAATCCGCTCCTTTTCGACTGGCTGGGCATCAGCCTGCGCGTGGTGATCCTCGCGCCCTGGGCGTGGGCCGGGCGCTCTGAGGTCGTTCAGGCGTTGCGCCTCGACTGGCGCCCGATTCTGATCGTCGCCGCGATCTCGCCGCTCGCCTACATTCTGGTGCTGTACGCCATGACCTGGGCGCCGGTCAGTGTGGTTGCCCCGATGCGGGAAGTGTCGATGCTGGTCGCTGCTTTCCTGGGCGCCCGCCTGCTCAAGGAGGGTGAATTACCCAGGCGACTCTTCGGCGCCGCCCTGATTGCGCTGGGTGTCGTCGCCCTCGCCTGGCCGCACTGATCCGAGGGGAACCGAGCAGCGCTTGCTGAGCGCTGATCAAGCGCTCAGGCGCATCCCCGATCCAGCGCCGACAGGGGACCGGGCGACAGTCCGAAACGGCCGGCGACGGCGGCTGCGGCCGCATCCAGTTGCTGGAGCGTCGTCGCATCGATCGCGATCGAGCGGGCGCGATCTGTGCGCGATTGCCGCTCCGCGTCGCCCGGCATCAGGATCGCGCCGTCCGTATTGTCAGGCGCAAGCCGAGCGGACCGCACCCAGGCCATGAATTCCCGAGCCTGTTGCTCGAACGCTTCGCCCGTTCCCATGCGGGTGGGATCAAAGACGATCGCGAGCATGTTGTTCCAGACACCGACCTTGGGGAGCGGGCATCCGGGGTGCATGGTGAGCCCGCCCGACAGGGCGCCCGCGAGCAATTCACAGGTGATGGCGAGTGCGGAACCCTTGTGGGCGCCCATGGTCCGCAGCGCGCCGAACGGTCCGTCCTGGGGTTCGAAAAGCACCGCCGGGTTGTCGGTCGGCAGACCCTGCGCGTCGATCAGGCTACCGGGCGGCGTTGACTCGCCCCGGTTGTAGGCGACCCGAACCTTGCCCTGCGCGATCGCGCTGGTTGCGAAATCGAGCACGATGGGTGCGTGTCCCGGAACGGGCAGGCCCACAGTGAAGGGATTGGTCACGAATCGGGCCTCTGCCCCACCGTGCGGCGCGACAGCGGGTTTGGGCGCCACCACGTTCGTGAAGTGAACTGAGGCCAGCCCCGCCGCGATCGCCTGTTCGGCCCAATGCCCGATTCGGCCCAGGTGATGCGCGTGGCGAAGGGCCAGCACCGCGCAGCCCAGCTGTTGTGCGCGCTCGATGGCAAGCGCCATGGCTTGCAGTCCGACAGATTGTCCGAGACCGCCCTGACCATCGACGACCAGCAGGCTGCCGGCGTCGGTGATCACCTTGATCGTGCGGCCCCACTGAAGCTCCCCGGCCAGAAGCGAAGCGATGTACCGGGGGGCCATGCCGATGCCATGGGAGTCGTGTCCGGCCAGGTTCGCTTCGACCAGATGATGGGCACCGAGTTCGGCTTCGTGCGCCGATGCGCCCGCCGAGCGAAACAGTTCGAACACCCAGCCCCGCAGGCCGGTGGTCGGGATCTGGGCATCCATGCGGGCGTGTCCGGCCGTCAGACCAACTGCACGCGCAGTTCGCCCAGACCGTCGACGCGACCGACCATCAGGTCGCCCCGGTTGACAGCGGCGACCCCCTCGGGCGTGCCGGTAAAGATCAGATCGCCAGGTGCGAGCGTCCAGAGCGCCGAGAGGTGCTCGATGATTTCGCCGATGTTCCAGATCAGTTTGGAGATGTCGCTCGACTGGCGGGTCGTGCCATTGACGGTCAGTGCGATTCCCCTAGAGGACCAGGGCTCGCCGCCCGTGCTGCGGTGAATCGGTCCGATCGGCCCGCTCGACTCGAAAGCTTTGCCAACCTCCCAGGGACGCCCCAGCTTCTTGGCCTCGCCCTGGAGGTCGCGTCGGGTCATGTCGAAACCGATCGCATAGCCGTAGACGTGTGCGCCGGCCTGCGCCGCAGCGATATTGCGCCCGCCCTGCCCGATCGCGACAACCAGCTCGAGCTCATGGTGCAGGTCCTGGGTGACGCTGGGGTAAGGCATTTCCCCGGTGCTGCCGTCGGCGATCACCAGCAGTGCGTCAGCCGGCTTCATAAAGAAAAAGGGCGGCTCGCGGCCGGTAAAGCCCATTTCCTTGGCATGTTCCACATAGTTGCGCCCGACGCAGTAGACGCGGCGCACCGGAAATCGCTCAGCCGAGCCGACGATGGGAATCGAAACGGCGGGCGCGGGTTCGAACGCAAAGCTCATCAGTCACTCCCTTTGGGATGCCAGTCACGGAAACCCCCAATGATGACAGAGCCGGCGCGCCTGCGCAGCAGGCGGGGCGGTAACATGACCGGTTTTGTATTCAATCCCCAGCGGCCCGGTCCGCCTCAAACCCCGATTGCCATGTACTCCGATACCGAAGCTCTACTGCGCGCCCGCCTCGACAAGAAGATTCTGATGCTCGATGGTGCAATGGGCACAATGATCCAGCAACAGCGTCTCAGCGAAGCGGATTTCAGGGGGGACCGTTTTGCGGATTTCGAGCGCGACCTGAAGGGCAACAATGAACTGCTCTGCCTCACGCGTCCCGAGTTGATCCAGTCGATTCACGAGGACTACCTTGCGGCGGGTGCCGACCTGATCGAGACCAATACCTTCGGCGCGACCTCGATCGCGCAAGCCGATTACGGCTTGTCGACCCTCGCACGGGAATTGAATCTTGCGGCGGCGCGCCTTGCCTGCGCCGCGCGCGACCGCCACCAGAGTGCGGACAAGCCCCGGTTTGTGGCCGGCGCACTGGGTCCGCAGCCGCGCACCGCATCCATTTCTCCGGATGTGAATGATCCGGGCGCCCGCAATGTCACCTTTGAGGAGCTGCGCGCCGCATATTTCGAGCAGGTCGATGCGCTGATCGAGGGCGGCGTCGATGTGATCCTGGTTGAGACCATTTTCGATACGCTGAATGCGAAAGCCGCGCTCTTTGCAATCGATGAAGTCTTCGAGGCCCGCGGCGTGCGCCTGCCGATCATGATTTCCGGCACGGTGACCGATGCCTCGGGTCGGCTGCTGTCGGGCCAGACGGTCGAGGCGTTCTGGAATGCCATTCGACACGCCCGGCCGCTCACGATCGGGCTGAACTGTGCGCTGGGTGCCGCCCTGATGCGGCCTTATGTGGCTGAACTCGCCGCCAAGGCCGACACGTATGTGTGTGTCTATCCGAACGCCGGTTTACCCAACCCGATGTCGGATACCGGGTTCGATGAAACGCCCGCGCTCACGTCCTCGCTCCTCGCGGAATTTGCCCGGGCGGGCCTGGTCAACATTGCGGGCGGCTGCTGCGGCACCACCCCTGAACACATTGCCGCGATTGCGCGCGCGGTCGAGGATCTGCCGCCCCGCCGCTTGCCCGTGATCCCGCAAGCGCTTCGCCTGTCGGGGCTCGAGGCGGTCAACATCGGCGCCGACAGCCTCTTCGTCAATGTCGGTGAGCGGACCAATGTAACCGGCTCCAAGGCCTTTGCCCGGCTGATCCTGTCCGGCCAGTACGACGAGGCGCTGGCGGTCGCGCGTCAGCAGGTCGAAAACGGCGCCCAGGTCATCGACATCAACATGGACGAGGCCATGCTCGATTCGGTCGCGGCGATGACCCGGTTTCTGAACCTGATCGCGTCCGAGCCCGACATCGCGCGTGTCCCGATCATGATTGACAGCTCCAAGTGGACGGTGATCGAGGCGGGCTTGCGTTGTGTGCAGGGCAAGTCCATTGTCAATTCCATCTCGCTCAAGGAGGGCGAAGCCGAGTTTCTCAGGCAGGCTCGATTGTGCCGTCGCTACGGCGCAGCCGTCGTCGTCATGGCCTTCGATGAGCAGGGGCAGGCCGATACCCTTGCCCGAAAGATCGAGATTTGCGGTAGGGCCTGGCGGCTGCTGACCGAAGAAGCCGGGTTTCCGGGCGAGGATGTGATCTTCGACCCGAATGTGTTCGCGATCGCGACGGGCATTGAGGAGCACGATCACTACGCCGTCGACTTCATCGAGGCCGCCCGCTGGATCCGTGCACACTGTACCGGGGCCAACGTATCGGGCGGCATTTCGAACGTGTCCTTTTCGTTTCGCGGCAACGATGTGGCGCGCGAGGCGATCCACACCGTCTTTCTGTTTCACGCGATTCGGGCGGGCCTGTCCATGGGCATCGTCAATGCCGGAATGGTCGGCGTGTATGACGAGCTTGACCCCGAGCTGCGCGAGCGGGTCGAAGACATCGTGCTCGACCGAAAACCGGCCTGTATTGCAGAGCGCCGGCGTCTCGAGGCGGCCACCGACGAAGCCGCGCGCGCGGCCGCGCAGGCCGCCCTGGCCCTCGAGGCCGCCAAGACCGCGACCGAGCGGATGATCGAGTTCGCTGCGGGCTTGAAGAGCGGGGGTGCCCGTCGTGAAGAGAACCTCGCCTGGCGGGAGCAGCCGCCCGCTCAGCGCCTGGCCCATGCGCTGATTCACGGCATCACCCAGTGGATCGTCGAGGACACCGAAGCCGTCCGTCAGGAGGTCGAGATCCGAGGTGGCCGCCCGATCGAGGTGATCGAAGGGCCCTTGATGGATGGGATGAATATCGTCGGCGATCTGTTTGGCGCGGGTCGCATGTTCCTGCCGCAAGTGGTGAAGTCGGCCCGCGTGATGAAACAGGCGGTGGCCCACCTGGTGCCCTTCATCGAGGCCGAGAAAGCCGCTCAGGCGCGCGAGGGCGCAGTGACCGGTGCGCGCGGCCGAATCGTGATCGCCACCGTCAAGGGCGATGTGCACGACATCGGGAAGAACATTGTGGCTGTGGTCTTGCAGTGCAACAACTTCGAGGTCGTCAACATGGGCGTCATGGTGCCGTGCTCGGAGATCCTGGCACGCGCCAAGGTCGAGGGCGCCGACATGATTGGACTGTCTGGCCTCATTACGCCTTCGCTGGAGGAAATGGCGCTGGTGGCCTCCGAGATGGAGCGCGACGAATATTTCCGGATCCGGAAGATTCCGCTCCTGATCGGCCGGGCCACCACCTCCCGCGTGCACACGGCGGTCAAGATCGCGCCGCGCTACAGCGGACCGGTCGTCTATGTCCCCGATGCGTCGCGTTCGGTCCCCGTGGCGCAGAGCCTGGTCTCGGCGGACTCGAGCGAGCGCTTCATTGCCGAGCTGCGGGCCGACTATGAGCGTGTGCGCGCACAGCATGCAGCGCGCAAGGGCGCCACGCTGATCAGTCTGGCGCAGGCTCGAGCCAATCGCACGCCCATCGACTGGCTGGGGCAACAGGCCGGATCGGGCGGCGCGTATCTTCCGCCGCGACCGCGGTTCATCGGCCGCCGCGAGTTCCGCAACTACGATCTGGCCGAGATCGCCCGATTCATCGACTGGCAGCCCTTTTTCCAGACCTGGGATCTGCACGGTTCGTTTCCTGACATCCTCAATGACTCGGTTGTGGGCGAGTCTGCGAGGCGGGTGTTCTCGGATGGCAAGGCGATGCTGCGCCGGGTGATCGAGGGGCGATGGATCCGCGCCAATGCGGTGATTGCACTCTTGCCGGCCAATTCGGTCAATGACGATGACATCGAGCTCTACACCGATGAGTCAAGAAGCCGCGTGGCCTTTACCTGGCGCAATCTCCG
>JBDLRB010000270.1:0-49897 GCA_039800205.1 Pseudomonadota bacterium | reverse complement strand
TTGCTACGACGACCGATGGCGTTGACAACGGTCACGATGACCAGCACGCAAACCAGAAGCACCATCGCAATCGCCGCAGCGAACGGATACTCGTTGGCCTGAATGGCCTGTTGGTACATGTAAAACGGCATGAACATCTGCTGCCCCCCACCCACCAGAGTTTGCGTCACGAATGCACTGACCGATGAGGCAAAGACCAGCAGGCTGCCGGCCAGCAGTCCGGGAACCGACAGGGGAACGGTCACCTGCATGAAGGTTCGCCAATGGCCCGCCCCGAGCGACAGCGAGGCCTGTCTGAGGTTCGGATCGACATTGAGCAGCGCGGTAATCAGCGGCAACACCATCAGAGGCAACTCGATCTGGGCCAGTGCGATCGTCACCGCAGTCGGTGTATAGAGCAGCTTGATCGGGTCGACGATGAAGCCCAGATCGATCAGCACCGTGTTGATGATGCCCTGACGCCCCAGGATCACCACCCAGGCGAAGGTACGCACCACCGAACTGGTCAGAAGCGGCAGCAGAATCAGAAGCATCAGCACCGCCTGCATGCGGGGTTGCGCGTTGACATACGCATAGGCCAGCGGATAACCGATCAGGATGGTCAGCAACGTCACCTTGACACCGAGCCAGAGCGTATCGCCAAGCACCGACAGATTGAAGGCATCACCGAGAAACTTCTGGTACTGAGCCACGCCCATCTGCTGCAGGCTATTGTCATTGTGCAGACTGACAAAGGCCAGCAGAACGAAGGGCATGAGCACAAAGACAACAAAGAAAATCGCGAGGGGCGCGGCCAGCGAGAGGGGTGCCTCGAGCTGAAGCGCGCGCACCGGAACGGTGCGGGGCGCGAGGCGTCCCACCGAAGAAGCATCCGTATTCATGCGTACCTCAGCGGCTGAAGAGACTGACCGGGGCGCCAGGTCGCACTCGTGCAAGCACGGGATCACCGACCTGCATGCGTTCGCCGTGATGCTCCCGGGGCACCACGACCTTCATCGGCGAGCCTCCGTCGCGGGACAACTCATAGACCAGCGACGGTCCTAGCGGCAACACCATCTCGATACGTGCCGGGATGCCCGTCTGCCCCGTCTCGATCGCCGACTGGCGCGGGAGCAACTCGAGATGCTCGGGCCGCGCGGAAAACACGACCGGTCCGGGCCGAGAGCAGGGACCTGCGCGGACCAGCTCGACTCGGCTCAGCCCAGCGTCGTCGGTGAACACGTACGAACCGGTCGCACCCGACAAGCGGCCCTCGAGCAGGTTGGCCGTCCCCACAAAACCGGCCACAAACAAGGTGGCCGGCCGATCATAAAGGGTCTCGGGCGCATCGAACTGCTCGAGCACGCCCGCATTCATCACCGCGATCCGGTCCGCCATCGACATGGCTTCTTCCTGATCATGGGTGACGATCAGCGTCGTGATGCCCAATTCACGCTGGATCCGACGAATCTCGATCTGCATATCCAGCCGCAGATTCTTGTCGAGTGCCGCGAAGGGCTCATCGAGCAGCAGGACGCGCGGCCGGACCGCGAGCGTGCGCGCGAGCGCCACCCGCTGCTGCTGCCCGCCCGACAACTCTCGAGGATAGCGCTGAGCAAACGATTCCATGCGAACGAGCGCAAGCATCTCGGCCACTCGACGATCGACCTCTGCGACGGCCACACCCCGTGCTCTCAAGCCGTAGCCAACGTTGCGGGCGACCGTCATGTGCGGGAACAGCGCGTAATTCTGAAAGACGATGCCCGCGCCGCGTTCGTTCGGGGGCAGCCGGTCGACGGGCTCGCCAGCCATCCGAACCGAACCGCCGGTCTGTGAAATCAAACCAGCGACAATCCTGAGTAGCGTGGTCTTCCCGCAGCCGCTCGGGCCGAGCAGGGCGACCAGTTCCCCGGGAGCGATCTCGAGATCGACCTGGTCAACCGCAACCGCCTCCCCGTAGCGGTGAGTGACACTGTCGAGCCGAACACCCACCCCCTCGCGCACATCGCTTTGATTGATCACTGCAACAACCCTTTCGTTGCGGCCGGCGGGCGCCTGTCGGCGAAGCCACGAAAACCGGCGCTTGCTGATAAAAACCGACCCATCCGGCGCTGAACCACGAGGGCGAGTCTCGCTCGTGTTGAATCAAGGTTCGTGCCAGCCCGTCCGCACCCGATTCGATCAAACGGGATCGTTGTCACGCACCACAATCGCTACCGGCTGCCCGAATCGTGCGCAGCGCGCACCGAATGAGTGCACCGATGCGCGCACTGGCCGATGGAGTTGGATGGCACAAAGTTTGCGGGCCATCCATCAACCGGCCGCCCGGTCGGTCTTCATCCGATATCATCAAGGAGCCTGATATGACGACTCTCTCCTCCGGACGCCGCGCGCTCTTGAGAACGGCCTCACTGAGCGCGGCCGCCCTGGCGACGCCCGCCGGAATCGCTTTTGCACAGTCCAAGAGTATTTCGGCTACCACCTACCCGGGTGCCTGGGAGTCGGCCCATCGCGGTATCCTGCTGCCCGCCTTCAGCAAGGCGTCTGGCGGATCGACCAACCTGGTGGCATCGCTCGCAGTCGACACCGTGTCGAAGATCATCGCCTCGCGCGCTCGCCCGCCCTTCGACGTCATCATCCTGGACGAAGGCCCCTACCTGGCCGCGCTGCAGCACGACATCTTCGAGAAGATTCCGACCGACAAGCTCCCGAACCTGAAAGATATTCCGCAGAAGTTCATCGACCCGCGCGGTCTTGGTGTCTTCGTGTCGGGACAGATCATTGGAATCGCGTATAACACCCGCAAGATCAAGAACCCACCCAAAACCTGGAATGACCTTCTGAAGCCCGAATACAAGGGTCGTGTGGGCCTGGCCAGCATGGGCTCGACCCTGATGTCGGCCTGGATGGTGGAAATGGCCCGATTGAATGGCGGCAGCGAAACCAACATGGAACCCGCCTTCGACTTCGTCAAGCGCCTGTTACCCAATGTCGGTGCCGTTGCGGCCAACCCCGGTGCACTCGCCACACTGTTCCAGCAGGACCAGATCGACATCTCGGTGCACTACAACAACAACGTGGGCGACCTCCAGTCTAAAGGCGTGCCCGTTGCGCTGACCCGGCCCGATACCGGTTGGATCCACATCATGAGTACGATGCACATCGTGAAGAACTCTCGCAACGTGGATCTGGCTGCAGCCTACATCAATGCCGCGATCAGCCCCGAGGTCCAGACCAAGATGGCAGATTCGCCCTACCTGGTCGTACCGACCAGCAGCAAGGCTGCGTTCAGCAAAGGGCTCCGCGACTACGCTGGCTCGATGGCCGACGTTGAGAAAATGAACGCAGTCGACTGGGAAAAACTCAATCCGCGCCGGGCAGAGTACATTCAGCGTTTCAATCGCGAAGTACGCGTCTGAGGTCCTCACCCTGAGCCCTTCCGGGGCAGGGTCTGCGATCGGTCAGACCCGCCCCGGAGTCCCGCTATGTACGAACTCATACTGATCAATCCGAACACGAATTCGTCGACCACCGCCATGATGGTCGAGATCGCACAGATCGAAGCAGGCGCCACGGCGCAAATCGCAGGCGAGACGGCACAGTGGGGCGTCCCGCTGATCACGAACGAAGAAGCACTGGGTGTTGCCGCCCATGCGGTGCGCGAGCGCGCTGCGGCGCTATCGACGCGGCGTATGAACGGCGTAATCGTTGCGGCATTTGGTGACCCCGGCCTGGACGCAGCGCGGGCAGTGCTCGGGTGTCCGGTCACGGGCCTCGCCGAGGCGGCCATGAAAGAGGCCGCCGTCGACTCAGCGGGCCATCCGAGACGGTTTTCGGTGGTGACCACAACGCCACAACTGGCCGATTCGATCGTGCGACGCGCGGGCGCTTACGGCCTCTCGGCGCAGTGTTCGGGTGTACAACTGACCCCTGAGGATCCCGCGCTCCTGATGGCCGATGCAGAGCGTCTGGTCGACGCGCTCAGCGAGGCCGGTCGACGCGCAGTCGAAACCGATGGCGCTCAGGCGCTGGTGATTGGCGGCGGACCACTGGCCCAGGCGGCTCGTGCACTGCGTCCGCGATTCGCGGTCCCTGTCATCGAACCGATTCCGGCCGCGGTCCGTCTGGCACTCAAGCGCGCGGGAATACCGGCTCGCCCAGATTGAGCATCAGGCGGTTGGCCCAGGCAAAGATGGCCACCGAGTGGCTGAGATCGAGGATTTCATCATCCCGCAGACCCTCGGCGCGCAAGGCCTCGATCGTAGCCGCATCCACCCGATCTGGCTGGGCGGTCAGCCGCATCGAATAACGCACGATCGCGCGCTCGCGGGCCGTCGTGCCCGCCGATGCGGGATCGGCGAACACCTGGGCGATGACGTCGTTGCGCCGCGCGAGTTGCTCGAATCGCTGGGCATGGACGGACGCGCAGTACACGCAGGCATTGACGCGCGAGGTCACGGTCGCCCCGAGTTCTCGCTCGGCTCGCGACATGCCGCCGGGCGCGTACATGCTGGCATTAAAGACGATCGATCGCTGCCTGAGGATGTCGGGTTGGTGAATCAGGGTCAGGTAGTACTCGGAGGTCCGCGCCTTCGGGTGGCTCTCATCGAGCACTTCAAGCTGCAGAGCCGACGCATGATCGACATCGACCAGATCGAGCCACCCCCGCCAATCGAGCGATGCACTAGTGAATCCGGCAATGTTGAGTTCGCCCGCAGAGGCGGGCGCACCTGAGGCCGCCGCAGCCAGCGCTGCGGACGCACTGGGCAGGGTATCGCCCGCACGCGGGGCAGTCGAGGCACCTGCATCGCCCTGACCGAGCGCTGTGCCCGCTGAGGCAAGCGCCCTCAGGGCCGCAACCACGCGGGTCTGCCAGGCGACATAGGCAATCAACTGCGCCGCTGCGATGATGCCGGGCGTGCTGACGCCTGCAGCAGGTAGCGTCATCAGGAGGGTTCGATCACCGTCAACCGGACGGGCTGCGAGTACGGCCGCAAACCGGGCCAGCGCCGACAGCCGGGGATCATCGATCGCACTGGCCTCCAGGGGATCGGTACCGTCCGAAACCTGCGCCATCACCCGAGCCAGGGGCGTCCCGTCTGCGTATCGAGACAGCCTGTCCCGGAAATAAGCGGCGCTGTCCGGCGCGGGCGTCATGCGGCTGACCTGCCAGGCAATCAGCAGGCGCTCAAGCATCGACAGGCCGTTGACTTCACCTTCGAAATACATCTGGTGAAACGCCTGGGTCGCCGCCGCCAGCTTGTCGCGCCGATGCCTTAATGCGTGGACCGCACTACCGGGTTCAAGACCGGACATCCGGTCGATAAAGTCGATGCTCATGACAACAATCCAGAAAAATGGTTTGATCTAGTCAGCCGGAGTCCATTCGTCACCAAATAGCTCGGGCTCAGCGTAGCGCTGGACGGCCTCGAAGTGGCTGTCGATTCCTTCGGCAAAGAGGCTCGCCACCAGTGCCCGGGCCAGGTGCTGGGCCCCTTCACTGATTGCAGGAATGTCGCCCGAGACCTGACCGTGTGACAACACCGCCGGATAGCAAAAACAATAGATGCGCGAGAGGCCCGGACAGCTGTCCGGCCGCTTCTCGGTGAACTCGAAGGCGGACCCGAGATCAGGCAGTGAGGCCAACTCATCGTCTCGGTCCGCCTGCGACGCGGCATATCGATCGGCCCAGGTTCGAACATGGTGCGCGAACGGCGCAAACTCGGGACGAGCCGAAAAATTCACGCGGAACCCGGTGGCAAACAGCAGGAAATCGAACTCGAAGTGTCGCTTGGGGGTATCGAGATGGATCACGCCGCCCCGCTCTTCGATCGCAACCACCGGGCTGGCCAGATGGAACCGGGCATTGGCATGACGCGAGACCCGAAGCGTACTGCCGCGTGGCGGCGGGGTCTGCTGCTGGTTGACGTAATGACGAATCCGCCATTTCCAGTGATCGGGCAGACCCGAGTACCCATGCGTCATCCCCGGTCCGCCCGCACCCTTACCCTTGTTCACGCGCGGCAGGTCAGCCCGACGGGCCAGCAGGTCGACACGGGCCGCACCCGCCTCCAGCGCCGTCGCCGCACAATCCATCGCAGATGCCCCCACACCGATCACCCCGACGCGTCGATCGCGCAGGCTCTGATAATCGAGCAGATCGGACGAGTGCGCCCGGCGTTGCGTCGAAACAGCTTGCGCGAAATCGGGCAACCACGCACTGCCCAGACCATCCCGACCGGTCGCAAGCACCACGTGTCGCGCCTCCTCGACCCACTCCTGGCCCTGGTGTCGGATGCGCAGACTGACCCGGTCGGCCGCTGCAGGCGTCACGGACAGGACCTCGTGCTCGTTCCGGATGTCGGGCTCGAGCATGCGCCGGTACCAGCGCAAGTAATCCATCCACTGCACGCGCGGGATCTTGTCGAGCGCGTTCCACGCTTCGCGGCCAAACTGTGCCTCAAACCAGGCCCGAAAGGTCAGCGATGAAAAACCCAAGGCCGGGCCGGTCAGCTGCTTGGGCGAGCGCAGGGTTTCCATCCGGGCTGTAGTGACCCACGGCCCCTCGAAGCCCACTGGCGAACGATCAAAATTGACCGCCCGAACCCCCAGCAGACGAAGGGCGGCCGATAAGGTCATCCCGGCCATGCCGCCGCCGATGATCGCCACATCGATCATCGGCCGACCCGCATGATGACGCGGCACGACCCAGGGCCGCGCCGGCAATTCGAGCATCGACAGATCGTCTTTGAAACGCGCCTCAAGCGCCGTCAGGCCCGGCGCAGTCAAGTCCGCATTGTTCAATTGACGCGCGCACCCGAAAACTTGACCACCTCGGCCCACTTCTTGATCTCGTCACGCAGGTGCTGCGATAAACGTTCAGGCGTACCGCCCGCGGGCTCCAGTCCCATGTCCATCAGCTTCTTGCGAGCGACCGGGTCTTTCAGCAACTGGTTGGTGGCGCTGTTCAAGCGCGCGATCGCCGCACTGGGTGTACCTTTCGGGAACAGGAATGCAAACCAGGTCTGCGATTCGATCGGCATGCCCAGTTCCTTCATGGTGGGCACCTGCGGCATGACCGGCGAACGCTCGGGCGCAAGCACAGCGATCGGACGCACCTGACCCCCCGTAACGGCCCCTTTCGCTCCAACGATCAGGTGAAACATCAACTGCACCTGATTGGCGATCAGATCAGTGGTCGCCTGGCCCACGTTGTTGTAGGGCACATGAACCATGAAAGTGCCGGTCTGCTTCTTGAACAATTCACCTGCCAGGTGCATCGAGCTGCCATTACCGGAGGAGGCGAAATTGAGACGACCGGGGCGGCTCTTCACGTAGTCGACGAACTCTTTCAGCGACTGGACCGGCATGTCCTTGTTGACCACCAGAATATTCGATACACCACCGATGAGGATCACGGGATCGAAGTCGTTGACCGGGTGAAAGGGCAACGTTTCGTAAAGACTGATGTTGGTTGCGAGCGTACCCGCCCATGAAAAGAGCACGGTGTACCCATCATTGGCCGCCTTGGCCGCCATTGATGCGCCGATATTGCCATTGGCTCCGCCTCGATTCTCGACGAAGACGCGCTGATTCAGCATGCGCGTCAGTTCGTCGGCCAGAAGCCGCGACACTGGGTTGGCCGTACCCCCTCCGGCATTGGCCGGAACGATCATTCGAACTGGCTTGGCGGGCCAATCGGGGGCACTGGTCTGGGCCTGAACGCCCTGTAGGGCGAGCGACGCAGCCAGCGTGGTGGCTGCAGCAACGATGCGGGATGAAAGGCTCATCGGATGGACTCCTCAGACAGGCTGGGTACACTAGCGAATAAACAGTTTCATCCCGATTATCACATCGGTTCGTCCAGCCTGTACATTGAGGACGACCGACCCCCGATCACCGAGGACAATTCCGATGACGCTCCCCGACATCGCGCTGCAGACGATCGATGGCCCATCGACCACGCTGCGCGCCTGGCAAGGCAAGACCCTGCTGATCGTCAATGTGGCCAGCCGGTGCGGCCTGACCCCTCAGTACGCCGGGCTCCAGGCTCTGCATCGCACGTATGCTTCGCGCGGGCTCATCGTGATGGGATTCCCATGTAACCAGTTCGGCGCGCAAGAACCGGGAACCGAGGCAGAAATTGCCCAGTTCTGTACGAGCCGGTATCAGGTGGATTTCCCGATGTTTTCGCGAATCGAGGTCAATGGCCCGACCGCCCACCCGCTCTACCAGTGGCTGAAGGCTGCCCGGCCCGACGCCGACGGCAGCCGTGAGATCAGCTGGAATTTCGCGAAGTTTCTGGTGGATGCGAGCGGCGTGGTTTGTGGCCGCTACGACCCCTCGGTCCCTCCTGAAGCTTTGGCGGCCGACCTCGAAGGCGTGCTGGGAAGGGATCTCCCTTGAGTCGGTCGTCACGCATCGATCCCGATGAGGATTCCGCCCGGCGCGCAGCCCCGCTGCCCGCCCGCTGGAGTCTTGTCGCGGGCGCACTGTTTGGCTTGACGGCGGTGGCTGCCGGGGCCTTCGGCGCGCACGGGTTACGCGCGCGCCTGGACCCGCAGATGCTCACGGTGTTCGAAACAGGCGTTCGCTACCAGATGTATCACGCGCTGGCCCTGATCGCGTGCGCGTTCGCGGCCGCGCATTGGCCGGGCAGGCTCTGGCGCCCGGCTGCGGCCGCCTTCGTGGTGGGCATCGTGCTTTTTTCGGGCAGTCTCTACGCCCTGGTCCTCAGCGGCCTGCGATCCATCGGCTGGATCACGCCGATCGGCGGCCTCGCCTTTCTGATCGGCTGGCTGATGCTCGCCGTAGCCGGACTTCGGCTCAGTTCGCCGCGCTGATGCGCCGGTGGGCGCGCAAGAGCGCGATACCGGCAAGCAAGGGCAGCGCCGCGCACAGCGCGAATGCGGCGGCATAGCTTCCCGCAAGACTCACCACGGCCGCGAAGACCGTCGCGCCGATCACGCCCCCAAAAAAGGTCAGCGTCTGCGTGCCGGCGGTCGCCTTACCCACCTCGCCCGGTTCGACATGACGGACCAGATCCGCATAGTAGACGCCGTTCCAGGCCACTGCGGTCGCAGCACACCCCAGCGCGAGGGCCAGAAGCAGCACAGGCGAAGCGCCGTGCGGCGCAAGCCCCAGCAGGGCCGCGCACACCCCCATCAGCACGCCCAGTACGCCCAGGAGTTTCCCGGGATCGATCCAGCGATCCGCCGCGTGTCCCCAGAAAATCCGAGCAAAGACGGACAGGACCTGGGACGTCGACAACATGCCGGCCGCTGCGGCGAGCGACAGTCCGTGCTCAAGTTTGAGGAGCGACACCACGAAATTCAGAAAGGCGATCTGGGTAAAGGCAAAGGTGATGGCCGACAGCGAGAGGCGTCGCAGCGCGGGAATCGACAGGACCCAGCGGACCGGCACCACGAAGCGATCCACGATCATCGATCGCCACCCCGTGGCAGCAGATGAGGCAGACGGAACGGTCCCCTCCACGGGCCTCGATGGGCGGGACGGCTCGAGGACGCGTTGGGTGGCGCCCACGGCGAGCGCCGCCACAACCAGCACGATCAGCAACACAACGAGCGCCAACCGCCAACCCAAGGAAAGCAGAAGAATAGGCAGGACCGCGCCGGCCAGCGCAATGCCGACCGGCACCCCGGTCTGCTTGATCGAGAAGAAGACCCCTCGGCGATCGAGGGGCGCATGACGGCTCAGGATCTCGGCCGCGGTCGGATTGGGAATGCCGTATCCGATTCCGATGCAGACCGCCCCCAAGAGGAGCAGCCACCCCGAGCCGCTGAGGTAGCACAGCATGGCCAGCGCGGTCACCAGCAAGGCGGCCTGACTGAGCCGGACCGGACCGTAACGGGGGGAGAGGCTGGCGCAGAGGAGCCCGCTCGCCATCGCCATCAGGTAGGCGATGCTGACCAGCAAACCGACCTGTTGTACCTCGAAACCGAGCGGCTCCGCCACGGCAGGCGCCAGCACGGCAGGCACCGCCATCGACAGCGCGGTCATCGCCTGTACGAGCAGGGTGACCCAAAGCGCTGTGAACGGGGCGCTCACGCCTGAAGTTGCCG
This sequence comes from Pseudomonadota bacterium, assembly GCA_039800205.1. Lineage (GTDB taxonomy): Bacteria > Pseudomonadota > Gammaproteobacteria > Burkholderiales > Burkholderiaceae_E > SYIM01. The sequence continues at coordinate 39,836 of JBDLRB010000270.1, read as the reverse complement.
GAATTTCAGTGGAAGTGGGTGGACTCGGGCTCAACGTCCTGGGGTTCTTCCGCGTGGACCGCCTCGCCCTTGCCATTCGGGTACAGCGGAACGCCGCAGTCCTCGCAGAACTCGGGTTCGCGAAGATCAGGCCAATTGCGGATTTCGGAGACGCCCAGACTGCGCAGGATTTCCCGGATGGCATCCAGCGGGGAGGGGTCATCGGTCTCGGATTCGGCGCCGAGCAGGGGCCAGACAATGCCATGCGCGACTTCATCGTCATTGCCGACCGACAAACCGAGCCGGTACTCGTCAATCCGTTCGTTGCCAAAGGCTGCGATCGAGGCCCGAATGGCGCGCGGTTCGACGCCCATCGCATGGGTCAGGTAATGCACAGCCGCCTGAATCGAGTACGGCCGGACGCGACGGTCGGCCTCGCGCATATTCAGGTGGTAGGCGTCTGGCAGCAGACACTCGAACCCGCAACCGGGCAGCAGCGGCTCCAGGTTGGGCCGAGCCTGGGCCACCCATTGCTCGAGACACTGCACCCGGCCGACATGGTCGTTGCTCTCGATCTCCTGCCAACGAAAGAGGGGCGCGCCGAGGGGCGCTGCCACCACCGCGAGCAGGAAACGCGAATCGGCCAGCATGTCCGCCGTCTCGGGCATGGCTTTATAGTCGAGACGGGTGCCCGCACCGGCTGCGAGCGACGCGGCGACCTTGCGGGTCAGCCGGCGCAACTCGACCTGCTCGCGAGGGAGCTGGTCGATACTGTAGAGCATGGGCAGCACCCGCAAGCGGGTGCCCTGCGCGAGGATGTGCGCATGCCAGTGCGCATGCAGTGTCTGAGTCAGATCTGCCGACAGGGGGCCCGCAGGAATCCGAAAACGGGTCCAGGCGATCATGGGGGCGGCGACCAGAAGCGCCTGCCAGGGCTGGCCGTCGATCTCGATGTCGACCGTCTCGGCGCACTCTTCGACCGACTCGATCAGGGCGCCGTAGGCTTCCTTATCGGTCTGATGAAGGCGATCGAGCGCATCGTGAATCGGCTGGGCATGGCTGCCGTCGAGCAGCTTTTCGACCCGCAAGCGCAGACGGGTCTCCCAGTAACGATCCTCGATCCGGCTGCCGGCATTGGCCAGCCCAAGCGCTAGCGCAACCAGTCGCTCGGCGTCGGGAGAGAGGTGAGGTTTGCGGTCACGGCCGCGAACGGTTCGATGTTCTTTCATTTCGGGCCCTTGAAACACCCGACAGTTTAGTCGAATCAGACCGGAGCGGGCGCCGAAGCAGTCTCATCGGCGTCAAGAACGGACCAGAGCGCGGGCCCGCGCGTCTCTTTGGCGATGCCAGCGAGCAGGGCGGCATGCGCAGCCGCTTCGCTGTCGTCCGCGCGCTGAACGATCAGACCCACCGGTGGCCACTGCGCGCCCCCTGCACGGCCCGGGCGTTCGGCACCCGACGGGCCACCCATCTGAATCTGGAGGCTGTCCTGTCCGCGCGTCATCGCGAGATAGACCTCGGCCAGCAACTGTGCGTCCAGCAGGGCGCCGTGCAGCACCCGCTGCGCATTGGACACGCCATAGCGGTCACACAAGGCATCGAGGGAATTGCGCTTGCCCGGGTGCAGGGCACGCGCCAGGGTTAGCGTGTCGGTCACCGCATGGACATGTTGGGCAAACGGTGCACGCTCCAGTCGAGCGAACTCGGCGTCGAGGAAACCAACATCGAAGGGCGCGTTGTGAATGAGGATTTCCGCCCCGGAAACGAATTCGATCAGTCGCTGCGCAATCTGCTCGAAACGCGGTTCATCGCGCAGACGATCGAGCGAGAGCCCATGAACGGCCAGCGCACCCTCGTCGATTTCCCGTTCCGGGTTCAGGTACAAATGGAGGGTGCGACCCGACGCGCGGCGGTCGACGAGTTCGACGCACCCAATCTCGACGATGCGATGCCCATCGACGGCACTGAGGCCCGTCGTCTCGGTATCGAGCACCACCTGACGCGTACTGGCCACGGGATCGTCCGCCGGGCGACTCAATGCGCGGTCGCCGCGGGCCCCGGCACGGGTACCGGTGCGCCGGGCTCGCCCGAGACCTGCGGGCCACCCGCAAGGGCCCCCGGGCTCGAGCCATCGACCACCGCCGGCTTCCGACGACGCGCCATCAGCGTATAGACCACCGGCACCACGAGCAGCGTCAGCACGGTCCCAAGCGTCATTCCGCCCACGATGACCAGACCGATCTGCACCCGGCTTTCGGCGCCCGCGCCCGTGGCCAGTGCGAGGGGCACGGCCCCCAGCACCATCGCTCCGGTCGTCATCAGAATCGGCCGCAGCCGCATGCTGGCCGCTTCGACCGTCGCGGGAATCAGCGCGGTTCCGCGGTCGCGCACCTGATTGGCGAACTCGACGATCAGGATCCCGTGTTTGGTGATCAGTCCGACCAGGGTAATCAGCCCGATCTGGCTGTAGACGTTGATGGTCCCTCCGCCCGCCTGCAGCAACCAGAGGGCACCGGTCATCGACAAAGGCACCGACAGGATGATGATCAGCGGATCGATGAAACTCTCGAACTGGGCGGCGAGCACCAGATAGATGAAGGCAAGCGCCAGGACGAAAGTGACAAAGAGCGTCGACGACGACTGCTTGAACTCACGTGAGACGCCGTTGTAGTCGATCGCGTAGCCGGGCTTCAGGTGGCGACGCGCTGCCTCCTCAAAGAAATCGAGCGCTTCGCCCAGGGACGTTCCGGGGGCGAGGTTACCGGTGATGAACACCGCCCGCCGCTGGCCGAAGTGGTTCAGTTCACGCGCCGAAACGGTTTCGGTCGTACGGACCAGGCTGGACAAGGGCACCATGGCATCGTTGCGGCCCCGAACGAAGATGTTCGAGATGTCCTGCGGCGAATTGCGGCTGTCGGCTTCGAGCTGGACCACGACGTCGTACTGCTCGCCATCGCGCTTGAAACGGGTGACCTGCCGACCACCCAGCATGGTCTCCAGCGTACGTCCAATGGCTTCGACCTGCACCCCCGCATCGGCGGCCCGGTCTCGGTCGATGGTCACGCGAATTTCCGGTTTGTTCAGGCGCAGGTCGGAATCGACACCCTGCGCACCCGGCCACGCCTGCAGTTCGGCGAGGAGCGGCTTCAGGGTGGCCTGAATCTCCTCAAAGGGCGCCGAACTGAGGATCACCATGTTGATCGGCCGCGCGCGCGGGCTCTGACCCAGCGAGGGGGGCATCGTCGCGAACCCCGAGACGCCCGGGATGCCCAGCATCCGGGGTTGCAGCTCGCGAAGGATGTCCTGCGCCGAGCGCGTGCGGTCCGCCCAGTCAACCAGCCGGAAAAAAACGATACCCTGCGTCGCGGTGGGACTGCCCGCCACCGCCATGATGCGATCGGACTCGGGGATCCGGGCGGACAGCGACTGGATGACCTGAGCGTGCCGTTGAGTGTAGGCGACCGATGCCCCCTCAGGTGCGGTAAAGAGGCCCAGAATCACGCCCCGATCCTCGATTGGGGAGAGCTCCTTCTTGGTCCCTTGCCACAAGTAGAAGAGCGCAACGCTGACCGCGGCAAAAACCAGCAAGGTGCCCACCAACCTCAACGCGTAGGCGGTCCCCAGCATGCCGCTCAAGAGGCGCCGGTAAAGACCGGTCATGCCCACCAGCATGGACTCGATTGCACGGTTGATCCGCCCCGGATGAGCGTCGTGCTTCAGGAGCCGCGAGCACATCATGGGCGAGAGCGTCAGTGCCACGAACCCCGAGATCAGCACCGCGCCCGCAAGCGTCAGGGCAAACTCGATGAAGAGCCGTCCCGTTCGACCGGTGATGAAGGCCATGGGCGCATAAACGGCTGCCAGGGTCAAGGTCATGGCCACCACGGCGAAACCGACCTCCCGGATGCCCTGGAAGGCCGCCGCGATCGGCTGCATACCCTCCTCGATGTGGCGATAGATGTTCTCGAGAACAACGATCGCGTCGTCCACGACCAGACCGATCGCCAGAACCAGCGAGAGCAACGTCAGCGTGTTGATCGAGAAACCAGCGAAATACATGACGGCGAATGCGCTGACCAGGCACACCGGAATGGTGACCATCGGAATCAGCGAGGCGCGAACCGAGCGGAGAAAGAAAAAGATGACCAATGCGACCAGCACCACCGCCTCGGCGATGGTCTTGTAGACCGACTCGATCGAGCGGTCGATGAAGACCGTTGAGTCGTACGCGATGTTGAGCTGGAAACCCGGGGGCAACTCGGTCCGGATCTTGGGCAGTTCCTCACGCAGCGCCTGGGCCAGCACCAGAGGATTGGCAGTCGCCTGCTTGATCAGACCCACGGAAACCCCGGACTCGCCTCTGAAGCTGACCGAAACACGCTCATCGAGCGGGGCAATTGCGGCGCGTCCCACGTCGCGCAGTCGTACCGGGTAGCCGGCAACGGTTCGAATCACGATGTCTTCAAAACCAGCCACCGATCGAAGATCGGTTTCGGAGACCACGGTGAACTCACGCTGTGTGCTCTCGATCCGCCCGGACGGCACATCGATGTTCTGACGCCTGAGCGCATCCTCGACGTCCTGGACGGTCAGCCGATATCCGGCGAGGCGCTCGCGATCGAGCCAGATCCGCATCGAAAATTTGCGCTCGCCAAAAACGCGGACCTCGGCAGCGCCGGGCAGGGTCTGAAGACGCGTCTTGACGAAACGGTTTGCCACGTCAGTGATCTCCATGGGCGATGCTCGATCGCTGGAGAATGAGAGCCAGATGATCGGGTTGGCATCCGCCTCGACTTTCGCGATCGTGGGCTCATCCACCCCTGCGGGCAAGCGCTGGCGCACCCGCGACACCCGGTCGCGCACATCCGCCGCCGCCCCGTCGGCATCCCGATCCAGGCGGAACCGGATCATGATGAGACTGCGCTCGGGGCGCGAATACGAGGTGAGGGTATCGATGCCCTCGATGCCCGCGATCGAGTCCTCGAGCGGCTTGGTCACCTGAGATTCGATGATTTCGGCCGACGCCCCGCGGTATAAGGTGTTGACCGTGACAACGGGTTCGTCGATCTTGGGATACTCACGCACCGACAGGCGGTCGAAGCTGACGATACCCAGCAGAATCAGAATGAGCGACAGCACGGTCGCAAGCACCGGACGGCGAATGCAGACTTCGGAAATGACCATGTCGGTATCCTCCTGATCAACCTGCGGGGGTCGCGCGCGGCGCCTGACCCGGCGCGGACGGTGCGCCCTCTGCGCTGGGGCGATTGCCCCCGCCCCCTGTACCGGCGTTGACGACCCGGACGTCCTGGCCGTCTCGCTGGATCTTGAGTTGCCCAGCGGTGATAACGACCTCGCCCACGGCAATACCCTCAAGAATCTCGACCTTGCCGTCGCGACGCAGTCCACTGCTCACTCGGGTCATGCGCGCCTTGCCCTCGACGACTCGGTAGACGAACAGTTCGCCCCCGACGGGCGTGATGGCTTCTTCGGGAATCACCACGGCCTGCGGCTTGTCCTTGAGGACGATACGTGCCTTAGCAAACATGCCGCTGCGAAGGGATGAATCGGGATTGGCGATCACGCCCCGGGCGACCACAGACCGACCATTCGCATCGACCTGAACGTCCACCGCATCCAGCACGGCACGGAAGGTTCGGCCCGAGAAGGCATCGACCGTGACCTCGATACCCAGGCCACGGCGCAGTTGCCCGAGATAGCGCTCAGGCAGCTTCAGATCGACCTTCATGCTGGCCAGATCCTCGATCAGCACCAGGTCGCTGCCTTCCTTGATGAAATCCCCCACGCTGAAGTTGCGCAGGCCCAGGCGGCCCGCGAAGGGCGCGTGAATACGGGTCTTGGCCAATTGCGCCTCGGCCAGCTTGAGCCGTGCCTCCTGAACACTCAGGTTCGCTGCGGCTTGATCGCGAGCACTCTGGCTGACGAAATTGCGCTGGGCCAGGTCGGCCGTGCGCTCGTGATTGGCTTTGGACAAGGCCAGTTCGGCGCGGGTCTGCTCCGCCTGAGCGGACAAAACCGACCCGTCGAGTTGTACCAGGAGATCGCCCTTGCGGACCTGAGCGCCGTCCGAAAAGCCCACCTTGATCACCCGACCCGCGGTCTCGGGGCGGATCATCACCGATTCGTTGGCCCTGAGCGTACCGACGGCGAAGACTTCCTCGGCCAGTGCCATGGCCTTGGCCGGCTCGGCTTCGACCTGAACGGGGCCCCTCGGCCCTCGCCCCCCGCCCGCCTGACCGGGTCGGGCGGCGCCCCCCGCCTGCGCGGAGGCCGGCGCCCCGGCGGGCCCGGCGTTGCCCCGCGCGCCCGGGCCACCGGATGCCGCCCCGGCTGGAGCGGAGGCCGCCTGGGCCGCGCCGCCCCGCCCTCCGATCTCGAGGGGTCCTGAGCCACTGCGCTGGGTCGTGTACATCCACCAACCCAATACCGACACGCTGGCGATTGCCAGGGTGTAAATCATCAGTTTTTTCATCTGAGGAGGACCCGACAGTGCGTCAAGGGGAGGACGGCGTCAAACGGCGTTCTGAATGAAATCAATGATTTGCAACGCTTGCCCCGACGAACCACCACAACCGGCGCGCGGCTTCGGGCAATCTGATGAAGATATCACTTTGTCAGCACAAAGTCGCGATGTCCGAACGCGCGCCTCGACGAATTCAGTCGGGCCTGACGGTTCGGTGCAACACGCGCAGTTGCTCGACGCCACGATTGGCGAGCGCGTCGGCTCGTTCGTTCTCGGGATGCCCGGCGTGCCCCCGGACCCAACGCCAGTCGATCCGATGCTGCGCGGCCAGCGCATCCAGCTGCTGCCAGAGATCGACATTGCTGACCGGCTTGCGATCACTGGTCTTCCAACCGCGCGCTTTCCAGCGCGGCAACCACTCACTGATGCCCTTTTGCACGTACTGTGAATCGGTATGGACCACGACCTCGACGCTGCGGGTCAGGGCCTCAAGCGCGCGGATGACGGCGGTCAGCTCCATCCGGTTGTTGGTCGTGTGCGGCTCGGCGCCGAGGAGTTCCCGTTCGCGCCCGCCATATTTCAGCACCGCCCCCCAGCCGCCGGGGCCCGGGTTGCCCTTGCACGCACCATCGGTATAGATCTCGACCGGATGACTCATATTGAACGAACGGGCGGAAAGCTTGCGCGGGTTTGCGTCAGGCCAAAGGGCTGACCTGCGGCTCGGATTCTAATCAATTCGATCTTCAGGAGGCCTGAGTGATCGAAAAACAGCTGCTTTCCCAGATCGAGAACCTGTGCAGGCGTCACCCTCTGCCGCTCAAAGTACGCCTCTGGCAGGGCGAGGAGCTGGCCCTGGGCGATGAGGCGCGGGTGACGTTGCGCCTGAACACGCCCGGCGCCGCGCGCGCGCTCCTGAACCCCAGCCTTCAGTCCCTGGGGCAGGCCTACGTCGAAGGCCTCGTCGATCTGGACGGTCCGGTGTCGGAGGTCATCCGGCTGGCGGATCGCCTCGCCCGGTCCAATCCAGCCGGGCGGAAGGCCGGCCGACGGCCGACCTGGCTGGGGCGTCATTCCCGACGCAGCGATCGGCGAGCAATCGCCTACCACTACGATGTCTCGAATGACTTCTATCAGCGATTTCTCGACAGCCGGATGGTCTACTCGTGTGCCTATTTCCGGACTGGACAGGAAGACCTCGACACGGCACAACTGCAAAAGCTCGACCACATCTGCCGGAAGTTGCGACTGGAACCCGGACAGCGACTGCTCGACATCGGTTGCGGCTGGGGCGCACTGGTGATCCGGGCGGCCGCCCAGTATGGTGTGCGCGCGCTCGGGATCACGCTCTCGCAGAACCAGTTCGACTGGGCACGCGAGCAGGTCAGGCGCGCCGGCCTGGACGGCCAGGTCGAAATTCGCCTCCAGGACTATCGCGACCTGGACGAAGCGGACGCCTTCGACCGGATCGCTTCGGTCGGCATGTTCGAGCACGTCGGACTCAAACACCTCCGCGCCTACTTCGATCAGGTCTTTCGTCTCCTCAAGCCCGGAGGCGTGGCGATGAACCACGGCATCACCTCGAGCGATGTCGACAGCCGGGAGGTGGGTCTGGGGGCCGGAGCCTTCATCGATCAGTACGTATTTCCGGATGGGGAGCTGCCGCACCTGTCCTACGCAATCCGCGAGCTGTCCGCATCCGGACTCGAGTTGACCGACGCCGAGTCGCTGCGCCGACACTATGCCCTGACGCTTCAGGCGTGGTCAGACCGCTTCGAAGACGCGTTGACGGATCTGCGTGGACTGGCGGGCGAGAAGCGTGCACGGATCTGGCGGGTCTACCTCGCGGGCTGCGCGCACGCCTTCGGGGCAGGCTGGATCAATATCTATCAGTTGCTGGCCGTCAAGCCCCGCCCCGGCCCGGGCGGCCTGGAGAGCCCCTTGCCACTTGCGCGCGACTATATGTATCGCGATGACTGGCCACCGGAGCGGCGAGGGGGCGGCTGAACCGCTTCCGCAGGGCCGGCCCCTGCAGTCGCAAACCGGCAATCCGCTTGATGGCCGACACCGCATAGACCGCACCCAGAATCGGCCACCACCGGTCACCCGCGGCCTCCATGAACGCGAAGCGTTCGAGCCATCGCGCCGTTCGCAGCGCCGGACGGTAGCAACCATGCAAGACCTCATCCATGCTAAGGCCCAGCAGCTTGAACCAATCGCGCAGTCTGGCGATCGTAACCATTTGAGCCGGTTCAGGCAGCCACTCATGCCCGGACCACCGGCCCACCGACTGCCGCAGCCCCCAAAGACTGACGGGATTGAATCCGGTGACGATCAAACGGCCCTCGGGGCGAAGCACCCGATCGGCCTCACGCAGGATCAGATGCGGCTCATCGGCAAACTCGAGCACATGGGGCAGGATCACCAGATCCACTGACTGAGAGGCAAACGGCAGATGCTCAAAATGGTCAACAACAATCCGGGACAGCGGACACGCGCCCTCAGGGCTGTCGGGCCCGCCGCCGGCCGCGAGCGAAGGCAACGCGTCCGAGACCGCCTCGATCACCCCGGCCTCGGCCGCGCCACTGACCCAGATCCGATCGGGCATCCGGTTGGCTCGAAGACAGTCAATTGCGAAGGATCCGCACTGAAGGGCGTGATAACCGAACACATCCGCCACCAGTTGCGCACAGATTCGCTCTTCCCAGTCCTTGACGTACTGTCCAGCCTCGCCCTCCAGCCAGCGCCGCCAGGCCAGTGCCTGATCGACCTCCGACCGCACGGGCTTATCATCCTGACTGGTCATTTACGGCAGGTCTCCCATGGATGCGAATCAATCTGGCTGGCGCTTTCGGGCAATCGACCACCCGCTCGTCGCGCCGATTGCCGCTTTCAACGACAACTATATCTGGCTCCTGCATGATCCGGTCAGCGGCCAAGCCGCAGTCGTTGATCCCGGTGATGCCGAGCCCGTCCTCGCCGCCCTCGAGCAACGCGGCCTGCACCTGGCCGCCATTCTCGTCACGCACCACCACCGTGACCACACCGGAGGCATCGCGCAACTCGTTGCTGCGCACTCGGCGCGGGTCTTCGGACCGGCCACCGAAGCCATCGCGGGACTCGACCAGACCGTCTCGGACGCGGATCGCTTCACGCTCTGGCCGGGTGGGCCGCAAGCACAGGTTCTGGAAATCCCAGGCCACACGCGGGGGCACATCGCCTACGTCCTTGAGTCTCTGGGCGATGACGCCCGGCCGCTACTGTTCTGTGGCGACACCCTGTTCGCTGCCGGATGCGGGCGGGTGTTCGAGGGAACCGCCGAGCAGATGCTGCGGTCGCTCGAACGACTGGCCGGGCAGCCAGACGATACTCTCGTGTACTGCGCGCACGAGTACACGGTGGCGAACCTGCGTTTCGCACAGGCGGCCGAACCGGACAGTCCGGCGGTGGCCGCGCGACTGGACGAGGCAATCCGGATGCGCGCGGCGGGGCACACGACGCTGCCGTCGACGATCGCGATCGAGCGTGCCACCAATCCCTTTCTGAGAGTGGATCAGCCCGGACTACGTACTTCGGTCGCGCGGTGGCAGGGCGCTGCCGTGTCCGACCGAACCGAGCGCTTTGGCGTGCTCAGGCAATGGAAAAACGAGTTTCGGTGATCCGCTTCGGGGGATCGTCCGATTTGACCGGTTGAGCGAATTTCACCTACATTTGGCGGTTTGGTGCAGATTCGCGCCTGATTTTATCGACGGTGACGACAATTGTTGATTTTCGGCTCACCTGCGAACAGCGTTTCTGTCATGCCCCAAGCACCCCGACACTCGCTCATCGCGCTCATTTCGGACCGTTGGCGGCTTTTGCTCGCCCTGCTGACCGCCAGCGCGCTGGCTGGGTGTGCGGGCCTACAGGGCCCACTCACCGGATCGCCCGATTCAATCGGTGCGCCCAGCGCTGCGGTCGATACACCCGATAGTCACTGGATGCCCGATCGGCCGGCGATCGCGCTCACCCCGGATCAGAAACTCGCCTTCGCTGCCCGGCGGGTAGAGTTTGAAACCATCGTCGACCAGGACGATCAGACGCTGGGCCGTCTGCAAACCGAAGAGCCAGACCCCCGCTACGCCGACCTGTGGCAGCGGATCCGGGCCGGGTTCGAAATGCCCGAGCTCAATTCCCCGCTGGTCGCCCGGATGGAACGCTTCTACAGCGATCGGCCGGACTATCTTTTGCGGATGATGGAACGCGGCTCCCGCTACCTGTTCCACATCGTCGAAGAAATCGACAAGCGCGGCCTGCCAATGGAACTCGCGCTCTTGCCCTTCGTCGAAAGTGCCATGAACCCGAGCGCGATGTCGCCGGCCCAGGCCTCCGGGCTCTGGCAGTTCATCCCGTCCACGGGTCGGGCGTTCAATCTTCAGCAGGACTGGTGGGTCGATAACCGCCGCGATGTCGTCCACTCGACACAGGCGGCGCTGGAGTACCTGCAAAAGATCTACGAACTGAATGATCGGGACTGGTTCCTCGCGCTGGCCTCCTACAACTGGGGCGAAGGTGCGGTCGGGCGGGCGGTCAAGGCCAACCGGGCGCGCGGCCGGCCGTCGGACTATCTGTCGCTGAACATGCCCAACGAGACCCGTCAGTACGTTCCGCGTCTGATTGCACTGAAGAACATCCTGCTCAAATCGGACCAGCTCGGCCTGCGGCTGCCTCCGCTGGCCAATCGGCCCTACTTTGTCACCGTCGAAAAGACCCGACCGATCGATCTGAAGCTGGCGGCCCGATTTGCCGGAATGACGATGGAAGAGTTCGTCGAATTGAATCCGGCCCACAACCGTCCGGTCATCGCTGCAAGCCGCAACAACGGGATCAAGGTGCCGGCCGACCGGGTCGAGTCGTTCCTCGCCGCCCTTGCCCTGCATGGGGAAACCAACCGCTCGTTCACCACTTGGCAGCCCTACACAATGAAGCCGGGCGAGACCATCGAAAATCTCGCTGCCCGGGCGGGGATCACCCCGGCAGAGTTGCGACGCGCCAACGGCTTCAAGGCCCAGAGCCGGATCCTCGCGGGCACCCGGTTGTTGCTCCCCCAGGCGGGTCAAGCGGTGGATGACCGACAGGTGGAGAACTTTGTCGCACCCCGGGTGATCGAGCAGATCGACGTGCCCGCGCTTTACCACACCAAGCGAAACACCAAGGAAACGCTCGCGGTGATCGGCCGTCGTTACGGCGTCAGCGTGGCGAACCTGACCCAACTCAACAAGCTGAGCGGTGAACCTCCGGTGGGCAAGAAACTCCTGGTTCGGCCGGCGCGGACTCAGACCATCATGATCACCGAGGAGGGGCGTCGCTCGGTGGTCGCTGCGCCCCCCGCCGAAGCCAAACCCAAGGTTGTTCCGGTGGTCGCGCGACCGCCCAACACGACTCAACCGGTCAAGCCTCCGACGGCTCCGCAGGCCAAACCCCAAGCGGGCAAGAAACCGACCGCATCACCCCCTCCGAAGACGCCTTCGTCCCCGTCGGTCGGGTCGATCACCCGAACCGGCTCGAACGCGGTCTCAGGGGGACGGGTGTCTGAGGGCGTGAAACGGACCCATCCCGCACGACCCAAGGCATCGACCGTCACACCCAAGCGACCGGCTGCCCAGCCCCGCACACCGAGCACGCAGGGCACGCCCCCCCGCCGCAGCACCTGACCCTCCAGGACAGCGCTCGACGCCCCGTTGAACAGGCCCGTCCGGAACTTGTCCTCAACCCCCCCACCCGGTGCTACAACGCGGCGGCCAGCAGGCGGCGCGTATACGCCTCGTGCGGATCGCTGAACACCCGCTCGGTGTCCCCAGCTTCAACGATCTGCCCCGCCTGCATCACAAGGATCCGGTGAGCCATCGCACGCACGACGGCCAGATCGTGAGTGATGAACAGATAACTGATTCGATGGCTCTTCTGAAGTGCGACCAACAGTTCGAGCACCTGCTTCTGAACAGAGACATCCAGGGCCGACGTCGGCTCATCGAGCAGTAACAGTGAGGGTTTCAGGATCACGGCACGCGCAATTGCAATTCGCTGTCGCTGTCCGCCCGAAAACTCGTGCGGATAGCGGGACAGCATGGTCGAATCGAGACCCACTTCGACCAGGATCCGTTCGATCTCGCGGCGTCTCGACGCCGCATCCAGTTCGGGGCGATGCAGGCGAAGCCCCTCGCCGACAATCGACTCGACCGTCATTCGGGGTGACAAGGCACTGTAAGGGTCCTGAAACACGACTTGCATGCTCCGCCGAAGCCTTCGCATCGGCTCGGCCGCCAGCGAATCGATCCGCTGACCCTGAAACTCGATCCGTCCCGATACCTGAGCCGCCGACAAGCGGAGCAGGCTCATGCCGAGCGTCGTCTTGCCGGATCCGGATTCGCCGACGATGCCCAGTGTCTCGCCCGTTCTCAATTGAAGCGACGCGGGTGCGACCGCCTGAAAGCGGGTCTTTCGCAACCCACCGCCCGGCCGCTCGAATTGACAGGCGACCTGATCGGCCTTGAGCAGGACGGGTGCGTCCGGCGGGCATTCCGCGGCCAGACGACCGGGCCGGCTGTCGATCAGGCGACGGGTGTAGGCTGCCTTGGGCGCCTCAAAGACCGCCGACGTGGCACCCGTCTCGACGACCCGCCCGCCCTGCATCACGACCACCTGGTCCGCGAACCGTCGAACCAGCGGCAGGTCGTGGGTGATCAACAGAACAGCCATGCCGAATTCCCGCTGCAGGCCATCGAGCAGACCGACGATCTCGCGCTGGATGGTCACGTCGAGCGCGGTCGTGGGCTCGTCGGCAATCAGCAGGCGAGGCTGACAGGCGATGGCCATCGCAATCAACACCCTTTGCCGCTGCCCGCCGGACAACTGATGCGGGTAGGCCGCAGCGCAACGCTCCGGCTCATCGATTCGGGTCAGCCGAAGCAACTCACGCGCGCGTCCGAGCGCTTGCGCTCGAGTCATGCCTTCGTGCCGCTCCAGCAATTCGCCAATCTGATCGCCGGCTGTAAAAAGCGGATTGAGCGCGCTCATCGGCTCCTGAAAGACGATCGCGATATCCCGCCCACGGACGGCCTGAAGCGACCGCAGCGATTCGGTCAGCAGATCTCGTCCCTCGAACAGGACCCGGCCCCGGTACCGCGCATCGACGTTGAGCCGAAGGATGGACAGCGCGGTCACGGTCTTGCCCGACCCCGACTCTCCAACAAGCGCCAGCCGCTCGCCTTGAGCGATGCTGAAACTCACCTCGTCCACGACCTGAACCGGTCCGGAGCCCGTCTGGAACTCGACCCCGAGCGCTTGGACCTCCAGAAGGAGCGGGCGCCCCACGTCGTCAGCCTTTTCGGGTGTCAAGCGCATCGCGCAAGGCCTCCCCGACAAAGATCAGGAGCATCAGCGTGGCGACCAGAACACCGAAGGTCCCAAGAGAAATCCACCAGGCATCCAGGTTGGCCTTGCCCTGCGCAAGCAACTCGCCCAAACTGGGCGTGGATGAGGGCACACCCAGGCCCAGAAAATCCAGACTGGTCAGGGCCACGATCGCCGCGCTCATCCGGAACGGCAGAAACGCAATGACCGGCGTCAGCGAATTCGGCAAGACGTGCCGCCAGATGATCTGGCGATCAGACAGACCGAGTGCGCGCGCAGCCGTAACGTAATCGAGTTGCCGGTTGCGCAGGAACTCGGCGCGGACATAGTCAGAGAGCGTCATCCAGCCAAAGAGCGACAGGATCGCCAGCAGGATCAGCAGGCTGGGCTCGAACATGGACGCCAGAATCAGCAAGAGGTAGAGCTCGGGGACCGAACTCCAGACCTCGATGAAGCGCTGCATCGCCAGATCGGTTCGACCGGCAAAATAGCCCTGGACCGCACCCGCCGCCACACCCAGCACCACACCGATCGCGGTCAGCGCCAGGCCGAACAGCACCGAGATCCGGAAACCGTACAGCAGACGCGCCAGGACGTCCCGCCCCCGATCGTCGGTCCCCAGATAGTTGACCGCGGAAGGCGCCGCCGGATTGGGGCTGGGCGAAAAATAGTTGATCGTATCGAAACGATAGGCATTCAGCGGCCAAAGCGCCCAGTTGCCGTTGCGACCCAGTTGCTCGCGGATGAAGGGGTCGAGGTAATCGGTCGCCGTCCTGAAATCTCCCCCGAAGGTGGTTTCTGGATAATCATGGAGCAGGGGCACATACCAGTGGCCGTCGTAGCGCACCATGATCGGCCGGTCGTTCGACAAGACCTCTGCAAACAAGGACAGTCCGAAGGCCACCGAAAAGATCCACAAGCTGAGATAGCCCCTGCGGTTGGCACGAAATCTCAGCCAGGCGCGCTGCCACGGACTCATCGCGAGGCTCCGAACTTCACGCGAGGATCCACCCAGACGTACATCAGATCGGTGATCAGTCGGGTGGCGAGCGCGAGCAGCGAGAAAAAGAACAGCGACCCCATCACGACCGGGTAATCACGCCGGATCACCGCCTCGTAGGACAGCAGGCCCAGCCCGTCCAGGGAAAACAGGGTCTCGATCAGCAAGGACCCCGCAAAGAACGCCCCGATGAATGCGGCCGGGAAACCAGTCACGAGTGGAATCAGCGCGTTTCGAAAGATATGCCGGTAAAACACCCGCCGTTCGCTCAGGCCCTTGGCTCGGGCCGTCAACACATACTGACGCCGGATTTCCTCAAGAAAGGTGTTCTTGGTCAGCATGGTCGTGACCGCAAAACTACCCAGCACCAGGCAGGTCAACGGCAGGGCCAGATGCCAGAAGTAGTCGAGCACACGCCCCCCCCAGGACAGTTCGGCCCAATGGTCGGACACCAGGCCACGAAGCGGGAACCACTGCAGGAAGGAGCCGCCACCGAACAGCACCAGGAGCGCCACGCCCAGCACAAAGCCTGGAATCGCGTAGCCGATCAGAATCGCCGTGCTGGTCCAGAGATCGAAGCGTGAGCCGTTCCGAACCGCCTTGGCGATACCGAGCGGAATCGACACCAGATAGACCAGCAGAAAGCTCCAGAGGCCCAGACTGATCGAAACGGGCAGTTTCTCGATCATCAGCGCCCAGACACTCTTGTGATGAAAATAGCTCTGCCCGAGGTCGAAGCGCGCATAGCGGACCACCATGTCGACGAAGCGCTCCCACGCCGGCCGATCGAATCCGTAGAGCGCGCGGATCTCTTTCAGACGGGTCTCGTCCACCCCCTGCGCCCCCCGATAGCCGCCCCCCGTGGAGGCCACCTCGCCCGCCAGACCCCGACCGCGAAGCTCCTGAACCAGTTGCTCGACCGGACCGCCCGGCACGAACTGGATGATCAAAAAGCTCACGAGGAGAATGCCCAGCAAGGTCGGCACCATCAGCAGCAGTCGCTTCAAAATATAGCCTGCCATCGTCGACATTCGACCCGGCTCAACGCCGGGTCGCCTCCGGTTTCAACCACCAGGTCTTGAGCATCCAGCTGCGCGCGTCGTAGTAACGCGGCAGTTGCTCGGGGTACGCCAGCTGGCTTGTGAACGCGACCCGGTGCGTATCCGCGTGAAAATGCGGCACCATGTAATGCCCATGGCGCAGCACCCGGTCAAGCGCGCGAGCTGCCACGACCAGCTCGGTCCGGGTTGAACTGCTCAGCAGCTTTTCCACCAGGGCATCAACGGCCGGATCGCGAACCCCCATGACGTTGTCCGCGCCCTTTTCCTGAGCGGCAGCGCGGGTGAATCGCTCGACCAGTTCATTACCCGGCGTCTGGCTCGCAGGGAACACATGGACCACCACGTCGAAATCGAAATCGTCCACCCGCTTGGTGTAAAGCGCAGGATCGGTCACCCGCATGCGTGCCTCGATGCCCAGTTTCTCGAGATTCCGCACCCAGGGCACCGCGACCCGCTCGAGCGCCTTCGAGTACGTGAGAATTTCGAATCCGAACGCCTCGCCGGAAGGGTGACGCAGTACGCCATCATCTGCGACGCGCCAGCCCGCTTCAGCCAGCAGGCGCTGCGCGCGCCTCAGGTTGTCACGCAGACTCGACGGAGGCTGGGTCACGGGCGGCACAGGTACATCGTCGAAGACTGCTGGCGAAAGCAAATGCCGCAAAGGCTCGAGCAGCGCCCGCTCGTCCTCACCGGGGCGGCCCTGCGCGGCCATGTCGCTATTGGTGAAGTAGCTGGGGCTGCGTCGATATTGTCCGTAGAAAATCTGGCGGTTCATCCACTCGAAATCCATCGCGAGGGTCAGCGCCTCGCGCACCCGCACATCGGCAAAGCGCGCGCGACGCGTGTTCATCGCAAAGCCCTGCATGCCCGCCGCATTCGAATGGGCAAATTCGCGCTTGATCAGTTCACCGCGATTGAACCGGGGGCCGGTGTGACCACGCGCCCAGTTGCGGGCTGAATTCTCGTAGATCCAGTCGAACTCGCCCGCCTTGAACCCCTCGAGCCGGGCGGTCTCATCCTTGAAGTACTTGTAGGTGATCCGCTCGAAATTGAACATGCCAACCCGGACATTCAGCCCGCGCGCCCACCAGTCCGCATTGCGCCGATAGGTGATCGATCGGCCAAAGTCGACGCGTTCGACCCGATACGGACCACTCGCGATCGGCGGCTCCTGAACGGTGGCCGAGAACGATTTGCCCTCGCCCCACTTTCTGGAAAAGATCGGCAGTTGTGAGCCCACGATCATGTGCAGTTCATGATTACGGCGACGGAACAGAAAACGTACCGTCTGCGTATCCAGCGCCACAACGTCGGCCACATCGGCAAAGTACTGCCGGAACCGGGGATGCGCCTCGCGCCCGGTGAGCGTCCTGAACGAATGCACGACATCAGCCGCAGTGACCGGGTCGCCATTCGAAAAGCGGGCGGCCGGCCTCAGGACGAAGGTGATCGACAGGCCGTCGGGCGCAAAGTCCATCGTTTGTGCCAGCAACCCGTACATGGAAAACGGCTCGTCCCAGCTGGCCTCGGCCAGGGTCTCGAACATCAAGGTGCTGAGCCCCTCGGCCGCGATGCCCTTCAGCGTGAAGGGGTTGAGCTTATCGAAGGAACCAAAACCATTGAGGTTGACCGAGCCGGTGCGAGGCGCCTGCGGGTTCACGTAATCGAAGTGGGCGAAGCCGGCCGGATAGCGGGGCTGCTCGCCCCAGGCCAGGGCGTGCGCGGGCCGCCCCTGAGCCGATGCGGGGCGCACCTCCACCCCGCTCCATCCACCGACGATGGACACGAGACAAAGCAGCGCCATAACCCTCTTCAGGCCGGCGAGCCCCATCCATTTCGGTGCATTCAGCGATGACAATTTTCGCCCTGGACAATCCGTCTTCCGGGACCACGGCCTGGACCTCGGGCCCCGAACCCGCGTGCGACAATAGCGCATTTCCTCCAGCCAGGGATCAATGACCATGGGATTTCTCGCCGGCAAGCGCCTGCTGATCACCGGACTGCTGTCGAACCGCTCGATCGCCTACGGAATTGCGCGCAGTTGTCGCGCTCAGGGCGCCGAGCTCGCATTCACCTATCAGAGTGAACGCTTCAAGGAACGGGTCGTCGAGATGGCGGCCGACTTCGGCTCGAACATTGTCCTGCCCTGCGATGTGGCCGAAGACGCGCAGATCGACGATCTGTTTGCCCGTCTGCGCGAACACTGGGACGGCTTTGACGGCCTGGTCCACGCCATCGCCTTCGCCCCACGTGAAGCCATCGCGGGTGATTTCCTTGAGGGCGCAAGCCGCGAGTCCTTTCGGGTCGCGCACGACATTTCGGCCTACAGCTTCGTTGCCCTGGCCAAGGCCGCGCGCCCGATGCTCCTGGGGCGTCGCAGTGCGCTCCTGACCCTGACCTATCTCGGCTCTGAAAAAGTGGTTCCCAACTACAACACGATGGGACTCGCCAAGGCAAGCCTGGAAGCGTCTGTGCGCTATCTGGCCGAGAGCCTCGGCCCCTCAGGCATCCGCGTGAACGGTCTGTCGGCGGGTCCGATCAAGACGCTGGCCGCCAGCGGCATCAAGGGCTTTGGCAAGATCCTCGATTTCGTCGAGCAGAATGCCCCCCTGCGTCGAAACGTGACAATCGATGATGTGGGCAATGTCGCAGCGTTTCTCCTGTCTGATCTGGCGGCCGGCGTCACCGCTGAGATCACTTACGTGGATGCGGGCTTCAGCCAGACGGTGGGCGGCATGCAGGTCGCGCCGACACCCTGAACGCGTGCGCGGACTACTCCGGGCCCATGGTCCAGCCCTGACCGCCCGCCCATGCCTGCGCTGAGTGTTCGCGACCTGCGCAAGACGCTGGGCGGACGAACCGTCCTGGACGGGGTCAGCCTCGAACTGAATCCGGGCGATCGCGTTGCGCTGATCGGCGAGTCAGGCAGCGGTAAGTCGACGCTTCTCAATCTGATCGCAGGGCTCGATCAGCCCGACGCAGGCGAGATCGCGGTGGCGGGTCAGGTGATGCAGACGGGCGATCCCGATCAGGCCGCAGCACTCAGGCGTCGCCATCTTGGCTTCGTGTTTCAGGCCTTTCATTTGCTGCCTCATCTGACGGTCGAACGCAATGTCGCGGTACCGCTGCTGCTGAACAAAATCCCGCATCTTGAGGCCCTTCAACGTGCGCGCGCGCTGCTCGGCCGGCTGGGCCTGGGCTCACGCTGTCAGGCGGTGCCCGGCACGCTCTCGGGGGGTGAGCAGCAGCGGGTTGCACTCGCGCGCGCGCTGGCCCACCGCCCGGCACTGCTGCTGGCCGACGAGCCGACCGGCAATCTCGACCCCGCCGCCGCGACCGGCGCACTCGATCTGATTCTCGAGGAATGCCGTGAGGCGGGTAGCGCACTGCTTCTCGTCACCCACTCGGATTCGGCAGCGCGACGGGCGGATCGTTGCCTGAGGCTGGAGGGTGGGCAACTGCATGCGCAGTGACGCCCCGCCCCAACGCGCCCCGGGCGTACCGGGCCGGCTGCTGTTCTGGTTGTGGGGCGCGCAGTGGCAGGCACAACCGGGGCGTATGCTGCTCGCAACCCTCGCGATTGCGATCGGCGTGGCGCTTGCCCTGGGCATCCATCTGGTCAACCGTTCGGCGCTGACCGAATTCGCAGCCTCGATCGCACAGGTCAACGGCGAGGCCCAGGCCCAACTGATCGGACGCGCCGGCGACCTGGACGAATCGCTGCTCGAACTCGTGGGGTCGACCCCTGGGGTTGCGGTCGCCAGCCCGGTGATCGATGCCCGATGGACCCTCGTCCACCCACCGCCTGAGCCCTCAAGCGATCGAGCCCGACCCGCGCGGGCGCTGCGCATCATCGGTCTCGACCCACTGCGCGCCGGCTCGGTCACTCCTGCCCTGATGCCCTCCCCGTCGGAATCGAATGCCCCGGGGCTCGCAAGCGCCCTGTTCGCGGACGACTCGATCTTTCTGTCACGGGCTGCGATGACCGAATTCGGTCTGAAGGTGGGTGACCGGCTGGGCCTGCTGGCGGGTGAGCGCATCGTCTCCCTGACCGTTCGGGGCGGCATCGTCGCCGGGCACGGCGGACAGTCTTTGGCTGTGATGGATATCGGAACCCTGCAATGGCGATTGGGCTCGATGGGTCGCCTGACCCGGATCGACCTCAGCTTCGAGGCCGATGCGCCGATTGCATCGGTCAGACAGACGATCGAGTCACGACTGCCCAAGGGGGTCCTCTGGAGCAGTCCACAGGCCGGCGTCCAGCGTATGTCGAATCTGTCACGCGCCTACCGGGTCAACCTGAATGTCCTCGCACTGGTCGCCCTGTTCACCGGCGTATTCATCGTTCATGCAGCGCTCGCCTTGCTGGTGGTCCGCCAGAGCGGGCAACTCGCGCTGCTGAGCGTCCTCGGTGCGCCGCGCTCGATGCCCGCGATGTACATCGGCGTGACCGCGGCCCTCATGGGCCTGGTCGGTGGCCTCCTCGGCATTGTCGGGGCCATCGCGCTTGCACGCCTGATGCTGAGCCTCACCCGCGGCGATCTCGGCGGTGGGTATTTCAGCGGACAGGGCTCGGCGCTGGAGATCGATGCGATTGCAGTGATTGTGGCGCTCGTGGGCGGGCTGGTCGCTGCGCTGGCCGGCGCACTGGGCCCGATGCGAGCGACGCTGCGCCTGCAGCCCGCGATCGCGCTGCGAGGCGCCGGGGACGAGACCCTTCTGAATCATCGCTGGACGCTCCGCGGAGCGATCGGTCTGGCGGCGGGCGGCGTGTGCCTGCTTGCGCTGCCGCCGATCCAGGGCTTGCCGATCGCTGCCTACATCGCCATCGCGTTCTTCCTGCTCGCCGGTATCCTGGCCAGTCCAGCCTTGCTTGCCCCCCTTGTGCGACGTTGGGCGGATTCAGCGATCGCGCAGCGCACCGGGGTGATGCCCTGGCTCGCCCTGCAGCGGGTTGCGGCCACCCCCGGCCAGACCGCGACGGCCTTCGCGGGCGTCATCGCAAGCATCGCCCTTGCCAGTGCGATGGCCATCATGGTCACCAGTTTTCGCACCTCGGTCGAGCAGTGGCTGGAACAGGTTCTCCCCGCCGATTTGTATGGACGCGCGGGCTACACCGATCGAACCGCAACCATCGGTCGAACGACCCAGACCCAGCTGGCCGGATTGCCTGGCGTCCTGCGGGCCCGATTCACCCGGCAGATCCCCCTCCTCCTCGATCCCGCGAAACCGCCCGTCACCTTGATTGCACGGGACTGGAACGCCGAGAATCCCGCCCGCAGTTTGCCGCTCACCGGCCCCGTTCGCGAGGCGCCGCCCGGCGCGGTCACGGCCTGGGTCACCGAGGCGGTGGTCGATCTCTACGGACTGCGCCCCGGCGACTGGACGGAGCTGCCCATCGGCGCCGCGAATACCCCCCTGAAGGTTTTCATCTCTGGCGTGTGGCGCGATTACTCCCGTCAATTTGGGGCCATCATGATCGATCGTGACGCCTACATCCGACATACGGGCGATGAAGACGCCAACGAGGTCGCCTGGTGGCTCGCGCCTGGAACCGATCCCGATGCGATGGTCCGTCGCCTGGCCGAGCTATCGCCGGTCACGGGCGCGCTGGAACTCCGTGAGACGACTGCGCTCAAGGCCTTGTCGATGCGCATCTTTGACCGGAGTTTCGCAGTGACCTACGCGCTGGAGGCAATCGCGATCGCTGTCGCGTTGTTTGGCGCCGCCAGCAGTCGGGCTGCCGAAGCGCTCTCCCGACAACGGGAGTTCGGTATGTTGCTGCACCTGGGGTGGACCCGGACCCCCATCGCACGCGCCTTCGCCCTGGAGGGCGGCGTGGGTGCGCTACTCGCCTGCCTCTGGGGCCTGACCCTGGGTGCAATCGTTGCAGCAATTCTGGTCCACCGCGTCAATCCTCAATCGTTTCACTGGACCATGAGCATGCACTGGCCCTGGGGCCTGCTCGCAGTGAGCGTGGGGGCAACGGTGCTATTTGCGGCCCTGGCCGCCCGCTGGGTGGCCCATCAGGCATTGGGGACGGGTCCGCTGGCCGCGGTCCGGGCAGACTGGTGAGTACGACCGACACTCATTCGGCAAAGGCCCTGCGCATTCAGGCCGCCCTCGAGCATTCGTGGCCGGTCTCACCGATCGACCACCGGCGACGTCTCCTCCAGGGCGGACTGTCCTGGATCAGTCTCGGCGCGACGCAGGGGGCGTACGCTCAGGGTCATGCCGCTCAACCGACTGAAGGCCTCGATGAAGGCTACCCGGCCGTCCTGCCCGGCCACGCGCTTCGTTTTCCCGACGATCATGGCGCGCATCCGCGCTACCGGATCGAATGGTGGTACCTCACCGGCTGGCTGGGTGAGCCCGGCGGCCGACCGGACGCTCTGGGGGTTCAGATCACGTTCTTCCGCGTGCGAACCGGTCATCCGCTCGCGAACCCCAGTCGATTTTCGCCCGCTCAATTGCTCTTCGCCCACGTTGCACTCGCCGACCCGCGCCGCGGGCGACTCCTCCATCTCGAGCGCGCCGCACGGCCCGGTTTCGGGCTGGCCGAGGCCGTTCAAGGCGACACCCGGCTTCGATTGGGGCGGTGGTCGATGATCCGCACGGCCGACGACCGCTACCAGGTTCGCATCGCCGAGCGGGAGATCGATCTGAACCTCGAATTCGCTCCCCCCGGTCCACCGATTCTTCAAGGCCACCAGGGCTTCTCGCCGAAAGGCCCAAGCCCGCACCAGGCAAGCTATTACTACAGCAGGCCTGCACTGGGAACCCGAGGCAGGGTCAATGGGCGCCCGGTTCAGGGGCTCTCCTGGTACGACCACGAGTGGTCCAGCGAACTGCTCGACGCGCAGGCTCAGGGCTGGGACTGGGCGGGTCTTCACTTTGACGATGGCCGCGCCCTCATGGTCTTCCGGATCCGCGACTCACAGCAAACCACCCGCTGGACCCAGCATCGATGGATCAGCCCTGACGAACTCGAGGGCACCCTGCGCCCCCCCCGAGTGGGACGATCCGATGGCGTGACGGGCGCTGCACCCGGGGTTCACTTCACGCCGCTTCGACACTGGCGTTCAGCCCGAACGGGTGTGATCTGGCCGGTTGCGCTCCGGATCACGATCGGTGCGTTCATCGTGGATCTGGAACCGCTCTTCGATGACCAGGAACTCGACGCTCGAGGCGGCACCGGTGTTCTGTACTGGGAGGGCGCGGTCCGCGTCCGGGCGCCGGACTCGGGGACTGTGATCGGTCGCGGGTATCTCGAACTCACGGGCTACGGAGAACGCCTGAGGCTTTGAGTTCGTTGCGAACGATCTTCGAGCGGGTCAACGCACCAGCTGGTTGATTTCGATGATGGGCAGCATCACCGCGAGTACGATCAACAGAACGATTCCGCCCATCACCAGGATCAGCAGCGGCTCAAGCAGGCTGGTCAGGGTCAGCGTCCTTCGCTCGGCTTCGGCCGACAGGGTCGCCGCAGCACGGTCGAGCATCTCCGGGAGGCGACCGGTCGCCTCGCCGCTCGCCACCAGATGGACCAGCATCGGCGGAAACTGCTGGGCGGCGGCCAGCGCACGCGCAAGCGGCACACCTTCGCGCACGCGACCAATGCCATCGTGGACATTGTCGCGCAAGGCTTCGTTGGACAGCGTGCGTGCGCCCGCCTCGAGCGCACGGATCAGCGGCACCCCACTCGACACCAGGATCGCCAGGGTCGATGCAAAACGGGCCGTCTGCACACCCCGAACCAGTCGCCCGATCACCGGCAGGCGCAACTGCCGCCGGTGCCACGCGAGCCGAACGGTCGGTGCGCGCAACACCAGTCGGATCACCAGGACCGTGAGCAGGGCCGCAAGCAGCAGCCATTGCCCCTGCTGACGGATGAAATCGGACACCGCGATCAGCGCGACGGTCAATGCAGGCAAGGTTTGCCCGGACTGCATAAAGACCTCGGTTACCTGGGGAACCACATAGGTCAGCAGCACGATGATCACCAGTGAGGCCACGCCCGTCACAACCAGCGGGTAGATGAACGCCAGCCCCACCTTCTGCGCCAGGGCGGTCCGCGACTCGACATGATCGGCCAGCCGTTCCATGACCTGGGCGAGGTCTCCGCTCTGCTCGCCCGCATCGACCATCGCACGATAGATTTCAGGGAAATCACCACTCATGCGCGCCATGGCCCCGGCCAGCGTCTGGCCGCCCAGGACTTCGGCGCGAACCGCTGCAAAACGCTCACGGACTGAACGACGCTCGGCCTGCTCAATCACGACGCCCAGGGCCTGCTCGAGCGGCAGGCGGGCCGACAAGAGACTGGCCAGTTGCCGGGTTGCGAGAGCCAGATCGGCGGCGGACATCCGTCGTCCCAGTGTCGCCGTCGTCTGCCCCGGCCCCGCCTGTTGAAGTCCGACCACATCGAGCGGTGCGAGGCCGCGCTCGCGCAGCAGCGCGCGGGCATGGCGCTGCGAGTCGGCATCGATGGTGCCGCGTTCAATCCGACCATCCGCATGCGCCGCCTCGAAGCGAAAAGCCGGCATGATCGGTGCTCCGTCCGGGTCAGTCCCGCGTCGCGCGGGCCACTTCGTCGAGGGAGGTCACGCCGGCCTGGACCCAGCGATCGCCGTCCTCGCGCATTGACCGCATGCCACGCGATCGTGCCGCCTCGCGGATCTGGCTCTCCGCCGATGAGGCATGGATCAGGGCGCGCGCCTGATCATCGATCTCGAACAGCTCGTACACCCCGGTTCTCCCCCGAAAACCCGTCCGGTCGCAGGCCGCACAACCGCGCGCGCGCCACCCGCCACTCAAGGGATCGGGCTCGCGACACTGCACACAGAGCTTGCGTACGAGGCGCTGCGCAACCACACCCAAGAGGGACGAGGACAACAAGTAAGGCTCGATCCCCATGTCGGTCAGTCGGGTGACCGCCGATACGGCATCGTTGGTATGAAGCGTTGCCAGCACCAGATGACCCGTCAGCGAGGCCTGAACCGCGATCTGGGCCGTTTCGAGATCGCGAATCTCGCCAATCATGATCACGTCCGGATCCTGACGGAGGATGGATCGAAGTGCGCGCGCGAAACTCATGTCGATCCGCGGGTTGACCTGCGTCTGGCCAATACCGTCAAGGTGATACTCGATCGGGTCCTCAACGGTCAGAATATTGGTCCGGGTACTGTCCAGGCGACCGAGGGCCGCATACAGGGTGGTGGTCTTGCCCGAACCGGTGGGACCGGTCACCAGGACGATCCCGTGCGGTTGATGAACCAGGCGGTCAAAGGCACGCAAGGTGCCCTCGCCCATGCCCAGCGCGCCGAGATCGAGGCGGCCCGCCTCCTTGTCGAGTAGACGCATCACGACCCGCTCGCCGTGCCCGGTGGGCAGGGTCGACACCCTCACATCCATGGGCCGGCCACCGATGCGCAGTGTCATTCGGCCGTCCTGGGGCAAGCGCTTTTCTGCAATGTCGAGTTGGGCCATGATCTTGATCCGAGACACCAGGGCCGCGTGCAGTTCCCGCCGGGGGCGCGCGATATCGCGCAGCGTGCCATCCACACGAAAGCGCACGACCGAACTGGTTTCGAAGGCCTCAAAGTGAATGTCCGAGGCTCCGTCGCGGCTCGCCTGCGTGAGCAGCGCATTGATCATGCGAATGATCGGTGCATCGTCGTCGGCCTCGAGCAGATCCTCAATCCGTGGGATGTCCTGCATCAGGGTGGTCAGATCGAGATCGCCCTCCACCTCGTCGACGACCGCCGCCGCGGAGCCGTCATTGTGCGCATAGGCGCGGGTGATGGCCGCATCGATTTCTTCGGCGGACTTTCGGACCGGGCGAAGTCGCAGGGGAGAGGTGCGGGCCAGCTCGGACAGCGCACGCAGAGGCGTTCGCTCGCTGACCCACACTTCCAGCACATCACCCTCCATCGCCGCCGCAAGCAGCTGGTTGGCGCGCGCAAAGCCGTAGGGGAGATGCCGGGCGGCAATCACCGAGCCCATGGCCGCGCTCACTGCGCGCCTGAGGGCGCAGGCGCTGACTGAGATGGGCGCGACCGAACCGGTACCGACGCATCGACATCAGGCGCCAGACTGGCGGGTGGACGCTGAAGCCCCGGTACCGCGGCCGTGCTGCCCCCGCCCGGCGCCTCACCGCGGGGCGGCAAGGGCACGGAGCGCAGTTCGGGCAGGCCACTGCGACCGGGCACCAGCGCCTCCCCGCGCAGCGCCCGGATATAGTCATACCGGGTCGCCGTGACCGAATTCGAGGCCGACGCATCGCGCAATACGATCGGGCGCAGGAACACCAGCAGGTTGGTCTTGGTCCGCTTGCGGCCCTCATAGCGAAACAGTCCGCCAAACAGGGGCAGATCCCCAAGGACGGGCACACGCTGCTCGCCGTTTTCAACACGCTCCTCGATCAATCCCCCGAGCACGATGATCTCGCCGTCGTCCACCAGCACCGTCGACTCGATGGCCCGTCGATTGGTGACGATCCCTGCGGCCAGCGCAGTGCTCTGCACACTGGAGACCTCCTGAAAGATCTGGAGCCGGACCGAACCGGACTCGGAAATCTGGGGACGAACCCGAAGGGTGGTGCCCACATCGCGTCGCTCGATCGTCTGAAACGGGTTGATGTTGCCGCCGGCCCCGGTATTGGCAAACTGACCGGTGATAAACGGGACGTTCTGGCCAATGATGATGCGGGCCTCCTCGTTGTCGAGCGTCAGCAGATTGGGCGTTGCCAGAATATTGCCACTCGCATCGGATTCGAGGGCCCTGGCGAGCGCGCCCAGGTTGAGGACTTCCCCCACCCCCGGGAGGGTCGTGGTTCCTCGCACGATGCCGATATTCAGACCATTGCCGACGGCACCAATATTGGCGGTCGCACCGAGGATGTTGGCCCCGCTACCCGTCGCATTGAAGTTGGTTCCGCCGATTGCACGCGTCGAGCCCTGAGGCGCACCCAGAAACTGCCACTGAATCCCCAACTCTGCAGCCTTGTCGGCCTGGACCTCGACGATCAGCGATTCGATGAAGACCTGGGCACGACGCATGTCCAGGCGATCGATCACCGCTCGCAGGCTACGATAGAGCGGGTCGGGCGCGGTGATGATCAGTGAATTGGTCGACGGGTCGGCCGTGATCGAGACCGCACCCACGCGGCTACTGAGACTGCCGTTGCCCGACTGCTGGGCCGAGGGACTCCTTGTCCCGGCCAGACCCGCTCCGGCCGTCAGGCTTGAATTGGACAGGCCCGCACCACTGGTCGTGCTGCTCGACTGGGCGGCGCTCAGCGACGACGAGAGCGAGGTCGCGCCCGACCCCAGTGTGCCCGGCTCGCCCGTCAGGACACCGCGAAGCGTCTGGGCCAGTCGGGCCGCCTCGGCGTTACGCAGATACACCACGTGAATATTTCCGGCCTCGGTCCCTGGCTGGTCGAGGCGGGTGACCAGACCACGCGCAAGCTTCAAGCGCTCCGGGCTCGCTGAACGCAGGATCACGGCATTGAGCCGGGGATCCGCCTGCACCTGCACACGTTGGCCGGGATCGACCGGCTGCTGCGGACCGGACCCCGCAGTCGTCCCGGGCCGAGGGTTGTCGTCCAGGAGACGGCTGACGGCGACGGCGATGTCGGAGGCCACCGCGTGACGAATCGGAATCATCGCGACATCGTCACCCGAGGGCCGATCCAGCGATTCGATGATGCCCGCCAGGCGGGACATGTTGGACGCGTAATCGGTGACCACCAGGGCGTTGCTGCCCGCAAAGGCGGTGATGGTGTTATTGGCCGGAATCAAAGGTCGCAGCACCGGCACCAGCGCCGCCGCCGACTCATGACGCAACTGAAAGACCTGCGTCACCACCTGCTCTCCGGCAGCGGCTGGAGCCCGAGGCGCCGGCCCGTCTGGCGTGGACCAGGGCACCCCCTGGAGTTTCGCGTCGGCCTCGAGCACCACGCGCAGCACATCACGTTGTTCGATCAGCGCAAATCCGTGGCCTCGAAGGCTGACGCGCAGCAGATCGAGCGCCTGCGAACGATTGACCGGCCGCGCGGTCTCCAGCGTCATCTTGCCGCGAACGCGCGGGTCGATGATGACATTGCGGCCCAGGAATTCAGCGAACGCGAAAACGACCGCGTCAATGTCGGCCTCCCGAAAATTGAGGCTGACCCCGTCCGCGCCCGACTGGACGGCAACGGGCGCCGCCGCTGGGGTCGCGCGCTGGGCACTGGCGGGCAGCGCAAGGGCAGCGCCCAGCAGAAGGGCGAGCATCCGCATCCCCCCGGGAAGGTGCCCCCGGGGAACGATCGAGCGCAGAGGACGAGCGTCGTTCATCGTCATTTCCCTATTCTAATGATCGTCTGGCTGCCCTCGCGCTGACCCAGCAGATTCAGCAGGCCCGTTAGGCGACTGTCCTGGGGATCCGCCGGTGCCGCTTTGGCTTCGAATCGCAATCGACCGCGATCGATCTCGCCCCGCCCGGACAATTCAAGGGGTCCGGACATCGTGCCCAGGGTCACCGTCGTTCGTCCCGCCTGACCGTCCAGAGCGATGCGATACGTCCCTAACGGACGCACGGCCGAGAGCGCCGACGAGAGTTCGTGAAGCTCGATCTGCACGCGCCCGAAAAACAGCCCAGCCTGCAGGCTGAGGCCTTCCCAACGCAGCCTGACCGCACCCGCAGGCCGTACGGTACTCCATGGGGAGCCCAGCGCCCCCAGATCGGTCCGGGCCAGCGCCAGTTGCCCGTCCCCCAGCCGTAAATCGGTTGCGCGGCCCTGAAGGCGGACCGGCGCCTTCATCCCCTCGAGGATCAGTTCCGCATCGACCAGACCGACCAGCAGCGGAGCCCAATCGACCCGCCAGCGCAATTGCCCTGGGAGCGCAACACCTCTCAGCACAGGCGACGTAGTCGCCGAAGACACCGCCTCGCCTGCGTCGAACCCTGCTGCGCCAGCGAACACCAGACGTCCCGCGCCGCGCCAGAGGGTGCCGTTTGCCTCGGCCAGCCGAATCTGCCCCTGCGTGGCCCGGTTCAACGCAAGATCCAGCCAGCGGGCCGGGGCCAGCACGAGCCCAGCGGCGATGGACAGTAACGCCGCCAGCACCACGCCCAGTACGCCTCGGAACAGGGGACCGCCCCTCATCGCCGCGCTCCCGAAGCCGCCCCGTCCTGCGGATGCTCGAGCAACAAGCGCCCGGACACCCGCCGCCCGCCGGCATCGCGGTTGAGGCTCAGATCCACCACCCGCAGGCGCTGCTCGCGCACCGTCGAATCGAGCCACTCGATCCAGGCATCAAAGGGCGCCTGTCGAAACTCGAGATCGATCACGGCGCCGTTGATCTGCAGACGGCGAAGGGCATCTCGCAAGCCGGCCTCATCGACCGAACGCTCGATCCCGATCCGGACCGCCTGGAGGGACGGCCCCGGGGTTCGTGCAACGGTCTCAAGGCTGCGTGCCTCGTGTGCCAGGCGTTCGACCGAAGCCAGTTGTGCGCGCAGCTTGGGTAAGCGTTCGTCCAGTACCGCCCGCCCCTGCCAGGCCGGTTCGAACGCCACGAGGTACAGGACGGCCACGCCGGCCAGGAGGGCCGCCGAGACCACGAGTCGACGCTCGCGGGCGGCGAGCATGCGCCATCGTCGCAAGATGAGCTCGAGCCCGCCGCTCAGCATGGGCGCGCTCCTCTGGACAGACCGGCTACGGGTTCGCTCATCGCAGCGCCCTCACAACCAGTACCCCCTCCGGACCCGGTTCGAAACTGCCCTCAAGCCCCTGAAGCCGCAAGGCCTCGACCAGACGGTCGCGCGTCGTCGCCTGAAGTGCCTGCGGACGCAGACGAACGGTCATCCGCCCCTCCCGAAACTGGAGGCCCAGCAGCGAATCGTCTGCGGTTGCTCCGAGCGCTTCAGCGAACTTCGAAAGCATGGGCACGAAGCCCTCTGGATCCGCCTGTCCGGCGCGCAGACGGGCGGCGGCCAGATGCCTGGATAACTGCAGGACCGGATCGACCCTGGGCGTGGCCGGCCCCATGATCCGGGCAAAGCGCTCGGCCAGCCGATCATTGAGTTGACGCTCTTCTGCCGCCAACCGGGCCCATTCGAGATTGAGCCCAAGCAGCGCAATGAGGAGCGCCAGGCCGGCCCAGGCACCGGCCGGTCGCCACGCGCGCCCGTCGACCTGACCGAACCGGGCACTCAGTCGGCCCTGTGCGTGGCGCGCGCTCATCAGATCGAGGGTCGTCGGCGTCGGCCAGGAAAGCGCCTGAATCTCCGGGGTATCGTTGCGCCCGATCGGCCCCGCATCGACCGCATCCGTCGGGCGCCCTTCCAACGCCGACACCCAGCCCGGCCCGCCCATCCAGCAGCACGAGACGGGTTGATCGAGCCCGGCTGCGAACGAACAGGCTTCATGAACCTGAACCCGCCGATCGTCGTCCGTCGCGGCCGGCGACCACCCGAGTCCTTCCCCGTCCCCCGCGCACCAGGCCAGAGATTCAGGTAACGCAAGCAGCCAGGACTGGCCGGATGGAGGGCGCATCACCGCCTGCATCGGCCACGCGGCAAGAATCTTGATCCGACGTCGTTCGAAGGCCTGCGCCACAGTCTCGAGCCAGGCGGCATCGATGACGCCGACCCGTCGGTCCCCTTGATCGGTCGGGAGTGGATCCAGCGCCCAGGCGCATTGGGCCGGGTCCTGCAGCACCTGATCCTCGAGCAAACCGGGCAACGCCCGGATGAGCCGCGACGACGGCAGTCTGGGCAAGCGCGTTGACAGAACGCTGACATCCCGGGCATCGAAGACCAGGTAGACCGACCGCAGATCCGGCAACGATTCCAGACTTGCCCGGGACAAGACCGGTGGCGGCCCCTCGACGCCGGGCCCGCCTGCACGCGCGGCGCCCGCACGCATCAGCAGGAGGCTCGCCGTTGCCGCCAGAGCTCGCTCGCCCACCGATCGCGGCGGCAGCCAGACGATCGCCTGGTCACGCTTGAGTCTGAGACGGGAGGGTTGGCGCCTGGTCGTCATATCCGATCTAGATTGAGTGCCGCCAGATCAGTTCGACCCGGGCGGGGGCACGGAAAAAAAGGGCCTCGCTGTCGGTCTCGACCCGACCGAAGCGTACCACTCCGCGCAGGAGGAAATAGCTGGATTTGACGGCGAAACGCGCCGGGTCGAGCTCGACGGGACGGTCGAAGCGCGAGCGCGCAAGGTCGAGCGAGGTAAACCAGGTCCGCTCCCGAACGAGGACGAAGCGCCGGGCCTCGTCGATCCCCAGACCCGGGAGGGCCGCAGCGATCACCTCAGCCGGAGCGGTGTTGATGTTGATCCGATTGGGGGGCTCAGGGGACGAGCCTGGCACCGCCGGACGAACGGGAAGGAATATCACGAACGGGCGAAGCGTTTCGATGGTTGCCGCGTCGAAACCCGGCAGTTGTCTGAGATCGCTCAAGCGGACCATCGGCAATTCGAGACCGGCCGGTGCACGCAGCCGCTGTATCAGGAGATCGATGAGATCGATCGGGAGCCCCAGGATCGAGAACAAGCGCTGCACGGCGGCCCGTTGAGCGGCCACCGGCTCGCCTCCACGGACCAGTCCGTTGAGATCGAGCCGCGCCTGCGCATCCTGTATCTGACCGGCCAGCATTGCAGATTGACTCGACTCGCCGATCGATGCGCCCGCGGTCACGGTTTCGTCGAGTCGGGTCTCCGCCACCGGGGTCGCCCAGGTTTCGAGCAGATGATCGACTTCGCCCGCCGCCGTCTGGTCGGCGCGCAGGACAACGGCCGCCCAGTCGAGCACAGCCGTCTCGATCCAGCGAAGCTGTGCCATTGCCAGACGGTTCTGAATCGATCGCATTGCAATGTGTTCTCGCCAGAAGAGACTGCCCATGATCAGCCCGACCAGCATGACGATCAGCAAGACGCTGACGATCGCCACCCCCTGTTCGTTCCGGGCGCGTGTCCTCCGTGTCGCGGGTCCTGATCGGCGCATGCTTCAGTCCTCGGCCGCCAGCACACGGACGATGCGTTCACCTGCAACGCTCAGCATGAGTTCGACGCCCCCGGGTAGCGGCCGGGAGGTCACGGTGGGCTCGCCAGGCACCTCGTCCCGGACCACCCAAGGCGGGCTTTGAGGCGCCCAGCCCGAGCCATCGAGCCAGACCCGCCATTCGAGGGCATCGACCGAGCGCACCACCGGCTGCCAGACCCAGGCGCCCAGCGCGCCCACGCCCGGCTGCCAGGTCACCGCGCCCCGCTCGAGTCGGCCCTCGCGCAATCGCCAGACCACGCGCTGCAGCACGTTCGGCTGAACATGCGGCGACCCTGGAGACTCGCCCGAGCGATCAGACCCGAGCCGGGCGGCGGGCGGGGCGGACCGGAGCAGTTCGAGCGCAAGAACGCCCGGCGGGTCATCGAGTGCACGCAGGGCGATGACGGGCTCGCTGGTCACCATCAACCGCGCGTACCAGCTGCGCCGCAGGTCATCCTCGATCTGCCCGAAGGCGAGGGCGAGCGATCGCAGCCGGTCGGAATGACGGGTGATGTCGTCTCGGGTACCAATGACCGCATCCAGCCCGCGCCACGCAAAGATCGATACTGCGGCCATCAGCGCGACCGCCACCAGGAGTTCAAGCAGCGTGAACCCCGCAGCCAGACGGCGGGTTCGTAACCGAGCGGGTCGCATCATCTCAGCGCTTTCGGACCGCAAAACCGGTCAGCCTGACCAGGCGGTGCCCATCAAAGGGATGCTCGACGGAGAGCTCGACCCGACGAAAGTTCGCATTCGGCGTGTTGACCACATTCTCGACACATCTGAACGCCCGGCCCGCCTGCGGGCAATCAAAACGGCGCAGTCCCGCGGGCGGGAATTCTTCGCTGATGCGGATCAGCGCCAGTCGATTTTCTGCACTCCATTGTGCATAGGTGCGCAGACGGGCCTCTTCAGCTGACCGCGCGAGCGCCCCCCCCGCACGGCTCGCGGCGGTCAGGGCGATTGCAGCAATGGTGAGGGCAACAAGCACTTCGACCAGTGTAAAGCCACGCTGTGCGGGCACCGGCCGGGCGATGCGGGCACTTCCGCCCCTGGGATCATCGAACACGGATTGCACCCAGGCCATCGCTCTCGATCCAGAAACGCTGCGTATCGCGCTGCAGATGAATCAGGAACGGCAGATCGAGGGGTTCGAGACCGAATTCGAGCGAACCGGCGCCGTCGGAGCGCTCGATCGACACACGGGTGGGTGCCTCCCAGAGTCTCGGCCGCAAGATCGGATCGCCTTCAATGACGTGCCATTGCCGATCCCGCAAAACCAGGAATCGAAAGCCGTCGACGCCGCCCTCAAAGCGAACGGGTTTCGCCCTCAGCAGCGCCTCCTCTCGGGCAATCGACAGCAGGCGGGCCAGTCGATCGGCCTCGATCGCCAGATGCGCTCCGCGATCGGGAATGGAAAAGGTGAATGCCCCGGCCAGGACGCCGACGATCAGCAGGGCAACCAGCAGTTCGAGCAGCGTGAACCCGACCTGCCCAGTCCGTCTGGCGGATCGCTCAGCGGTTGAGCGCCCAATTGCCAATATCGGCATTGACCCCCTCGCCGCCGGGTTGACCATCCGCACCCAGACTGAACAGATCGATCTCACTGCGAACACCGGGGTTCAGATACTGGTAAGGACGCCCCCAGGGATCCATGGGGGTCTGTTTGAGATAGGCCTTCCAGTTGGTCGGGACGGGCTCCTGCGACGGTCTTGCAGACAACGCAGACAAGCCCTGCTCGGTGCTTGGGTAGCGCTGATTGTCCAGACGGTACAAGTCGAGCGCCTGGAGCAACTGGGCGATCTCGGCGCGCGCAGCCTGGACGCGGGCCTCGTCGGGCTTGCTCATGATGCGCGGCACGGCGATCGCCGCCAGGATGCCCAGAATAACGATCACCACCATGAGTTCGATCAGGGTGAAACCGGACTGGGAGCGCCTCAAGGGCATGGAAAACGCTGCTGAACGCATCGGATGGGCGACCTTTTTCTGTAAGCGACTTATCATAGCAGCCGAAAATGAACGTCCCGAGACCATGTCTGCCCTCTCCGACCCGCTCACTCAACGACTTCCTCGCTGGACTGCACGCCTGCTTGCGTTCGGCTGCGTGGTGATCGGCGCAGTCGTGCTGGTCAATGCGCTGGCGCCGCCCATTGTCGTGGCGCCCCTTCCAGAACGCACGTCCGCGCCGCTCGATGTTGAGCGACTCAAGGGTCTGTTCGGCCACGCCGGTGCCCCCCGTCCAGGTTCGATCGAGACTGTGGTCACCGACCCGAGTGTGCGCCTGCACGGCGTCATCGTGGATGCCGCGGGCAGTGTGGCCTTGATTTCGCTCAATGGCGGATCGCCACGCGCCTTCGCTCAGGGCGCC
Source organism: Pseudomonadota bacterium (assembly GCA_039800205.1). Classification (GTDB taxonomy): domain Bacteria; phylum Pseudomonadota; class Gammaproteobacteria; order Burkholderiales; family Burkholderiaceae_E; genus SYIM01. The sequence goes on along the minus strand of JBDLRB010000270.1, from coordinate 5,515 downwards.
CAGTTACCCGGCTCGCTTCGCTTGCTGGCAATCAATGAGGGCGAGGTGACGCTGGAGCGCTCGGGGGGCCAGCGATTTACCCTCAAACTGCCTCCGCGTGCCCCGCGGCAAGCGCCCGCGCCCCCGCCCCCCCCGCGTCGTTAATCCCCATGGTTCGTGTCGGCACAACGCCAGGTCACGCGCAGACTGGCTAGAATCCGGCCCAATCTCAGGTTTGAGATCCCATCCCCACGCACCGGACAGCCACCCACTGTGTCTCGAGCCCAAGTTGATACTGAATCCCACCGCCCGCGTTCAACGCCGCGCGAAGATTCCGCTCGCCGCTCGTTTCGCGAGGTTCAGTTCGAGGCCCGCGAGAATGCGATTCTCGACGCCACCAACCGACTGCTGGCGAGAAAGGGATACGAACTGATGTCGATGGACGACATCGCCGCTGAAGTCGGCATCGCCAAGGGCAGCCTCTACAAGCACTTTTCATCCAAGGAAACGCTGGCTGCGGCCGTGATGCTGCGCCTGCTGAGGCGCACCCGAGAGGCGCTCGATGCGCTTCCGCCTGAGGTGAGTCCAATCGAACAATTGCAGGCACTCCTGGAATGGACGCTCCGCGAGCGGATTGCCGGTGGGGTACCGCATCTGCCTTCGACCAGCCAGCCGCTGCGTGATTCGCTGACCCGCAATGTCGATTACGTTGACCAGTTGGTCGATCTCTCCGAACGGATCGGAGGGCTCATTCGGGACGCCCAGTCCGATGGCTCGCTTGCGAGCCACTACCGGGAGGCCTTCCTCCTGTATCACTTCTATGCGCGGGCCTGCGATCCGACTCTGGACTATCTGCGCGCGGGCGGATCGATGGACGATGATGCGATCGTCGAACAGATGGTGTCGGCCACCTTCGCAGGATTGGTCCGTTGAAGGCCTATCTCGACCTGATGCGGCATGTGCTCGAGCACGGTGTCGAAAAGGCCGATCGGACCGGTACCGGCACGCGATCTGTCTTCGGTTGGCAGATGCGCTTTGATCTGGCCGAAGGTTTCCCGCTCGTCACCACCAAGAAACTGCACCTGCGCTCGATCATCCACGAATTGCTCTGGTTCATCCAGGGGTCGACGAACACCGCCTATCTGCGTGAACACGGGGTCAGCATCTGGGATGAATGGGCGGATGAACAGGGTGAACTCGGACCCGTCTACGGTCACCAGTGGCGCAACTGGCCCACAGCCGACGGGGGCACGATCGATCAGCTCGCCGAGGTCATCGACCGCATCCGGCGAGACCCGGATTCACGACGGCTGATCGTGTCCGCCTGGAATGTGGCTGACCTGCCCAGGATGGCGCTTGCGCCCTGCCACGCCTTTTTCCAGTTTTACGTGGCGGGCGGTCGATTGTCCTGCCAGATGTATCAGCGCAGCGCCGACATCTTTCTGGGGGTACCCTTCAACATTGCCTCCTACGCGCTCCTCACCGAGATGGTTGCGCAGCAATGTGACCTGAGACCCGGGGATTTCGTCTGGACGGGCGGGGACTGCCACCTCTACCTGAACCATCTCGAGCAGGCGAACACTCAACTCGCCCGCGAGCCCTTCCCCTTGCCGAGACTGCGCATCCTGCGGCGCCCGCCGTCGCTCTTCGATTATTGCTTTGAGGATTTCGCGATCGACAATTACCAGTCACATCCTCACATCAAGGCGCCGGTCGCCATCTGATCCAGGATGACACCGGGCGCACCACGGTCCTCGCCCGCTTGTGTGACCCTGATCGTCGCACGGGCGCGTAACGGCGTGATCGGTCATCGCAACGCAATCCCCTGGCATCTCCCCGAAGATCTGCGACATTTCAAAGCCGCAACGATGGGGCATGCGGTACTCATGGGCCGGAAGACCTTCGAGTCGATCGGTCGGCCGCTGCCTGGACGCCGGATCGTCGTACTCAGCCGAGATGAAACGTGGCAGCACGCGGGGTGCGAACGAGCCGATTCGATCACCACGGCGCTCCAGCGCCTGTCCGATCAGGACGAGGTCTTCATCGCGGGCGGCGCCGACATCTATCGGCAGGCGCTGCAGATCGCTCATCGAATACTGCTCACCGAGATCGAGATCGAACCCGAAGGGGACGCCTGGTTCCCGTCGCCTGACCCGCGCGCCTGGGAATGCGTGAATCAGACCGAGCACATCGGCGCCGCGGGCCTTCGCTACACAATCAGCGAACTCAGGCATCGAGCGCCTGATCGCGGCTCCGCTACAATCGGCACTTCGCCCCTGTAGCTCAGTGGATAGAGCATCCCCCTCCTAAGGGGAGGGTCGCACGTTCGATTCGTGTCGGGGGCGCCATGATCCCATGTCTCGTTCATTCATTCTTAATCGACTACCGGTCGGGAGACACCATGCGACACATCATTCGTTCATCCATTGCCGCCTCGATGCTTGCCCTGGGCCTGAGCGGCGGAGCGCAGGCCCAATCCTTCATCAACGTCCTGACGGGTGGGACCAGTGGCGTCTACTACCCGCTCGGCGTTGCACTCTCGCAAATCTACGGCAAGGCCATTCCCGAGGCCAAGTCAACCGTTCAATCGACCAAGGCCTCGGTCGAAAACCTGAACCTGCTGCAGGCGGGTCGCGGCGAAATTGCATTTACGCTGGGGGATTCCCTGTCTGAAGGCTGGAAGGGCAATGCTGAGCTCGGCTTCAAGACGCCGCTCAAGCGGCTTCGAGCTGTGGCCGCAATCTATCCCAACTACATCCAGATCGTCGCCAGCGCCGAGTCCGGCGTCAAGACCCTCGCCGACCTGAAGGGCAAGCGCGTGTCGGTCGGCTCGCCGCGGTCCGGTACCGAAGTCAACGCCCGAGCCATCTTCAAGGCCGCGGGCCTGTCGTATTCAGATTTCTCGAAGACCGAATACCTGCCATTTGGCCAATCGGTCGAACTGATCAAGAACCGGCAGCTTGACGCCACCCTGCAGTCGGCTGGACTGGGGGTCGCGTCCATCCGCGATCTGGCCACGTCGGTCAACATCGTTGTCGTGACCATCCCGCCCGAGGTGATTGCCAAGGTGGGCGATGCAGCCTATCAAGCGGCCACAATCCCGGCGAACACCTACAAGGGCCAGACGGCGCCTGTTCCCACCGCTGCGATTGCCAACTTTCTGGTGACCCACCAGGGCGTCTCGGATGAGGTCGCCTACAAGATGACCAAGAGCCTGTTCGACAATCTGGGTCAGATGAGCTCCGCGCATTCCGCTGCCAAGGCCATCAACCTCCAGACCGCGGCCCAGGGCTCACCGATCCCGCTGCATCCGGGCGCCGAGCGCTTCTATCGCGAGAAGGGCGCGCTGAAGTAATCCGCCTGTTTGTGATCACTGTTCGTCAGCGGGCCCGGGCCGTCGAGCACATCCCGGGCCCTTTGATTTTCTGAGGCCGAGTCAGGACCCGCCATGGCACTGAGTTCCCCATCCCCAACGATCATGCCGGGTATCGATGCCCCCCGGCCGGTCTTCACGCATCGGGGGGTCATTTTCTGGATTGCAGTGGTGTTCTCGCTGTACCAGCTCTACACAGCGGCCTACTCTCCGCTGTCGAGCCAGGTGATGCGCAGCCTCCATGTGGGCTTTCTGATGCTGCTCACCTTTGCGTTCTTTCCCGGCTGGGGTAGCGCCGACCACACCGGGCAGGCTTCGGGGCAAGCGAACCGGGCGAGTGTCGCCTTTGCATGGGTGGTCGGTCTGACAGGTTTTGTGCTGGGCTTTTACCACTGGGTGTTCGAAGAGGAACTGATCGTCCGGTCGGGCGAACTGACCCCGATGGACTTCTGGGTGGGTATCGTCCTGGTGCTGGTGGTCTTTGAGGCGGCCCGCCGGGTCATGGGTCCCGCTCTTCCAATCATCTGCGGGCTCTTTCTGGCTTATGCGCTGTTTGGACAGTACCTGCCCGGCGCAATTGCGCATCGGGGGTATGGTTTCGAGATGGTGGTCAGTCAGATGGTGTTCAGCACCGAGGGCATTTACGGCATTCCCACGTACGTCTCCTCGACCTACATTTTCCTGTTCATTCTGTTTGGCACCTTTCTCGAACAGGCCGGGATGATCCGGCTATTCACCGATCTATCGATGGGGACGGTCGGTCATACCCGCGGGGGTCCGGCCAAGGTCTCAGTGGTGGCTTCCGGTCTGATGGGGACAATCAACGGATCGGGCGTCGCCAATGTGGTCACGACCGGTCAATTCACCATCCCGATGATGAAGCGATTCGGCTACCGACCGGCCTTCGCAGGAGGGGTCGAAGCGACGGCCAGCATGGGCGGTCAGATCATGCCTCCCGTCATGGGAGCGGTGGCGTTCATCATGGCGGAAACGCTGGACATTCCCTATGTCGAGGTCGTCCAGGCGGCCATCATTCCAGCCATTCTCTATTTCGCGACCGCATTCTGGATGGTTCATCTGGAGGCGGGGCGACTGGGACTGACCGGTCTGCCTCGCGAGGAGTGCCCCAGTCCGATCGCCGCCCTGAAGAAAGGCTGGCATCTCGTGCTGCCCCTTGCCGCGCTCGTCGGTTTGCTGTTTTCGGGCTACACGCCTCTCTTTTCCGGCACGGTTGGCCTTGCCGCCACGGTGATTCTGATCTTTGCTGCGGCGGCTATCTCGGGCGTCTCGAGCCTGGGACTTCGCATCATCTTCTGGATCGGTATTGCGCTGCTTTCTTCGGCCTTCATTGAATATGGCATCACGGCGATCTTCCTCCTGATTGCCGCGCTGATCGCGTGGAACCTGCGAGGCAACGATGGCCGGGCCGTGCTCTCGATGGCCCTCAACGGGCTGGCCGAAGGGGCGCGTAATGCGCTATCGGTGGGCGTGGCGTGCGCGCTGGTCGGTGTGATCATCGGCGTGATGACACTCACCGGGGCAGCGAGCAGTTTCGGATCGGTCGTTCTGAAACTGGGCGAGCACAGCCTCTTTCTGTCGCTGTTACTGACGATGCTGATCTGCCTGATTCTGGGAATGGGTATCCCAACCATCCCCAATTACATCATCACCAGTTCACTCGCTGCGCCGGCGCTGCTCGAAATGGGTGTGCCCTTGATCGTCTCGCACATGTTCGTTTTCTACTTCGGGATCATGGCGGATTTGACCCCACCCGTTGCGCTGGCGGCATTCGCAGCCGCACCGATCGCGAAGGCCAGCGGGCTCGCCATCGGCTTTCAGGCGATGCGGGTCGCCATCGCGGGCTTCGTCATGCCCTTTATGGCGGTTTATGCACCCGCTCTGATGCTGCAATCCGATAGCTTTGTCGATACCGTCTACATCATCGCCAAGGCGCTGCTCGCCATCGGCATGTGGGGCATCGCAACGATCGGTTTCCTGTGGTCACCACTCGCCTGGTTCGAGCGGCTCCTGGCATTTGTCGGCGCGTCATTCCTCATCGTCGCGCAGCCCCTGACCGACGAGATCGGCTTTGGACTGTGTGCGCTATCGCTTGTCATTCACTGGTACCGGTCGAGATCCCCCTCAAAATGAGTTCAATCGTCT
>JBDLRB010000269.1:0-9580 GCA_039800205.1 Pseudomonadota bacterium | reverse complement strand
TCGCCGCTCATGAAGGCAAAGGTATCGGCGCCCGTACCGCCCGTCAGCACATCGGCTCCCGCGCCGCCGTTCAGGATATCGTCGCCTGCGCCACCGCTCAGCACATCGTTGCCCCCTGCGCCGGTCAAGACATCGCTGTTGTCGCCGCCGCCTAGCGCATCCGCACTCGCCGTGCCCGTCAACTCGAAGCGAAGCGCGCTGGTCAAGCTCGCCAGACTGTAGGCCCCGGCAAACTCGATGACCAGATCGCCCGCCTGAGCCGATGAGAACGCATCCGTCGCAAGCCCCGCCGTCAGATCGATTTTCAGCTTGGTGAAATCTGACAGGACATTGCCCGCATAGGGGTTTTGCCGATCGGCCAGATCCTCAACCTGGACACGCGTGTTCAGGGCAAATTGCGAGACCCCAGATGCGACGACGACCAATTGATCAATCGTTCCAGGCAGCAGGCCGCTGCCAAAGCCATACACGACATCCAGCGCGCCCTCTGCGCTGTCCGACCGGGTCATGCCCGATGCAGCAACCTCCCAAACCATGACGTCAACATCAAAGAGTGAGCCGCCCAGAACCAGGACGTCCGCACCGCGTCCTCCGATCAGCCGGTCGTTGGCATCACCACCGAAAATCGTGTCGTCGCCATCACCGGCTCGAGCAACCGCACCCGTTCCGTTCCGGAGATAGAGCGTGTCATTGCCGCCAAACCCAAACAGATGGCTGGCCGAGGACGGAATGAGCGCCGAACCCAAGGAATCGTTGCCTGCGGTTCCTCTTGCCAGCGCACCCACGACCGTCGCATGTCCGAAGATGTCCTCGACCGTCAGGGTCAGTTGATCAGCGACCGCCACGGCGGCCAGGGACAACTCGCCCTGATTGGCGTTCAGGCTGGTCAGGGGGACCGTTGCGACGTTGCCCGCCTTCAGGGCGCCGGGCTCGTTCGAAACCACATAGAGGCTCGAGTCGGTCTCGGTGACAACGATCTCGGCGAGCACCGGCGCGGTCGTGTCGATCACGATCGGCTGGTTGAACTCCGCTTCGAACTCCTGGACGTTGCGGATCTTCACCTGAAGATCGGCAAAACCATCGGGTTTTCCGGTGTTACCCACATTGGGCAAGGCAACTGATTCGGTGATCGAGGTCCCGGTCAGTCCGGTTCGCGTCGAGCCAACCTGGACCCCGTTCACAAAAATTGAAACCTGGTCGGTCGCGCTCAGATTGTTGTCAAAGGAAACGGTCAGAGCGATCGAGCTGTCGTTGGTGAACGTGCCCTGGATCGCCTTGTCGGTTGCGGTCAGTGCGGCGTACTCGGCTGCCGTGAGATACGCCTCGACCTGATCGGACCCCGAGGTGTACGTGGTCTTGTACAGCACCTTTTTACCCACCGTGCTGGCCAGAAGCCCACCCAGCCCGATGGACGGATTGGGCGGAAACAGGGGCTGCTCGACCGTATTGTTGAAGTAGCGGAGGTACTCCTCGTCGGTCCCCCCGTCATACATCACCAGCTGATCGGCCTGCACCAGGCCGTTGACCTGGGCAAGCAGGATCGTTTCGTTGTTCTGGATCAGACTGTCTCGCGAAGCGACCAGATAAATGAAGGTTTCGGTGCCGTTGTATACCGCAAGGTAGCTTGCCACGCCGATCCGATCCGGCTCCGCGTAACGCGTGACGGTGACCGACGTACCCAGGGGCCCCGGGATGGTTTCCTGCCAGGTGGTGTAGCCGGGCTGCTGTCCGGCAATTTCCAGCGACTGCACAAAACCGCCGCTGTACGCAACGTTGTAGAAATCGAGAAAGCCACGTCCGTCCCAGGTGCCCACCGAAGACGGGGCATTGACGTCTGCCGTGATCAGGCTCGCGCCGCTGTCCAGCACTCCGCCCCCGTTGTACACCGGGTTGAGATAGGGACGCACGTTGTTGATGCCGTCGTTCAGCATCAGGCCGCCGTTGACCCAGAAGGGAATAGCGAGCGCCCAACCGACAAAAGGGATACCGCTCAGACCGTTACCGATCATGATCGAGGCCGTCCCGGCACCGATCACCGCGCCTTTGGAGCTGGGATTGTGCGCCGATTCGTGCGCGGAGTTATTCCATGCGCCGTTTGAGGTCCAGCCAAACCCGTAGATCGGGCTGTTGACACCGTCGTACGTACTGAAATCGGGATCCTTTGGGTTCTCGTTATAGGCGCGCAGTGTGGCGTGATAGGTGTTCCGATACGTGAGCTGCGAGGTGATGAACGAACCATCATCGAAAGTCTGACCGTTCGAGATGTTGCCCACGGCCGTCGTGTTGGTGTCCGAGGCAGAGATGCTGTAGCCGCTCGCGGTGCGGATGCCTCGAGCTGCGATAAAGCTGTCCAGCACTCGGGTGTCCAGGTAAATACGGTCGTCCGCACCAAAACCGTCCACCTGGGTTCGGGTCTGAAAGTTGTCGAGGTAAACCCGATCAGCGCCTCCAGTGCCCAGGCTCAGCGTGTTGTACCCGGCCCCCGGGTTGATCCAGTCCACGCCCGACGAACCGAACACCGTGTCGTTGCCGTCCGAGGATTCGACGATGATCTTGCCGTTGTTCAGCACATCCCAACGCAAATCGACCGTGTCATTGCCGGACCAGCGGGCCGTGTTGTCCGGGTCCATACCGTAAAGCCCGGCGATGACGGCAAAGCTGCTGCTCGAAATCCTGAGGCCGTCGCCCGGCACAGCATCCGACGTACCGTTCTGCCAATCCCAGAGGCGGGGCTCTGCTGCGTCGGCGCCCTCCGGTGCCCAGACCGGTGAATAGCCAACGTAAAACAGGTCGTCACCCAGCCCGCCCCAGACATTGTCGAGCCCCGGCCCACTGTAAATCAGATCACGACCCGCACTGCCCAGGATCGTGTCATTGCCGATGCCGGTCCAGATCTCGATGCCACCGCCATCATTCGCGCTCAGGTTGTGATTGGTCACCGCCGCCCGCAGATCAACCGTTTGCGCACTATCCCAGCGCGCCGCATCGGCCGCGCTGGCACTCGCCAGGCTGGCAATCCGCGCGACCGAACCCGCAGCCACCGTCAAGCGGTCGAAACTGGCGTCGCCAGGATCTTGCGTACCATGCCAGTTGGTCGCTGCGTTCCAGGTCTGGCTCGACGTCCCGAACGGCCCGGTTGTCCAGGCCCGCGCGGTCCAGCCGTGGATGGTATCGATCGCCGGCCCCGAAGCGGTGTATGTGCCATCGCTATTGACGATGTAGCCCACGCGGAAGTGGTCGTTCCCCAACAGGATGCCGGACTCCACGCTGCCGTACAGCGTGTTCTCGCCCGCGCCGGCGGCCACTTCGATCAGGCCGCTGTTGAACACATTGGCTCGCAAATCGACGACCTGCTTGCCCGCCCAACGGCCCGAATCACCGGAGGTCATCCCCTGAAGGCTGGCGATCACCGCAGTGCCCTGCGCCGAAACGTACAACACGTCGCGGCGTGCCGAGGCGTCGTCCCACCCCCAGAGGAGATCGGTTGAGCCCGCACCGATCAGGGCGGAAGGATTGGCATACCCATCCACCACTTGATCGGTGTGATCCGCGCCGGATCGAGCGAAACCGTAACCCGACCAGAGCTGGTCCAGCCCGCTGCTCAGATGCAGCTGGTTGAGTCCGGCGCCGGCCGCGAGCCGGATCATGCCCAGATTGCTGGCCGCCGAGACATCGACCGTGTCGTTCCCGGTCCAGTCGGAGAGACCGTAGAGACCGCCGACCACGGCCTGGCCGCGCACCGCCACCGTCAGCTTGTCCGCAGCGTTTTGCCAGTCATGAATGACGTCAACACCCAATTCGACCAGAGCAAGGTCCGAGCGGCCCGCCGCATCGTTGACGGCGCCCAGAAGCGGGTCGTAATTCAGGCCGACAAGGAATTCATCCGCGCCGTTACCGCCCCAGATCTGATTGCCCTTGGCGGTGCTGGCACCACCATAAATGTGGTCGACCCCCGCCGAGCCACGTATCCGATCATTGCCCGCATCCAGCGCAACGACGATCACGCCCTGATTGCTGATCCGCGGCGTCTCAAGGTCGAGTACATCATCGCCCGCCCAGGTGAGAGGAGCGCTCCGTCTCGCGAGGACTGCGACCCCCAGGGCACTCACAGACAAGTTGTCAGTGACATCGAAATCCCAGAGCAGGTCCCGGGATGCAACCGTTGTCAGGAGCCCCGACGCGGCATCGCGTCGGGTGCCGACGAAGTAAGTATCTGAACCGGCTCCGCCCCAAACCTGGTTGTACTGGCCTGCTCCGGCGCTACCGTAAATATGGTCCGCGCCACCGCTCCCGTACACCCGGTTCTTGCCCGCCTCGGCGGACACCACCACGACTCCGAGGTTCGTCACCTCATCACGCAAATCGACGGTGTCCGCGCCCTCCCAGCGCGATGCGCTCGACGGATCCATGTCGCGCATGCTGCCGATCACCGCGGTGCTCCCCGCCGCCACACGCAAGGAATCCCTTGCGGCGGTTTGAGCATCCCAGCCCCAGATGAGGTCTGAGGCGACGCCCGAGGCCTGCGGCCCAGCGGTGCCGTTCACCGCACTGCCCGTCGTGAGACCAAAGCCAGCAACCGATTGGTCCGCCAGATAGTGGTACCCAACCCAGATCTGGTCGGCCCCCGCGGACGCATACGACTCGTTCGTACCCGCGCCCAGTGCAACCTTGATCAGGCCCTGATTATCAACGCGTGTTCGCAAATCAACCGTGTCCGGGCCGGTCCAGTCCGACTGTCCCGCCAAGCCACCGATCACGGCAACGCCGGCTGTACTCACGCGCAAGGCGTCCTGAACCCGGTCCCAGTCGCGAACAATACTGGTGTTGATCACCTGCTCAACGCCCGTTGCGTCGAGGACCGGCGCCCAGGCATGGGGGGCGGACAGGAGTTCGGTCGTACCACTGATCTGCAGGGCCCGCGTCACCGGGTTGAGGTCATAGCCCACCCAGAACACATCACCGTCCGAACCGCCCAGCAACTGATTCCCGAAGGCGCCGGAGGTTCCGCCAAAGAGGTGGTCCGCACCGCCTTCGCCACTCAGCCAATCGTCGCCCTCATCGCCGACCAGCATGTTGGAACCGGACGAACCCATCAGTGCATCGGCGCCCCGGGAGCCCAGCGCGTGCTCGAACTGTTGAGCAGTCAGGTCGCTGGCCGAGCCATTCAAGCGATAGGTACCGTCGGGAAGACTCAACACCACACCCGCATCGTAGGGGCCTGCCGTATCGCCACGTGTGAGCGGACGAAACATCACCCAGTCCTCGCCCGCCCCGCCGATCAGGGTATCGGCTCCGCCGTCCCCGTAAATGAGATCGTCGCCCGTACTGCCGTCCAGCCGATTGGCCCCCGAATGCCCCGTGATCTGATCGTTGACGGCCGTGCCCGTCACATGATCGATGTCCCGGTAGTTCTCGACATCGGTACGCACCGTGCCGTCCACCCGATGGGTGTAATACAGCTTGCCCTGCATCGGGCCGAAGTTCGCACCCAGATCGACGACCAGGCTCTTGTTCAACACCATGCCCGGCACATCGTCTGCGGACAGTCGATGAACGGCTTGATCGTTATCGCCCCCCGACCCCTCGGGATCGAGCGTTTCGTCGTCCGGACCCGGATACGGATTCGAGGGCGGCATGGGCTCAGGATCGGTCGTGGGCGGCGTGCCGCCCCCCCCGCCCCCCCCGCCCCCGCCGCCGCCTGCGACACCAATCGCCACCGCGCCACCCGCGATCGAGCCCAGCGTCGACAAACTGCCCATCGTTGCCGCAGTCGACAGGGTGGTGGTCGTCGCCACCGTGGCCGTTGACGCCGCCACGGCCGATGCCCCAGTGGCAACACCTGCTGTGCCCGCAACGCCCGCGGCGGTCAGGCCGACCCCCGCTCCGGCAGCGCTTCCCGAGGCAGCGGTGCCCAGCACGGCGGCCGAGTCGAGTTGCGCCACCATCGTGGGGGCCGAATCGACGCCCGCGACCGAATCGGTCGCGGATTCGATCACCGTTGAATCGTCGACCGCCCGTTCAAGACGCTTCTTGCGGCGTTCTTCGTCGGACCACGCTGCGGTGGGCGTCACCCACCCCGGATCGGTCGGAGCATGCGTTGCGGCAGCCGGCGCGCGGCGCAGTTCAGTTTTCCGGGAAACTGGGGGCGTTTCGACAGACGGAAGGTTGTTCTTGGGATTTTTCATATGATTCTGAACGTAGGTCAGGCGGGCGACAGCAGCCGGGCCGAGGGAATAATCAGCCGCTGTTGTCAAAACCTGAAATGTAACTCAATTCACTGAATTCGCCGGTAACTCCGAAAGCATGTTTTTATAAATTGAGCGCTGATCGGTGCAAAATGGGCTGCGGAACAAGGTAATTAGCAGGATTCGTCAGGAATAGTCAAGAAGAGTAGTGTCCCGTCGCATGATCGTTCGCGATGAACATCGCGCAGAACAAGCTGCGTCCGAGACTGCTCGGACGCAGTCACCGTCGAGGAAACAAGAGATGACTGATTCGCTGGGCACGCTACGGGTCGCGGCCGTCCAGGCCGCATCAATCCATCTGGACCGAGCGGGCAGCGTCGCCAAGGCCTGCGATCTGATCGCTGAAGCCGGTCGCGCAGGCGCCCAGTTGATCGCCTTCCCGGAAGGATTTATCCCGGCGCATCCGTCCTGGTTTACGGTTCGTCCAGCGACGGGCGGTGCGGCTCTGTCGCTTGCCAAACGGTTGTTTGCAAACGCCGTGACGATTCCGGGACCAGAAACCGACGCACTGGGCAAGGCCTGCCAGAGTGCGGGGCTGACCGCGGTCGTCGGAGTCTGCGAGAAGCGCGCCGGTACCAGTGGCACGATGTTCAACACACAAATCGTTGTGGGCCCGGACGGGGCATTGCTTGGCAAGCATCGCAAGCTCACCCCAACGCTGGCGGAGCGCATCGTCCACGCGCCCGGCTACGGCGATACCTTACGGGTATTCGACGCGGCCTTTGGCAAGCTGTCCTGTCTGATCTGTGGTGAAAACGGCAGCCCGCTCGCGATCGCCGCCCTCCTCGCTCACTACCCGCTGGTGCATGTGGCCTCATGGCCCGCATTTGTATCGCCCGCGACCCGGTTAGCCGATGTCATCGACCGGGCGACCCAGGGCCTGGCCCATATGATGGGCGCCTTCGTGATCAACGCAAGCGGCGTACTCGATGATGCGGCCATCGAAGACTTTGGTGCCTCCCACCCCGAGCTGGATTTTCTGAGGGCGATGCGGGGTCAAGGCCATGCGAGCGTCATTGGGCCCAAGGGCCAACGGCTCACGGAGCCGGTTTCTGGAGAAGCACTGGTCTACGCAGACATCGATCTCGATGACGTCATCATTCCAAAGATCGTGGTCGACCATGCGGGGCACTATGGACGGCCCGATGTCTTCGAGTTGCGGGTCCTCGAGCCGCCAGAGGGGTATGAGCGGTGAGCGTGCAGGCCGATCGGACCCAGGAATCCATCCTCAAAACCCTGCCAACTTTGGTCTGACCGTATTAAGATCCAGATGCGTGCCCACCCAACAAACAGCTCAGGCACGAGCCCGATGAGGAGACTTCCCGTGACTGCTCAATCGCTCCACTTTTCGCCCGCACGCCGACAGCTGATCCGATCGGGTGTCATCGCATCGGCGTTCGCAACGTCGCCCGCTCTAGTGCGCGCGCAGGGCAAGACGCTTGTCACAACCGGTTACGGTGGACTGCACGAGAAATGGTTCCGCACAGCCGTAGTCGAACCCTTTGAACAGAAGACCGGAGCCAAGATTCAGTTCAAGTACGGTGCTGCAGGTCAGTGGCTGACCTCGGCCATCGCCAACCGCGAGGCCCCCGAAATTGACGTGCCGATGCTGTCGCTGCCTGTCGCCATGCGGGCCATTACGCTGGAGGGCATTTTTCTCGATCTCGATCCGTCCAAACTGCCCAACGCGGCCGAAGTCGACCCCATGTTCTTCGACATTTACCGCCGTCGAGCAATTGGCTTCAACTATGGCGACTTCGGAATTTGCTACCGGGAGGACAAGATCAGCGAAGCGCCCGCCGGCTGGGCAGATCTCTGGAAACCGAGCTACTCCGGCAAGCTGATTCTTCCGGACATCAGCGCAGGGGCGGTCCTGGAAATTATTGTCATCGCAGCGAAAGTCCATGGCGGCAGTGAAACCAACCTCGAGCCGGGTTGGCAAGCCCTGAAACGCTTGAAACCCGCCGTCATGCGTTTTTTCAAGAACAACAATGAGCCCGTCGGACTGTACCAGCGGGCGGAAGCCCAGGTCGGGGCCTGGTTCAGCGCTCGCACCTACGCTGTGCGCGACGGAGGCGTGCCCTTGCAGTACGTCATTCCGCGAGAAGGTGCACCGGTGGGCGTCCTATCGTTCCACATCGCGCGAAACACACCCAATCGTGAGCTCGCTTACGAGTTCGTCAATTTCGCAATTTCAAGGCAGGCGCAGAGCACGTTTGCCAACGGGATTCTGTACGGTCCCTGCAACCGTACCGTGAGCTTGACGGGCAAGGCACAAACCCGGGTTCCGCCGCTAGACCGTCTGATGCGCATCGACTGGCCCAGGATTCAACCTCAGATCCAGGCGATGCAGCAGCGCTGGCAGCGGGAAATCGCCGCCTGATGCGTCGATCGAGACTCGCTGCCTGGGCCTTGCTTGCTCCGGCAGTCCTGGTCGTGACCGCCGGTCTGGTTGGGCCGATGATCTGGCTGCTGCATTTCAGCCTGCTGCAAAGTGATACCGGCATGGTGCTCGGGCCCGCCCTGACGCTCGACAATTATCAGCGACTGTTCGCGGCGAGCGAGTACCGCCCGGTGTTCGCAACGACGCTCTCGATCGCAGGTGGGGTCACCGTAATCGCAACGGTACTGGGTTATCCCATCGCACTCTGGATGCTCAAGGCCTCCAGTCGGCTCGCGCGATGGCTGACCTTGATCGTGCTGTCACCCTTGATGGTCTCGATCGTGGTGAGCTCCTACGGCTGGTTGGTTCTGCTCGGCAACCAGGGGGCCCTCAACCGTTTTCTGGTCTGGGTTGGTGTACTCGACCAGCCCATCAAATTGCTCTACACCGAATTTGCGATCACGCTCGGGCTGACTTACATCGTGCTGCCCTTCATGATCCTGTCCCTGCTCTCTGCGCTTGAGAAGATCGATGGGCGCGTCGACGAAGCGGCGGCCGTGCTGGGGGCCTCGCCGATCAAGGCCTTCTTCTTCATCACGGTCCCCTTGTCCATGCCCGGTTGGATTTCCGGCGCCATCCTCGCCTTCACGATTTCCATGTCGGCCTACGTCACGCCCGCCGTCCTGGGCCCCTCCGGGCCACAATTCGTGGCCACGGCAATATTCAACCTGTTCGTCACGCTGTTCGACTGGGGCATGGGTGCAGCGATGGCTGTGGTCCTGCTCGTATTCGGGCTGGCCCTGGTGGCGGGTTTTCTCAAGCTGGTCGAACGGCTGGGGGGGGTCGCGGTCACTGGGACTCACCGAGGCTGACATGTGGGCAATCAAAGCGCTCCGATTCGCGGTCATGGTCTTCCTGATTGCGCCCTTGATCGTCGCGGTCGGCTCCTCGC
>JBDLRB010000268.1:0-70444 GCA_039800205.1 Pseudomonadota bacterium | reverse complement strand
CAGTCACCTGATTTATGGGTGCTGGTCCATCGGCTCAACTACGAATCGCGATTTGTCCATGACTGGCGGATCGCATCCGGAGACGATGGTGCGCTGGGCCTGCGGCGGCGGATTGCATTGGATGAACTCACGCCCGAGGCCTTGATCGAAATGATCGACGAGGGCACCGAGCGCATTGCATCGCTGCGTCCGCTGATCCGTTCGACCGAGCGCGCGACGGAATCCATACCGCCCATGGAGACGACGTCTCCAGGTTCCACGATGATTCGTGGCTGATCACCGAACAAGGCGCATCCATGAGCTTCGATACCGGTATCAATGTCAAGGTCAGTGCCCTCAGCACAAATTTCGGGCGCAGGCTCCGCGAGGGCCTCCGGGACAATCGCGAACTGAGCACGAATCCGGCCCAGGGCGCACTCGATCGGCTGGCCGATCACATCCAGACGGGCGGGCGTCTGAAGCGTAGCCTGCGCGTGACGAACACCACCAAGCGGACTGAACTCGCCTTCGAGTTCAAGCACTTCGGGTACAAACAGTATCGGGTGGACCGCACCGCCGAGATGCTCAAGGCGTATCTCGAGGCGGACGGTCTGCCCGCGGACCGTGCAGCGGCACTCGTCGATGGCGTCTTATTCGACGCGACGCGCAACCGCTACCGGGTGGCCAAAGGGCGGGACATCGTCACGATTCGGGACCGGGCTGCCCAGGAAGCGGACGCCCGATCCGATCCCTTGATCGAGTCGAACGTGCCGCTCATCCGTACAGAGCCGCAACGCTTGAACCCTCCAGCGAACGGACCCGTGCTTTCGACCTGGCCCCCTGAACGCAGCGATATCGACTCGCTCCTGAAGGCGCGCGGCTTCGATCCGGGCACGAAGCTCGGCGCGGGGTCCTTTGGCGAAGTCGTCAAGCTGAAAGGGCCCAACGACGAAGCGCTGGTGCTCAAGTATCTGGTCAAGGGCCAAGGACAAGGCATCGCGCCTCAAGCCCTGCGCTTCGATCCGATTCGATCGGACGGGGCCAACGAGGCCATGGCGAGCTATCTGAGCCGCTCGGGTAGTCAGCCTCAGTGGCAGCAAACCAGTGCGATGGTCGCCCCCTCCCACTATGTCGTGGCCAGCGGCCCGGCCCACGCTCGGCGCCTGGAAATGATTGCGGCCGCTGACCTGAAAGCCCGGGCACGCGCGGCCCCGGGCGGCTCGCTTGAGTGCGTCGCGCAACTCGCACCGGCGGTCAAGGGCAACGACTTGTTCGACGAACTGCAGGGCGGGGCGGACAAGCGTAACCGTGACCTCATTCGCCAGAAGATGCCGCTGCTTGCACACTCGTTCCTGACGACCCTGCGGGACCTGAACGAGCGCGGCATCGTGCATCGTGACATCAAGGTTGAAAACATCATGCGTGAGGGCGATCAACTGAAACTGATCGACTGGGGCATGATGTACAAGGTGCGTAAGCTGCAGCCGGGCGAGGCGCCCAGCGTGGCGAGTCTGCCCAGGATGTTTCTCGGTACCCCCACCTTCATTCACCCGAAAATCACACAGGGTGTGGGAACGCAGATCGATTTGCACGCCTGGGGCATTACGATGCTGTTGATGCTCGAACCCGAACTGCTCTGGGATCTTGCCAGCCGGCGAGGCGAACAATTGCCCAGCCAATCGGTCAGTTTTTCGCAATTACATCACGATCTGATCATCATCAGCCGCTCCCCGAAATCCAGTAACGACCTGCGCGCCCAGGCGGACCGGATCCTTGCCGAATTCAGCAAGCCTGACTCACCTTACAACCTTGCTCGGCTCTGCCTGGAGGCGGCCGATATCACGCAGCCCGGTTTCAGCGCGCTTCAGTGGATGGATCGCGCGTACTCGCGCGCGCACTACGAGCGCCTGCTTGCGCACCCTTCGCTCCAGGCCGCGGTCGCACAACAGCCGTCAGGAGTGCAGGCATGACCGCCCCCTTGAACCCCCCAGCCGCATCGCCCGTGCAACGGGCGATCGAAACGCTGGCGCAGGCCTGCGGACTCGAAGCTGCGTCGATGCCCACCGACGCGCCCGGCCTGGTCATCGAGACCGAGGCGGGTCTGTTCGCCCGAATTGAGCCGCACCCCTGGGACCGTACACGGATGACCGTCGACATCGAGTTTGGCGATCTCGGTGCACTGCTGTCATCAGCGTCCGATCCAGCCACCTCAGCCCGCATGCTGCAGGCGCTCTTCGATCTCGGCGATGCGTTGGCCGACTGCTCGGCCTGGCGCCTGGGTCTGGATGACGACCTGCACGGGATGCTGTCGTCGACCCTGGTGCTCAGCCCTCACTTTGACGCGACGGACGCGATCCGCGTGATCGAGGAAGGGCTGGAGCGGGCGCGCGCGGCCCGCACGCTATCGATCCGTCTGAGCGCTGGACCGGGCGACGCGTGATTTGCGGGGCGACCCCGATTGTTTGGCGAGCCGGCGAACGTGTGCGCGAAAGGCATCGAGCGCCGGCGAGATCGCGGGGACATCGCGCCGCGTGATCAGACACAGCGCAGGCAACTCGACGGCCGGCTGCAGCTCGATCATCACCAGTTTTTCGGTGCGTCGTGCGAGGCGTACCGCTTCATAGCGGGCCAGTCCGATCAAGGACGGGTCCTGCGCGACCAGGGTGTTGAGCGTGATCGGCGATTGCGTTTCGACCACCGGGCGGGGAGGCACCAGCCCGCGCTGGACAAATGCAGCCTCGAAGACCTGACGGATCATGGATTTGCGCATGTTGGTCACCCAGCGCAGATGCTGCAGGCTGGCCCAGTCCAGCGTGCGCCGGTTCGCAAGCGGATGCCTGGGAGACACCAGGCCATACAATCGATCGCCCGCAATGGGTTCCACTTCGAGTTCGTCCACCCGGTCGAGTTGATCCGGCGGAAGCGCGGCACACACGCAGTCCAGCGCGCCATCCAGGAGCATCGTGATCAGAGGCTGAACCCCGGCTTCGTTCAACTGAACGGACACGTCGGGAAATTCGGCGAGCAGTGCGACGATCGCCGCCGGCAGCAGATCAAGGACCGGTAAGGTGCCCAGCCTGAGCAAACCGCTGTGCCGCCCGGCGTCGAACTCGAGCGCTGCGCTGCGCAGTTCGTGCAGGACAACCTGCGCGCGGCGCAAGGCAATCTGACCCATGGGCAGCAGATCGACCCCACGCCGACTGCGTATGAACAAGGGCTCGCCAAACGCGTCCTCGACCTCCTGAAGCATTTTCGAGACCGCAGGCTGCGACAGATGCAATTGCGTGGCTGCGCCCCTGACCGAGCGCGTCTGACTGAGCGTGACGATCAATTGCAGGTGTCTGACCCGCAAGCGCCGATACAGAAGATCCGCCCGATCACTCATGGGTCTGCGCTCCTTTACGGTCTGAGCACCGGCTCAGCGCTGGATGTTCAACATTCCAAAACCTGATCACGCTATCAAAAAGCATTGATTTACGGATATGCATTGTGCGGCTAATTTCAACCCGGATGGCAATCAGCCGATCGCCCAGATGAATTCAGAACCCACAGGGAGACCGTGACGATGCGACCGATTCCAGTCCCGTTCGAAACGCATGCGCAGGCCGAGACCTCCAATAGCGCGGGGGCCCCACGCCCGATCCGCGAGGCTGCGCGTGCCCCCCAGCCCACGCGTCGTCGTCTGCTGTGTGCGGGTGCACGTGGCTCGGCCGCACTGATCGCACCCGCCTGGCTCGCGACCTCGGGGGCCGCGGCCCAAGGCAGTGAGTGGCCCAATCGCCCCATCCAGCTGATCCTCCCTGTGCCGCCCGGGGGCGGTGTCGATCTGACGGGCCGTCGGCTTGCGGAGGGCCTGTCAAAGCGCCTCAATGTCGCCGTCACCTGCCTCAATCAACCCTCTGCGGCCGGTCTCGTCGCGGGCCAGCAATTGCGTGCCGCGCGTCCCGATGGCTACACGCTGGGTTATCTGCATTCCGGACATGTGGTCCATCAGGCGATGACCGACAAACTCGACATGCTGCGTGATTTCACACCGATCGGCATGTTCTCGGGCTCGCAATTCTGTATCGCCGTTTCGCAGCAATCGGCCTACAGGACCCTCAATGAGTTGCTGGATGCGATTCGCAAGTCGCCCGGCAGGCTGAACTATGGTGCGGGCGGCAACGGATCGCCCGGCCATATCGCCTGGGAAAAACTCGTGCTGGAGGCGGGCGGCACACTGGACGCCACGCAGGTACCCTTCAAGGCGGCTGTCGAGTCCGTCCTGGCCGTTGCCCAAGGGCAGATCGATTTCTTGAGTGGGCTGTTTTCGACGGCACTTGCCCTGCACCGAAGCGGCAAGGTTCGAATACTCGCCGTAACGGGTGCATCGCGCTCCAGCCAATTGCCCGAAGTCCCGACCGTGGCCGAAGCCGCACGGCTGCCCCGTTATGCGCACGTGTCCTGGGGCGCGCTCTTCGGACCTGCAGGCATTCCCGACCCGATTGTTTCAAAACTGGACCAGGCCAACCGCAGTATTGCGAACGACGCCACGTTTCAGGCGGCGCTGATCAAGGCGGGCAGCGAACCTCGCTCGACCCAATCGCCGGCAGAACTCCGCGCATTCGTGACCGAGGAGGCCGCCCGAACTATCGACATGATGAAGCGGCTGAAACTGCGCACCGTCTGAAGACTGAAGACAGCCGGGCGCCCCTCAGCGGGCGTCCTGGATGATCATCCGGGCCGCCTTCTCGCCGATGACGATCGAGGGCGCATTGGTGTTTGCCGAACACATGGTGGGCATCACCGAGGCGTCCGCGACCCGTAGCCCCTCCACCCCGCGCACCCGCAAGCGCTCATCCACCACCGAGGCCGCATCGCCCCCCATCCGACAGGACCCGATCGGGTGGTAGGAGGTCTGGGCCGTACGGGTGATGAATTCAAAGATCTCGTCATCACTTTGGGCATCGGCACCCGGCCGGGTCTCGGCTAACTGGTAGGCGGCGAGCGCAGGCTGCTGGGCGACTTGTCGGGCAAGACGCACCGCGGCAATCGCGGTCCGGCGATCTTCGGGGTCGGTGAAATAGTTTGAATGGATTTTCGGGTGCTGTGCAGGGTCGGACGACTGGATATGGATGGTCCCCCGCGACTGAGGACGCAGCATGAAGGTGCCGATCGAAATGCCCGCATGTTGATCGAGCACCAGATTGCGCGGATCGCGCGCATCGGGGCTGGACAACCAGTGCAACTGAATCTTGATATCGGCTTGCTGCAGGTGGGGTAAGGACTTGGCCAGGGCGTGTGCGATTTGTCCGCTGCAACTCATCAGCCCGTTGCCCGCAAGCAGCAGACGCAGTGCCATGCGTGCCTTGCCGAGCAAGCGGGGATAGAGCGCATTGAGGGTCTGGACATCCTCCCGAATGCGGTAACTGATTCGGGTATGCGGGTGATCACGCAGGTTGGTTCCCACCGCCGGCTGCGCGTGAAGAACGGATATGCCCTGTGCGGCCAGAATGTCCGGGTCACCGATGCCGGACAGTTCGAGCAGCTGGGGTGACTGCAGGGCGCCGGCACAAAGAATGACTTCGCGCCTCGCGCGGGCCTCGTGCCGCTGACCGTTTGCGCGCCATGCAACACCGCTTGCGCGCCGACCCTCGAATTGCACCCGCTCGGTCAGGGCGCCAGTGCGGACCACCAGGTTGGCCCGCCCCTGGATCGGACGCAGATACGCCTCGCGCGTGCTGACCCGCAAGCCTCTCGAGGTATTGAACTGCAGCATGCCAACGCCGTGGTACGAACCGTTGTTATAGTCAACGACCCGGGGGACGCCCGATGCCTCACAGGCGTCGATGAAGGCCTCCATCAGGGGTTCTCGAGGATTGAATTCGGTAATGCGGACGGGGCCGTTCTGTCCGCGCAGCTTGGGGTCGCCCGTTGGATAGCATTCAATCGATTTGAAGAACGGCTGAAGATCGTCGAACCCCCAGCCC
Organism: Pseudomonadota bacterium; assembly: GCA_039800205.1. GTDB lineage: Bacteria > Pseudomonadota > Gammaproteobacteria > Burkholderiales > Burkholderiaceae_E > SYIM01. The sequence continues at coordinate 64,496 of JBDLRB010000268.1, read as the reverse complement.
GTGAGGCCGTAGGCATCGCGCCAGTGGTCGAATTCCTTTGGATCGCCGTGCACCCAGATCATGCCGTTGATTCCGGATGAGCCGCCCAGCACCTTGCCGCGCGGCCAGAAAATACGGCGGCCATGCATCACAGCATCCGGTTCCGTCTGAAACCGCCAGATCGCCCGATCACCCCGCAGCACGTAGAACAAGCCTGCCGGAATACGAAGCCAGATCCATCGGTCGTCTTCACCGGCCTCGAGCAGCAGCACTCGACAGGTGGGGTCCTCGCTCAGCCGTGCAGCCAGCGTGGCGCCGGCCGAACCCGCACCGACCACGATGTAGTCAAAGGTCTCGCCGCTCATGTTCGACTCATTCAACGCGCGTGATTGCTTCCCGGACCGCACGGGCCTCATCACCCATTCGGGTGAAACGAATGTCCGTCATCTCGGGCCCCGGATTGGCGGCGGACAGGCGCGAGGGCGTGGCCGGCATGTCGAGCTGAACAAAACACGGCCCGGCCCGCGTCAGCAATGCCGGCAGCTTTCCGAGATCCGCTGCATCCGACCAGGTCTCAGCCGATGCGTAGCCCGCCGCCCGTGCGAGACCAGCAAAATCGGCCCGTCCACGATCGGGCAGATCCAGGCAGAAATTGCCATTGAACTGAACGCGGTTGGCATAGACGAAGTGATAAAGGTTTCGAGGGTGTGACCCCGCGATGTTGGCGAGCCCGCCCAATTCCATCAGCAGGCTTGAATCGCCGTCCAGCACGATGACGGTTCGGTCTGGCCGAGCGAGGGCAATGCCCATTGCAATCGAGGCCGCACCGCCCATCAAGGGCACCGAGGACAAGGTCAGGGCCGGAAAGGGTCCTGCGGTATCGAAGGCATTCATTGCACTCATTGTGCAGACAACGATCGCCTGCCCTCGTGCAGCCTGGATGGCCGTACAGACGTTTTGCGGATTGAGGCTCATGCGTTCACTCCCAACCGGTGTAGTGACCAATCAACAGCGCCGCCGGACCTGGCCGATCGAAGGCCGAGGAAACGGCCCGCGCCACATTGGGCAAATCAGCGGGCGACTCGAGCCTGAAGTAGGGCATTGCAAACGCATCCATGGTGGGCTCGAGCAGACTGACCATCTTGCGCCGCGAGGTTCGCGGGTCTTGACCCAGATTGCTGAATTCGCGGCCAAACTGACCGACCGCCATGAGCAGGGGCAGGCCTGCATCAAGCCCCAGGGCACGCAGCGCATTCATGCAGTTGTAGAAGCCCTGGTTCTGCATCATGACGACGGGTCGGTGCCCACCGATCCAGAGGCCTGCGGCGGTTTGCAGGGCCTGGTTTTCGTTGGAACAGCTGGTGTAGCCGAATCCGGAATCGCCTTGACTGAGGCGATCATGTACGGCGAGCTGAACCAGGTCTGGAACGGTCACCACCCAGTCAAGGCCCGCCTGACGGTAGGCCTTCAGGATCTCGGCCGCGCTGACGGAATACGCGAGGTCCGGTCGATTCATCAAGGGTCTCCTTATGATCGTTCCCGGGCCACATGCTGAACGGGCCGCCCGGGGTTGAATGCGTTGATCCTAGCGTGCGGTTCAAGCATCGAATAGTGATCAAATGTGATCGAGCGAGTCGTTTCAGTGATCACATGAGTGCAACTCTTCATGCGACGGGTCCCCCCCGCGCTGTTTAACATCGAGGCCATTCAGGGAGAACTTCAGCAATGGTCAACGCCGCGACACCGTCCGCATTGAATCCGCCAGACTCGACTTTCGAGGGCCGAATCGGCCGCACGCTGGCCCAGTCTTTCCCGCACTGGCGAACCCCGCCCCAGGCGCGGCGCGATGCGCCCGATGTGGTCGTGATCCTGCTCGACGATCTCGGCTTTTCGGATTTCGGTTGTTTTGGCGGCGACATCGATACCCCAGCGGTCGACGCGCTGGCCGCGGGTGGCCTGCGCTACACCCGATACACCACGGTGCCGATGTGCACGCCGGCTCGAGCCGCCTTGCTGACGGGCAAGAATCCGCACAGCGTGGGTTGCGGCTGGCTGACCCACAACGATCCCGGCTACCCCGGCTACAAGGGGGAGATGAGCCTGGACACCCCCACGCTGGCTGAGATCCTGCGCGCATCGGGCTATTCAACGATGGCCGCGGGCAAGTGGCACAACACCTACGACCAGAACACGCACATCGGCGGCGATACCCGTTCGTGGCCGGTGCAGCGGGGCTTCGATCGCTTTTATGGCTTTCTGGGTGCAGAGACCAGCTATTTCCATCCCGAGCGGATGATGGAGGGCAATCAGCTGACGCAGGTGGATCAATATCCCGCCGACTATTTCGCACCCGACGATTACACCTCGCGCGCGATCGGCTGGATGGCCGACCATCACGCAAGCGCACCCGTCAAGCCCTTCTTTCTGTACCTCGCCTTTCAGACCCCTCACGCACCGCTTCACGCGAAGCAGGAGGACATTGCACGGGTCCGCGGTCGTTACGACGCCGGCTGGGAGCATTTGCGGCGGGCACGACTTGCGCGTCAGCGCGAGCTGGGCGTCATCGACCCCAAGGCCGTGCTGCCGCCCCTCAACCCCAATGTTCCGGACTGGGATCAGCTGAGCGCCGAGGAACGGGCCTGGCACGCGCGCTGCATGGAGGTCTACAGCGCGCTCGTGTCCAACGCCGACCGCAACATCGGTCGAGTCGTTGACTTCCTCAAGGCGAGCGGACGATTCGACAACACGCTGATCCTGATCACCTCGGACAATGGCGCCAATGCGGTGGGCGGGCCCCAGGGCTTACTGAACCTGCAGGATCACCGGGCCGGGATGCCCGAGCGCCCCGAGGTGCGTCGAAAGATGCTCGAGGAAAACCGGGTCGGCGACCACGACACCTGGCTCGCCTACCCCACTGGTTGGACGCAACTGAGCAACACGCCCTATCGATACTACAAGCGCACACCGATGGCGGGCGGCATCCGGGTGCCCCTGGTCCTGTCCTGGCCCGCTGCGACCCCGCCAGGCGAAGCCGGACAAGTGCGAAGCCAGTGGGTGCATGTGACCGATATCGTCCCGACGGTGCTTGAATGGACCGGTGCCCAGCGACCTGAGACCTTCAACGACTGTCGGACCCGCCCGCTCGATGGCGTCAGTTTTGCGCAGACGGTGGCGAATCCGGACGCCGCATCGGCACGGACCCGCCAGTATTACGAACTGGCGGGTAACCGCGGCTACATCGAGGGACGCTGGAAGATCGTCTCGCTGCAGACGCCCCGGCAAGCGCTGAAAGACCAATGGATGCTCTTCGATATCGAAGCCGACCCGAGCGAGACCGTTGATCGGGCGAAGGATGAACCCGCGGTGCTCGAGCAGATGGTTCAGGGATTTGAGCGCGAAGCGAGCACACACTACGTGTATCCGATCGACACTCGTGACGAGCAGCGCACCACCATGTACCCGCCCTATGTGCTGGACCGGATCGCCCGGCCGCGGACGTTTCTGCCGGGCGGCCAGACGATCCCGACGACCGTCATGGGCCCGCTGATCGGTGGCGATCGAAGCTACCGTCTGAGCGCGCGCTTTGACTGGCGGGCGGGCGACGAGGGACTGATCTATTCGGTGGGCGACCGCTTTTCTGGGGTGGCGCTGTACGTCCTCGCGGGTCAGTTGCACTACGTGCATCAGTGGTGGTTTCAGCCGACCGAGCTGGCCCCGGTCGCGCTCCAGTCGGGCGCGCAATCCTTCGAGCTCAACTATCGGGCCCTGGGCGCGCGCCGTGGCGAAGCGCACATCACCCTGAACGGCCAGCCGGTGTGCGTCGCGCTCGACATGTCGCCCACCCTCCTGAGGATCCCTTCAGGCGGATTGAATATCGGCGTGTCACGCCGCCAGGCGGTCAGCGAACGCTATGCCGACCGAGGACGATTCGCCTACTCCGGACGAATCGAATCGGTTCGGATCGAGCCGGGGGCGCAAGCACCGGATTCGAAAGTGATCGTCGATGAGGCGCGAGCCCAGGCGATCCTGCGTGCAGGCGGGAACCTGAGTTAAGGCAAGGCGCGTCGGCCGTCGATCGAGCGGTGCTCGCCCGGCCCGCGGCATTGACGCTCCGGCGTCCCCCATGGTATTCAGCCGGATCGGTTTTTCTGGTGCGCACCCATGACCGCCTCGATCCGGCTCGGCTTTCTCGTCCCCCCAGGCAACCCCGTCGTGGAGGGCGAGATGATCCGTCTGGCCCCCCCGGGCGTGAGCGTCCATTTTCACCGCATGACCGCGGGCGGCGTCACCGGCTCCCATGAGGGACAGGAAGAGCGCAACCGAAGTCAGATTGCGCATCTGGACGAAAACGTCGAATTGATGGCGCTCGTCAAGCCCGCGGTGATCGTCATGGCGCACACCGCGACCAGCTATACCCTAGGCAAGGCAGGTGAAGCGGCCTTGATTGAGCGCCTGACGCGCGCAAGCGGCATTCCGTTCATCACGGCATTCGGCAGCGTGCTGCTTGCACTGCGGCATCTGGGTGCGCAACGCATCGCACTGGGCACGCCGTACAGCGCCGAAGCGACCCTGAAATCCAAGTCATTCCTCGAAGCCAACGGGATCGAGGTCGTCTCGTGGGGCAATCTTCCCGACGTCAAGAACATTTACGAGGAAACACCCGAGCGGGCCGAAGCGCTGGCGCGTCAGGTGGACAGCCCGGCCGCGCAGGCGGCCTTCATGAGCGGGCTGGGGATGCCGACCATCGAAGTGCTGGGTAAGCTGGAAGAGGCACTAGGTAAACCGGTGATCTCCAGCGCCACGGCCAGCATGTGGAATGCGCTACGTGTGGCCGGCTGCAATGCCAAGGTTGCCGGCTACGGCAGACTTCTGTCCCAATAAAGGAGAATCGATCATGAAACGCCCGCCGCTTTTCGCCGTCGCAGCACTCTTGTTCGCGGGATTCGCTGGATTCGCGGGGTCGGTCCTCGCATTCCCCAATAAGCCCGTTCGGATCGTCCTCGGCTTTGCGCCCGGCGGGAACGTTGACATCGTCAACCGTATCGTCGGTCAGGCGATGGGCGAGGAACTCAAGCAAAGCGTCATCATCGATAACCGCGCGGGTGCGAACGGGGCCATCGGCGCGGAAGCGGTCGCACGCGCCACCCCGGATGGTCACACGCTCTTCGTGTCCGTGACCGAGACCCATGCGCTCAACCCGGTGCTTCGCAAGTCCTTGCCCTACGACCCGATCAAGGACTTCACCAGCATCGGCGTTGTGGACACCTTTGCCTTCGCACTCGTTCTGGCCCCCAAAGTGCCCGCCCAGAATGTCGCGGGCTTCATCGCCCACGCCAAGCAGAATCCCGGCAAGCTGAACTTCAGCTCCTGGGGTAATGGCAGCCTGTCCCAGGTCGCGATGGAGCAACTCAAGCAGTCGGCCGGCATCGATCTGGTGCACATCCCGTTCAAGGGTTCGGCGCCGGCCATCATGGCGCTGATGGGTGGCCAGGTGGAGGCGATGGTTGCACCGCTCTCGCTCGCTGTCCCCTACGCGGCGGATGGCCGGGTCAAACTGGTCGGGGTCACCAGTGCGCAGCGTGAAGACACCGCGCCGACGGTGCCTACCCTGATCGAGCAGGGGCTGGCCGTCAACGTCACGGGCTGGCATGTGTTACAGGCACCGGCCGGGACCCCGGCAAGTGCCATCAACACCTTGAACAAGGCCCTGAACGCAGCGCTCGCGCGTGCCGACGTCCGCAGCAAACTCCTGAAGGCCGGCGTCAAACCGGGGGTCAACACCACGCCCAAAGAGGCTCAGGCGCTGATCGAGGACAACTACCGTCGTTGGGGCGAGGTGGCCCGCAAGGCGGGCATGAAGCCGGACTGAGTCGGAGCTGGATTCACATCGCACCCCATTCAAGGAGAGCAGGATGAGCAAGGGCTATCTGATCGGCCAGTTGACGGTTCGCAACGCCGCAGGCTACACGGCCTACAGCAGCCAGGTGCAGCCAACCCTGGAGCCGTTCGGTGGGCGCTTCCTGGTACGCGGCGGCGATGCAGTGGTACTGGATGGCGACCCTTCCGGCCCGCGCAATGTCGTGATCGAGTTCCCCAGCGTGCAGGCCGCCCGGGACTGGTATCGCTCAGCCGCCTATCAGGCCATCCTCCAGCACCGCCTGGACAATGCGGACGGCTATGTGCTGGTGGTGGCGGGGTATGAGGGGTAGGGGGCCCTCACTCCTCCTCCAGCATCTCCACCACCAAGGCATAGGCCTGGGACAGAGGCATCAGGCCGCGCTCGACGGCCTCGATCAGCTGAAAAGCCTTCTGGGGCGAGATCGCCTCTTTTTCGATGAGTTCCCGCAAGGCAATGATGAATCGATTTCGATCGGGCACGGAAATGTCCTGCGCGCGTTCGCGGTGCGAGATCTCCTGAAGTCGCTCCCGGTACACCTGAAGCAACTCGCGCTTGCGCCCCTCGGACAAACCACCATCACGGATCAGACGCGACACACCGTAGGCCAGCGCCCCACCCGCCAGCGCTGCGCCGACCACCCAGCCCGCAGGGGTTGTGGCCACAGCGGTCACGCCAACCCAGGAAGCGGCCGTTGTTACCACGGGAATCGCCGTAGCCCCGGCCATCGTAGCGACCGTACCGGCCGCTGCAGCACCGAGGCCGATCCCCAATGAGGTAATGCCCACATCGCCGAGTATGCGCACGCGGTCCGAGGGCGAGGCCTCCAGGTCATCGATGACCTTCAGCAGTTGCTTCTTGCTGACGGCCTTGGGCGGTTCCATCGCAGGGTTAACGGCTGATTTCAGCAGACACCGCCCCCAGCGTCTCGATCAACAACTGAAAGAACGCACGAGCGATCTCGATCACATCCTGAGCGATACGGGTGACACCGATGTCGCCATTCAGCGCATCCCCTTCGGCCCGGTCCATGCGATGGCCCGTCACGGCACCCGCTGCAATGCCCAAGGGCAAAGCAATGGGAGCCAGGATGGGCCCGAGGAAAGGAATCGCAGCGATCAGGGACGACAAGGCCGCGCCCAAGGCGATGCCCGTCGCCAGATTGGGATGCGCCTCGATGAACTCGATCAGCTTGATCACAATGATCTTGCCGAGACTGACCAGCTTGTCACCGATCGGCCTGGCGAATTCCAGCAGCTCCTTCAGCCGAATGGCGACTTCGGGGGGAAGTCCCATCTGCGTCAACCGGATGTAAAGATCGCTGCTGCTCGTTGCGTCGGCCTCGGCCTGCCACAAGGCCAGTTCAAGGCTGGCGTGCGGCGCGCTCATTCTTGATGTGACCATTGATCCCTCTGGCTGTGTCGCTTGCCGGGAAGCGCATCCGTTCCCGTAGCGTGCCTGCATCGCAATTGGTAGGCGCCCCCGGAGTCGAACCCGGCAGCAGGGGACTATGAGCCCTCTTCTCTGAAAACTCAATATTTTCCGTGAGGCGGCCTGTTTGCCTTAACCACGGGGCTATGGTGCACGGAAACGCGGCAGGTCAATGCCAACGCATCGGTCGTGCCCCGCTGGGCTATGTCAGACGCGAGGACTTGACCCCCGGGCGACGCAGGGCGGCCTTGGGCAATTATGTGATTTTCTTCCGCGTGCCCGACGGCACGGTGCGTATCCAGCGACCAGTAGGAAAAATCAGCGGGTCAGTGCTGCAGTTCGCCCCATCAAGTCAGTTGCGCGGCGATTGAATGAGCATCGCCGAGCAGACCATTCCGGATTATCTGCCCCACAATGTAGACAAGGGCGCAGCCCAGATGCCATCGCCCAGCGGCAGGGTCTCGTCACCGTCGTAGAGCAATACGCCCATCCTGAAGTCTTTGCCAGCCAAAGCAGCAAGCTTTTTGAGTCCCCGCAGATCGGTCGCCTTGACCGTGGCGCCAGCCTTGACTTCGACACCCACCAGCTGCCCGGCGGCGTTCTCGATCACGACGTCCACTTCGACCTTGTCTGCATCGCGGTAGTAGAGCAGCCGGTATTCGCCCTGAGAGGCCGTCGCGTGCTTGAGCAGCTCAGAAAATACGAAGGTCTCGAGGGCGACCCCAAACCGGGTCCTGTTGCGTTGGACCTCATCATCGGTCAAGTCCAGCAAGGTGGCCAACAGACCCGAGTCGATGAACTGCAACTTCGGTGACTTCACGACACGATTCAGGCGATGACGCGCCCAAACGTCAACCCGTCTGAGCAGATACATCTGCTCCAATACACCGACGTACTTGGCCGCCGTCTTCGCATCCAGGCCGACCTGCCCGCCGAGTTGGGTGAAATTGCACATTTGCCCTGCGGTCTGCGCCAAGGCGCGCAAGAATCGCGGCAAGTGATCGAGCTTTTCGATACCAGATACGTCTCGCACATCACGCGTGATGAGGGCATTGATGTATTGCCGCGCCCAGGCCGTCCTTCGCCTGGGCGTAGAACGCGAGACCGATTCAGGGTAGCCCCCGCGCAATACCCGCCCAACAAGATCATCCGTACCCGAAGCGGAGCCTGGCCCGGGCAACAGGCCCGCAAACGCGCTGTCCAGCCAGTTACGGGTTCGCCCCTCCATTTCGCTTTGCGACAAGGGCAGAAGCGACAAGGTCTCCATCCGCCCCGCCAGCGAATCAGCCACGGTGGGCCAGACCATCAAATTGGCTGAACCGGTGATCAAAAACCGGCCCGGCCGCCGATCCTCGTCAACGCTTTTCTTGATCGCCAGCAGCAGGGACGGGGCGCGTTGAATTTCGTCAATCACAGCCCGGTCCAGGCTGCGAATCATGCCCACCGGGTCCTCCTGGGCAGACAACAAGGTCAGCTGATCATCCATGGTCAGGTAACGCGCTCCGCTCCCGGCCATCTGACGCACGAGCGTCGTCTTGCCTGCCTGACGGGGTCCCGCTAAAAGAACCACAGGCGTATCAGCCATCGCCTCCGCGATGCAGACCTGGATATGACGCCGAAACAGGCTTGAAGCGTTCATGCCCGCATGCTATCAAAAATACCGGAAAGAGAGTCCGTAAAATCCGGAATCAGACGACATGCTCGGACTGAATCGGCGCCCCCATTGGGGCAGAACTGAAAGCAACTGGTAGGCCCCCCGGGAGTCGAACCCGGCACCAACGGATTATGAGTCCGCTGCTCTAACCAAGCATGAGCTAGAGGCCCGTGGCGGTATTTTAGCCGGGCCGTCGATGCCGTCGCTGCCGCTCGATCAGATTATTCGCGGCAAGCGAGACGATCACAAGGACCACCCCGGCGATCTCGGCCCCCGTGAACACCGCACCCTCGAGCGCGCGCAGGGCAAATGCAAAGACCGGCATCAGGTAGCCAAAGAGCGCAGCATTGAGCGCACCGATGCGGCGGACACCGGCATTCCACCAGAACATGGCGGCCATCGCGCCAAACACCGATACGTAAGCGAGCCGGGCGCTGTCATCGGCATCGAGATGGATCGACCGATCGGCGTAACCGAGCGAGGCCGCAATAACCCAGACCAGCGTCAGTACCAGTGCGGCCCAGGCGCTGCCGAGCGTTGATAACCGCGCAGCCGACCACGTCGCCAAGGGCGCCGCACTGATCACATACGTGACCCAGGCCATCGACCCACACAGCACAAGCAGATTGCCGATCCACTCGCGCCACTCGAAGGGCGCGCCGGAAGAAAACGCCGCGCCGCCCCGCGTGATGACCATCAGCACCCCGATAAAGGCAAGAGCCAGGCAGGCGAGCGTGTAGCCGGGTGGGCGACGACGATCGATCACCCATTGCGCCAGCGCTGTCATGCCCGGCTGCAAAGCGAGAATGATTGCTGCGGACTCTGCGCGGGTAAAACTCAAGCCCAGAAAGACCAGTACCGTGGACCCTGCCAGGCCGACGCCGCCCGCGACCGCCAGCCGAGCGCCCTGGCCCCCAACCGAGAACCCTCGCCAGCCCTCGCGCCACCAGAGGATCGGGGCGAAACCGGCCAGCGCGATCAGGTAGCGCAGCGCCCCAAAAGCGAAGCTGTCCATCGACTCGAGCAGCACTTTGGCGACCGGAACCTGCGTTCCCCAAAGGAAGACCGCGCCCAGCGTAAACGCGAGGCCGACCGGGAAGCTTCCGGATGGATTCACCGGGAACAATCAGGTGCGGGACGACCGACCGACACAGTGCGTGCGAACCCGACCGCCCGCACCGCGACGCTCACTGCCCCTCGAGAAAGCTCTTCAGCTTGTCGGCGCGCGTGGGATGACGGAGCTTGCGCAGGGCCTTGGCCTCGATCTGCCGAATGCGCTCGCGTGTGACGTCGAACTGCTTGCCGACTTCCTCGAGGGTGTGGTCGGTGCTCATCTCGATGCCAAAGCGCATGCGCAAGACCTTGGCCTCGCGGGGGGTCAAGGAATCAAGGACTTCCTTGACGACGTCGCGCATGGACCCGTGGAGCGCTGCGTCAGACGGCGCGAGGGTGGTCGTGTCCTCGATGAAGTCGCCCAGATGCGAGTCGTCATCGTCGCCGATGGGCGTCTCCATGGAGATCGGTTCCTTGGCGATCTTGAGGATCTTGCGGATCTTGTCCTCGGGCATTTCCATCTTGACCGCGAGCGTGGCGGGATCGGGCTCCTGGCCGGTTTCCTGGAGGATCTGCCGGCTGATCCGGTTCATCTTGTTGATCGTCTCGATCATGTGCACCGGAATGCGGATGGTGCGCGCCTGATCGGCAATGGAACGCGTGATCGCCTGGCGAATCCACCAGGTGGCATAGGTGGAGAACTTGTAGCCGCGCCGGTACTCGAACTTGTCGACGGCCTTCATCAGACCGATGTTGCCCTCCTGGATCAGGTCCAGGAACTGCAGGCCGCGATTGGTGTATTTCTTGGCAATGGAAATGACCAGGCGCAGGTTGGCCTCAGTCATTTCACGCTTGGCCTTGCGGGCGAGCGTTTCGCCGCTGATCATCCGGCGGTTGATTTCCTTGAGATCGGCCAGCGGCAGTACGACGCGGGCCTGCAGGTCGATCAGCTTCTGCTGAAGGTCCTGAATGGTGGGGACATTTCGAGCGAGAACGCTACCCCAGGGGCTGTTCCGGGCGAGTTCGCGATGAACCCAGTCGAGATCGGTCTCGTGCCCGGGAAAGGACGCGAGGTAATGCTCACGCGGCATCCCGACGCGCCGCAGGCAGACGTTGGCGATGGCAAATTCGAGTTTGCGAACCTGCTCGACCTGCTCGCGCAGCGTATCGCAGAGCTTTTCAACGATCTTGGCCGTGAAGCGAATGCTCATCAGCTCGTTGGAGATCTCCTGCTGGGCCTGCTGGTAACGATCGCTCTTGTAGCCCCCGCCCTCGTAGGCCACGCGCATCTGCTCGAAGCCCGCGGCGATCAGGTCGAACTTGGCCAGCGCGTCTCGCTTGAGCTCTTCGAGCTTGGCGGTATTGGCGCCACCGCCCTCGGCGCCCTCGCCGCCGTCCTCGTCATCGAAATCCGCCTCATCGGAGGCCGCCGATGCGGCGGCCGGGAAATCGTCGGCTTCCTGGGCATTGGGATCGATCAGGCCATCGACGACCTCATCGATCCGCATGGTGCCGGCCCGAATGCGGTCGGCATGATCGAGGACTTCCTTGATCGTGGTGGGGCAGGCTGAAATCGCCTGAATCATGTGCTTGAGGCCGTCCTCGATGCGCTTTGCGATCTCGATTTCGCCTTCGCGGGTGAGGAGCTCGACCGACCCCATCTCGCGCATGTACATCCGGACCGGATCGGTGGTGCGACCGAATTCGGAATCGACCGCAGAGATGGCCGCTTCGGCCTCTTCTTCGGCGTCTTCGTCCGAGCTGGCTACAGCCACGGAATCGTTGATCAGCAGGGTTTCGGCATCGGGCGCCTGCTCATAGACCTTGATGCCCATGGCATCAAAGGTGGCGACAATCGACTCGACCGCGTCGGGTTCGACGAGGTCCTCGGGCAAGTGGTCGTTGACTTCGGAGTAGGTGAGAAAGCCGCGTTCCTTGCCCAGGCGGATGAGCACCTTGAGGTTGTTGCGGGTGGCCTCGCGCTGCTCTTCGGTGATGCCTGATCGGCCACCGAGTTCCTTGAGCAGCTGCTTTTCCTTGGCCCGGCTGCCCCGTCGACCCGCCTTGGCAGGTGCCGCGACGACCTCGGGGATGACTTCGGGCTCGGCGTCGTCGAAGGTGTCACCGGCATCGTCGAGGACATCGGGTTCGCCGCCCATCTCGGCGTCATCGGCCGGCTTGGCCGCTGGCTTGCCGGCCTTGCCCGCCTTTGCGTCCTTGCCGACCTTGGCTTCTTTGGCCGGCTTTGCCGCCTTTTCAGCTTTGGCTGGCTGGGCGGGTTTGGGTTCGTCGGCGACCGCCCCCTGGGGGGTCTTGGCGGCCTTGGCCGGCTTGGCCGGCTTGGCCGCCTTGGGCGGGCGAGACGCGCTGGCCTGCGGCGCTGCCTCGGCTGGGGCGGCGACCACGACGGGCTCAGCGAGGGGCGCCTGTTTGCCGGACGACTTGGCGGATTTGGCGGGGCGCGCAGTGACCGGGGTGGGTTCGGGGAGCGCAGCCGATGTTGCGGCCTTGGACTTGCTCCTGGGTGCCGCCGCGACGGTTTCGGTGTCTGGTTTGGCAGAGCCTTTGGCCGAGGCAGCGGATACGGTCTTGGTCTGGGCGAGGGTTCGCTTCGTGGTAACGGGCAGGTCTGCCGGCTGCGCCGGGCTTGTGCGGGCCGATTGACGGGTCCCTGCTGGCTGAACGGCGGCCTTGCTCGGGGTTTTCTGGGTCGGAGCGGGAGTTTTCTTGGTGGTCACGGATGCCTTGCTTGACGCTGGGCTGCCCGATGTGCGGGCCCGGGATGCGGACGCCGACGGAGCAGCGGGTTGATTCGCAATCGCGCGCTTCGAGCCCGCGGCCTGGGCTTTGGCGCTCTTGGGTGGGGCGGAACCCACCCCCTCTGACGGCGAACCCTTCTTGCGCACGGCGACCGCCTGGGCGGCAGGCTTTTGAGACGGACCCGCACGGCTGCGCGCCGGTGCCGAACCGGCTTTTGACGCACTCGCGGGCGCTGCTCGACCCGTGGGTGCTGCCCGACCCTTTGATGGGGCCTCACCCTTTTTCGCTGAAGAAGTCTTGGATCCGACCGTCTTGGAAGCCACTGCCTTTGCCGCCACTGCCTTTGCCGCCACGATGAGCCTCTTCGATAGAAGGATTCTGGGTAGGAAGGACGATTAGGGGAGAACCCTCCATTATAGCCGTTCAGGCTCGAAACTGTCTAGATCGGGCCAGAAGTGACTGGTAGCGCAGACGATCCTCGCTGGAACGGATGCCCGAAGCGACCAACTGTTCGAGGTGGCTGCGCACCCAGCGCTGCTCGATCTGCACGAGCGCGCCGCGCAGTTCGTCGGCGGCCTCTTCGGCAGAAAGCGTCGACAAGGCGCCCGGGTCGGCTACACCCTCGCGCTGCAGTCGTTCGGCCGCCTGGGGATCGGCCGCCCGCACGCACTCGCAGACATTGGCAAACGTACTGTTGGCTGGCACGGTGCTCAGGAGCTCCGCCCAATCGCGCAGCGACGCGTCGATCCAGTCCGCCTCAAGCGGCACCTGATCCGCAAGCGCTGGATGCAGGGCAAGCAGCAGGCGAACCCTGGCGAGCAGATCGGGCGCTGCAACCGGAATCCGTACCGCCGGTCGGGCCCAGCCCGTTCGCGACCCATCACGCCCGCGCCGGGGGGCGTTTCTGCTTTCCCCCTGCCCCCATTGCGCGCCCTCACCGCGGGCGTCCGAGGGCATCGCCCGTCCGGGGGACACCGGATCGCCCGCTGCAAAGGCCCCACCCGACTGCGCCCGTGCGCCCGAACCACTGCGCCGCTCATTCGGAGATTGAGTCGAGAGATAACGATCGACTTCGCGGATATCGAGCCGGGCCAATTCGGCAATCCGGTGCGCCAACTGCATGCGCAGTGCGGGTGCGGCCAGCTGCCGCAACAAGGGGCCCGCCTGGGCCATCAGCGCGGCCCGCCCTTCGGCCTGCTCGAGATCGAGCTCGCTCACAAGCGAGCTGATCAGGTGCTCCGACAGGGACGTGGTGCGATTCAGGCGGTCCCGCCATGCTGAAGCCCCCTGCTCGCGAACGAAGCTGTCCGGATCGTGTTCGGCCGGCAGGAACAGGAAATCGATCCGCCGGTCATCCGCAACGAAGGGCAGACTGGTTTCCAGCGCCCGCCAGGCGGCCTTTCGGCCCGCCGCATCGCCATCAAACGCGAATACCAGACGGTCCGCCAGACGGACGAGCTTGCGCAGATGGTCCGCCGTGGTGGCTGTGCCCAGCGTGGCGACCGCATTGTCGACGCCATGGCAGGCGAGCATCACCACATCCATGTAGCCTTCGACAACGACCACGCAGTTCTCGCGACGAATGCCTTCGCGGGACTCGAAGACGCCGTAGATCTCGCGCCCTTTTGAAAATACGGCCGTCTCAGGCGAATTCATGTACTTGGGTTCGCCGGAATCGATCACCCGCCCGCCAAAGCCAACGATCTGCGCGCGCGCATTGCGGATCGGAAACATGATGCGATCCCGAAATCGATCGTAGCGGCGCGACTGACCGGACTCATCCCGGTTGTCGATGACCAGACCCGCGTCAAGCAACGCCGGGCCGTCGTAGTCGCCCGTCATCGCCTCCAGTGCCCGCCACTGCGCCGGCGCATAGCCGATCCCGAACCGGGCAGCCATCTCACCTGTCATGCCTCGGCCTTTCAGGTACTCGATCGCTCGCGTCGTGTCCCGTAATCGCTCTCGATAAAACCGCGCGACCTCGGTCATCAGGCGGGTCAGATCGCCCTGGCGGGCCGCCTGCCGCGCGGCCTCGGCCGCATCGGCCCGACCGACCTCGGGCACCGCCAGGCCTGCATCACGCGCGAGGTCCCGAATGGCATCGACGTAACCGAGACCGGCATGCTCCATCAGGAACCCGATCGCCGACCCATGCGCCCCACAACCGAAGCAGTGATAGAACTGCTTGGATGGACTGACCGTGAACGACGGCGATTTTTCACCGTGAAAAGGGCACAGACCCAGAAAATTGGCGCCGGCCCGACGGAGTTGAACGTGCCGACCCACCACTTCGACGATGTCGACGCGGCCCAGCAGTTGTTGGATGAAGTCCTGGGGAATCACCGGACGAGTGTACCGCTCCGGCAGGATCGAGGGGCTCGCACGCAGAGCCCGAGAGGGTCAGAGTCAGTCCGCGGAGCGAGATCGCCGGGTGGCCGGATCGTGGCGGGGGCGACCCCCGTAATCACTGACCCGACAGACGCGCGCGCACCTGAGCCGAAACGGCCGAGAGATCGGCCCGACCCGCGAGGCGGGGCTTGAGAATCGCCATCACCTTGCCCATCTGCGCGATGCCCGTGGCGCCTGTTGCGGCGATGGCTGTATCGATTTCCGCACGCACATCCTCGGCGCTGGCCTGGGCGGGCAGGTATGCAGAGAGAACGTCGACTTCGAAGCGCTCGCGCGCGACCAGATCGTCCCGCCCGGCGGCCTCGTAGCCGGCGATTGATTCGCGCCGCTGACGGATCTGACGGTCGATGACGGTCAACACCTGCTCGTCATCGAGCGTGATGCGCTCGTCGACTTCGCGTTGCTTGATCGCAGCCATCAGCATGCGGATGGCGAGCAGACGATCGGCCTCGCGAGCACGCATCGCCGCCTTCATGTCTTCGGAGATTCTGTCCTTGATCGTCATGCGGGATCTCGGTGGGGAACCAGACGGGCGGGATTCAGACGGACGGATGCCGCCCAGGCAAACGGGGCGGACCCCGCTTGTGAAGACGGGCCGGTGGCCACCGGCCCGTCAGGCCCGATACTCAGTGAAACTGAACTCAGTGAAGCTCAGTACAGCTTCTTGGGGAGCATCTGGCTGCGGATGCGCTTGTAATGGCGCTTGACCGCCGCGGCCTTCTTGCGCTTGCGCTCGGAAGTGGGCTTCTCATAAAACTCGCGTGCCCGAAGCTCGGTAATGATTCCGGCTTTTTCGATGGTGCGCTTGAAGCGCCTGAGTGCCACATCGAAGGGCTCGTTTTCCTTGACTCGTACCGTCGGCATAAAAAAATCACCCCCTTTCGAACGAACCTAACATCATGTGCTGTAAATGTTCGTTTGTCAAACGGATGGACAAGAGATGCACTCAGGCCGAGGCACGCGCAGCGGCCGCCTGCGCGACGACGTAGGCACTGGCCCAGGCCCACTGAAAGTTGTAGCCCCCCAGCCAGCCGGTGACATCGAGCACCTCGCCAATGAAATGAAGCCCCGGTTGGCGCAGCGATTCGAGCGTGCGTGGCTCGATATCGACCACCGAGACGCCTCCTGTGGTGACTTCGGCCTTGCGAAAGCCCTCGGTCCCGGTGGGCTCGATCGCCCAGCGGGACAGGGACTCGGCCGTCGCCCCCAGCGCGGCATTGCCCAGTTCGGCCAGCTTGCGGTCGCCCTTGCGATCGGGGCCCGGGGCTGCAGCCACCCAGTGCTGAGCCAGCCGCCGCGGCAGGCGTTGCGCAAGCACTGTACTCAGGAGCCGCGCGCCGGCGTGATCGCGCTCGCTGCGCAGCCATGCCCGCACGTCTTCGCCGGGGAGAAGGTCGATTTCGAGCGCACCGCCCGGCCGCCAGAAGCTCGAGGCCTGCAGAATCGCCGGGCCCGACAACCCACGGTGCGTAAACAGCAGGTCATCGTCGAAGTCGGGCGAGGCGCCCGATCGAACCCGGACCGGGATCGCCACCCCGGCCAGCGCCGACCAGGCGGACCAGCCGGAGGGGTCGAAGGTGAGCGGAACCAGAGCCGGTCGCGGTTCGATCACCTTGTGGCCGAACTGTCGCGCAATGCGGTAGCCCAGATCGCTTGCTCCGATCTTCGGAATCGACAGGCCGCCGGTCGCCACGACCAGGCGATGCGCATGCAACACACCGTGATCGGTTTCGACCACAAACCGGCCCAGGACAGAGGCGTCCTCGACCCGGACCGCCTGGATCTGGCACGGTCGGTATTCGCGAACCCCGCCACGCTCGCACGCATCGGTGAGGAGATCGACGATCCGCTCTGCGGAGTCGTCGCAGAACAGCTGCCCCTTGTGCTTTTCGTGGTACGAAATGCCGCGGGCGCGCACCAGCGCAATGAATCGCTCGGGCGGATAGGCACGCAGCACGGCGCGGATGAAGCGCGGATCGGCCCCACTGAAGCGCTCACTCCGGTCCGCGTCCAGATTGGTGAAATTGCAGCGCCCACCCCCCGAGATGCGAATCTTCTCGCCGCGACGCGCTGAATGGTCGACCACCCCGACCCTCAGTCCGCGCTGAGCCGCCTGCCCCGCACAAAAAAGGCCCGCCGCACCGCCCCCGATCACCAGCAGATCCAGCGCTCGAGCCGCTGCGGGCGCGTGCGATACTTGACCGATGATCGTGCTCGGCATTGAAACCTCCTGCGACGAAACCGGCGTCGCGCTGTATTGCACCGAAAAGGGACTGCTCGGTCAGGCCCTGCATTCGCAGGTGGCCATGCACGAGCGGTACGGTGGCGTGGTCCCCGAACTCGCCTCCCGGGATCATATCCGCCGTGTGATCCCGCTTGCCCGCGAGGCGCTTGGACAATGCGGGCACACGCTCGCCGCGATCGACGCCGTCGCCTGGACCGAAGGTCCCGGACTGGCCGGTGCGCTGCTGGTGGGGGCGGGCGTGGGCGCCTCGCTTGCCTGGGCGCTGCAACGGCCCGGCATCGGCGTGCACCATCTGGAGGGGCATCTCCTGTCACCGCTGCTGGGCGAGCACCCGCCCGCCACGCCCTTCGTCGCGCTGCTGGTCTCCGGGGGCCATACGCAGTTGCTCGCGGTCCACGATATCGGGCAGTACGATCTGCTTGGAGATACCCTGGACGACGCTGCCGGCGAAGCCTTCGACAAGAGTGCGAAGCTGCTCGACCTGGGCTACCCCGGTGGGCCTGCCTTATCCGCACTGGCTCGCGACGGACGGCCGGGGCGGTTCAGCCTGCCCAGACCCCTGATCCACGAACCGCATCTCGATTTCAGCTTCAGCGGCTTGAAGACCGCCGTGCGGGTGATCGTCGAACGGGGTGTGCACGACCCGGACGCACGGGCCGATCTGGCGCTGGAAATCGAGGCGGCCATCACCGATGTGCTGGCGAGCAAGGCCCTGCGCGCAGTCGCGCAGACCGGAATCAGGCGACTGGTGGTCGCGGGGGGCGTGAGCGCCAACCGACGGCTGCGCGAGCGCCTGAACGAGGCCGGTTCCAGGCAGGGGATCGAGGTGAGCTTTCCACCCCCGGCCCTGTGCACCGACAACGGCGCGATGATCGCGCTGGCCGGGGCCTTACGTCTGCAAGCCCTGGCTCGGGCGGGGCAGTGTCCCACGGTTCCCAAGGCCTTCGCGGTCCGACCGCGCTGGCCGCTCGAGACACTCGAACGGCGATCGACTCAGCCCGACCCTCAACGCTGATCCGGACCCGGTGCGGACCGCGACCCGCCGCCGATGCGCGACTCGGTGCCCTTCATCAATTTCACGATGTTGCCTCGGTGACGGGCAATCAGCAGCGCACTCATGACGGCCACCGCCAACACGCTCAGCCCCGGGCCATGGAGAAACAGCTGCCAGAGCGGGGCGAACACCGCCGCCACGAGCGCGGCAAGCGATGAATAGCGAAAGAAAAAAGCGATCAATAACCAGGTGAGCAACGTGGGCCCACCCAACCAGGGATCGAGCGCAAGCAGGACGCCTGCGGCCGTCGCCACGCCCTTTCCGCCTTTGAAGCCATGAAAGACGGGGAACACGTGCCCCACAAAGGCCGCCAGGGCGGCGAAAACGACCATGCTTTCGGCCACGCCCAACCAGCGGGCAACAAGCACGGCGACCACGCCCTTGAGGCTGTCACCCAACAGAGTCAGGAGCGCCGCACCACGGCGCCCGGTCCGCAGAACATTGGTTGCCCCGGGGTTACCCGACCCGTAGCTGCGCGGGTCCGCCAGCCCCATCGCGCGACTGACAACCACCGCGAATGAGATTGACCCCAGCAGGTAGGCGGCCAGCACCACCACCGGTCCAAGCAACGCTTCCATTGACAGTCTCCTCGCCGTTCGACCCCGACCGGACGGTGGGCCGGTGAAGCAGGGTCTCAGCTCTTCTCGATTGCGCAGTGTACCGGTGTCGAACCGAGGAGCTCGACAATCTGCGCGGGGGCGAGCGACACCAGATAACCGCGCCGACCGCCGTTGAGATACACCCGCTCGATTTCGGTCATCGATGCCTCATGGAAGACGGGCATCGGCTTCTTCAGCCCGAACGGCGAGGTCCCACCCACCAGATAGCCACTATGACGCTGAGCCTGTGCCGGATCGCAGGGTTCGACCGACTTGACGCCGATCTGGCGCGCGAGCGCCTTCGTCGAAACGGTGCGATCCCCGTGCATCAGAACCACGAGCGGCCGCGCGCGATCATCCTGCATCACCAGCGTCTTGAAGACGATGTGTTCATCGACCCCCAACTGGCGGGCTGATTCGGCCGTCCCGCCATGATCGACGTATTCGTACGGGTGCTCGCCAAACGGAATCTTCCGCGCGCGCAGAAACCGCGTGGCCGGCGTTTCCGAGACATGCTTGACGCGGTCGCCACTCATTGCACCCGTCCGCCCGGCGCAGGCGCCTCGCCAGGGTAAAGGCCCTGCTCGCGGGCAAAAACGCGCGTCAGGCCAAGCAGGGCGTCCGTATTGGGCGTCGCGAGGCCCACGGCCTCGCCGATCTCGCGGACCACGGTGACCAGCGCGTCCAGTTCGATGGCCCGGCCCGCATCCACATCCTGCAGCATCGAGGTGCGAAAGGCGCCGATCCGGCGGGTGACCTGATGCCGGTCCTCGGGGGACATCGCGATCGGCAGGCCGATCCGCGCGCCGATTTCGGCGGCCTCGACCATCACGCGGGACATGAAGGCACGAACCAGCGGATCGCCGACGATGCGGTCGACCGTCGCACCGGTCAGCGCTGAAATCGGGTTGACGGTCATGTTGCCCCAAAGCTTGAACCATAGTTCCTGCTGGATGCGGGGCGCCTCTTCGACGTCGAACCCCGCTGCCCTGAGCGCCTGCGCGGCCGCCTGGCTGCGGGCGCGCTGACCGCCCGTGGGCTCGCCGATGATCAGACGCTGGCCGGTCGAGTGCCGCACCACGCCAGGTTCGGGACAATCGCTCGCCAGGTGAAGCACGCCCCCAATCACGCGCTCAGGCGGCATCAGGCGCGCCAACTGCCCATCGGGATCGATCGAGGGCCAGGCCCGGGCAGCGAGCGTCTCATCGAGCCCGTGAAACATCCACCAGGGCACGCCGTTCATTGCAGACAGGATCGCCGTCTCGCGGCCCAGCATCCGTGCGACCTGCGGAGCCACCGAGGGCAGCGCCGGCGCCTTCACGCTCAAGACGATCAGGTCGACGGGTCCGAGGTGCTCGGGTCGGTCGGAGACAAGAAGCGGCAGGGACTGTTCGCCCGAAGCGTCAATCAGCCGCAATCCGTCGCGACGAACAGCGTCAAGGGTTTGCCCGCGCGCCAGCGCGCAGACGGGTTGACCGGCCCGGGCGAGGCGGGCCGCAATCAGCCCACCCACCGCACCGAGCCCAACGATGGCGATCCGCATGGCTTCCTCCTTCCGGCGGCGCGATCACAAGTTGAGACCTGATTTTTGAACGGCGTGGAGTATGCCCGATTCATCCGCGGGGGTGGTGACGCGCATGCAGCACTTTCAATCGCTCGCGGGCAACGTGGGTGTAGACCTGGGTCGTCGAGATGTCGGCGTGCCCCAGCAACATCTGCACCACCCGCAGATCCGCGCCGTGCTGCAGCAAATGCGTGGCAAACGCATGCCGCAGCGTGTGTGGCGACAGGGGCGCGTCGATGCCCGCCCGGCGGGCATACTGCTTGATCAGCGTCCAGAACATCTGGCGGGTCATCGCCGAGCCGCGCGATGAGACGAACAGCGCATCACTCAAACGGCCGGCGAGCATCTGGGCGCGCGGCCCGTCCAGCCAACGGCCGATCCAGTCGATCGCAGGCTCACCGAGCGGAACCAGCCTTTCACGCGTCCCCTTGCCGATCACCCGGACCACGCCCTGCTCAAGCGACACGCCCAGAATCGGGAGGTTGACGAGTTCACTCACCCGCAACCCGGTGGCATACAGGGTTTCCAGCATCGCTCGATCGCGCACACCCAGTGGCTTGCCCAGATCGGGGCTTGCGATCAGGGCCTCCACCTGTGCCTCGGACAGTGTGGACGGAAAGCGCGGCGGCTGCCTTGCCGAGCGCAGCCGCTCGCTCGGGTCGTCGGTTCGGACCCGCTCTCTCAACAGATACCCAAAAAAGCGCCGCATGACCGACAGACGTCGGTTGCTGCTGCTCGCCCGAGATCCGGCGAACCGGGCGGCCACATACGCCTGCAGATGCTCACTCCGGGCCTCGGTGAGCGCAACGGCCCATTCGCGACGCATCCAGTCGGCGAAGGCCAGCAGGTCCAGACGGTAGGCCTGACGCGTATTGGTCGAGAGCCCATCTTGCAGCCACAAGGCGTCGCAAAACGCCTCGATCACGCGCTGGTCGCCGTCCGTTACACTCTTGCCCCAAGTCTCCATCATGCAAACCGCCTGGCTTCTCGCTCCCGACATTGCCCTGATCGCTCTGGGCTTCGCCTTGCGTCGAAGCTTTTTCGGCGAAGCCTCATTCTGGACCAGTCTGGAGCGGCTGGTCTACTTCGTCCTGTTCCCGGCCCTCCTGTTCATCACCATTGCCGCCCAGCCCCTCGATTTCGGGCTCGCCGGTCCGGTCCTCAGCTCGGCGGTGGGAGCCGCGATCGCCGGGATCGGACTGGGCTACGCGGCACGTCATCTCTTCGCCGTCGATGCCGCGCAATTCGCTTCGGGTGTGCAGTGCGCGTTCCGCTTCAACTCCTACGTGCTGCTCGCCTTGTCGCAACGAATCGGGGGGGCGGAAGGGCTGGCACTGGCGGCACTGATCATGGGCTTTTCGGTCCCGATCCTGAACGTGGCTGCGGTGTACCCGCTGGCCCGAAACGCCGGAGCCGGAGTGCTCAGGGAGCTCGCCCGAAACCCGCTGATCATCGGCACAATCAGCGGGCTTGCCGTCAACCTGAGCGGGCTCACACTCCCCTCGGTCGCGGTGGCGACCGTCGAACGCCTGGGCGTCGCCTCGCTCGCGTTGGGGCTGCTCGCCGCCGGCGCAGGATTGCGCCTGGACCAGGCACGGATGGCTGAGGCCGAGCGTCGGCTGAGCGCCCTTCGCCTGACCGCCTGGTTCACGACGATCAAACTCTGCGTGATGCCCGCGATCGGTCTCGGACTGAGCGCGCTCTTCGGACTTCAGGGCATGCCGCAAGCGATCGTCGTCCTCTACACCTCGATGCCGACTGCGCCTGCGGCCTACATTCTGGCCAGCCGGATGGGCGGTGACGGCCCGTTCGTGGCGGCCCTGGTGAGCCTGTCCCTGATCGGCTCGGCGATTGCCCTACCCTTCTGGCTCAGCTGGGTTGGACTCTAAGGTCGGGGTACCGCCGGGTTCGAGTCGCTCGAGCGCCCACGCGACGTGTTCGCGAACGAGTGGAGACGGATCATCCAGCCGGGCGCTCAGCGCTGCTCGGGCGGCTTCAAGGACCTCAAGCCCGGCATCCGACGAAAGATTGCCCAGGGCCACGGCAAGATTACGCAACCATCGCGAGTGACCGATTCGCCGGATCGCGGAACCGGCGGTGCGCTCCTCGAAGGTCGCCTGATCCCAGCTGAACAGGTCGACCAGTGTGGCACCGTCCAGACCGTGACGGGGTGCGAAATCCTGGACCAGCGAGGGCTGGGCAAAGCCATTCCAGGGACACACCAGCTGACAGTCATCGCAGCCAAAGATCCGATTACCCAGCGCGGGACGCAGTTCGAGCGGAATCGGCTCGGCGGACTCGATGGTCAGGTAGGCAATGCAGCGGCGGGCATCGAGCCGATAAGGTTCGACAATCGCGCCGGTCGGGCAAACGGCCAGACAGCGCGTGCAGCGCCCACAGTGCGCCGAGGACTCACCCGTTTCAGGCCAGTCCAGGTCGGTATACAGGGTGCCCAGAAAGAAACTTGATCCGCGCGTACGGTCGATCAGAAGCGTATGTTTTCCGCGCCAGCCCAAACCGGCCCGGCGCGCGAGTTCGACCTCCATCACCGGCGCGGAATCGCAGAACACGCGATAGCCGAACGGACCAATCGCCTGAGCAATCTGGTCCGCCAGGCGCTGAAGACGGGCGCGGACCACCTTGTGGTAGTCCCGACCCAAGGCATAGCGGGCGACGTAAGCCCGCTCGCTGGCCGCCAGGGTCGCCCAGGCCTGCTCGACCCAGGCCGGATCGCTGGGGGTGTAATCCATTCGAACCATCAGCGCAGAGACAGCCCCCGGCACCAGCCGGGTCGGATGCACGCGCAGGTCCGCATGCCGAGCCATGTAGTCCATCGTTCCGTGCCAGCCCGCCTCCAGCCAGGCCCTCAGGCCCGGTTCCGCATCCGAGAGTTCGAGCCGGGCCACCCCGGCGCTACTGAAACCAAGCGCAGCCGCCCACTGACGCACCGTATCGAGCTCAGGCGGGAAAGAGTCTGCACGCATCGGCACATCGGACATTCGGGCGACCGGACTGAACAGGCATGGAGGGTCCCGAGTCCGAACAAGGCCGTCCGGACCGGTTAAGCTTGGCGGATACGATAAACGACGACCGCCCCCCGCCGTCAGGATGACCCACCGTCATGGTGAAAACCGCCCACATGGCTCTTCAGCACCTCGACTGCGTTCTCGAGGGTGAAACGGCGACCCAGGCCCTGGCGACCCACCTTGCCCACCCGCTGACCCCCGGGTTCAGGCTCTACCTGTCCGGCGGGCTGGGTGCGGGCAAAACGACGCTCGCGCGCGCACTGCTGCGTGCGCTCGGCGTTCAGGGTCGTATCAAAAGTCCGACCTTTAGCTTGCTCGAACCTTATAATCTTCCGAGCTTCGAGCTCCATCATTATGATTTTTATCGGCTGGATTACGCGGACGCCTGGCGCGATGCGGGATTCGAGTCCTCATTCGACTCGAGGACCGTGGTCGTCGTCGAGTGGCCCGAGCAGGCCGGCGGTACCCTCCCTGTGCCGGACCTCTGGATCGACCTGCACCTGGGCCGTCCACCGGGCCAGCCGGCCACGGACACCATGCGGGACCCGCCGATCGACGAATGCCGCTGGGCGGAACTCGATGCCTACTCTGAGGACGGCCGCCGATGCCTGAGGGCACTCATCGACGCCGGTTGCTGCAGCGCGGCGCCATCGCCAGCTTCGGGCTGCGCGCAGCATGGGTCGCTGGCGCCCAGCTGAGCCTCGATCTGCGATTCGCGCAGGCCGCTGGCCTGCTGGCCGTGCGATTCTGGCCGGGACCTGAGTATTCGCGGCTTGCGATCGAACTCGATGGGCCGGTTCGCGCGACCGAAAAGCGGCGCAACGACCCGCCCGAACTGGTCGTCGACATCGAAGCGGTGGATACCCTCTCAAAGCTGCAAGCGCTCCTCTCGAAGGTGCTGCGCCCCGACCCACTGCTCCAGTCGATCTGGATCCAGTCCCGGGGGGGACGATCAATCCGCCTGCGTCTTGCACTGGCCCCGGGCACCGCGCCCCAGGTCTTCACGCTGCCCCCGTCCCGACAATACCGGCACCGACTCGTGATTGATCTGTACCCGGGTCAGCGCGCCGATCCCCTGCAAGCGCTGCTGCGCGAATACGCCGATCAGCAGCCCGCCTCCCGGTCGGCCGCACGAGACAGAACCGACGAGACGATCGACGGACGCTCGGACGGCCGCGCCGGGTCTGGGCGCAAGGGTCGCGCCCCATCCCCACAGCGACCGCGCTTCGTGGTCGCCATCGACGCGGGTCATGGGGGCGAAGACCCGGGTGCAATCGGGCCGGGCGGCACCTACGAAAAGGATGTGGTGCTCGCGATCGCACGCGAACTGCGCTCGCTGGTGAACGCCGAGCCGGGCATGCGGGCCTTCATGACCCGGACGGGCGACTATTTCGTGCCTCTGGCCACGCGGGTCCAGCGGGCCCGCCGAGTCCGTGCGGATATCTTCGTCTCGATCCATGCTGACGCCTATCCCGAGCCGCGCCCCCGCGGCGCGTCGGTCTATGTCCTGTCCGAGCGCGGGGCGTCGAGTACGACCGCCCGATGGCTGGCCCAAAGAGAGAACGGCGCAGATGAAGTGGGCGGCGTCAATCTCTCCAGTCGCGACCGCGAGGTCCGAAAGGTCCTGCTCGATCTGACCACGCACGCCCAGATCCGTGAATCGAGCCTGCTGGGCAGCCACGTGCTGCAGGGACTGGGCCGCGTCGGGCATCTGCACAAGCCCCGCGTCGAAGGGGCGTCGTTTGCCGTGCTGCGCTCGCCGGACATGCCCTCGGTCCTGGTTGAAACCGCATTCATCAGCAATCCGGCCGAAGAGCGCCGACTGGTCGACCCCGAGCACCAGAAGCGTCTGGCAAAGGCGATCCTCGAGGGCATCCTGGCCTACCAGGAACAGTCGCTGACCGCCGGTCAACGCCCGATCACGGGTTGACGATCTCGACGAGCCCGTCGGGCACGAATCACATGCCGCAGGACCTCGAACACGGCAGGGAGCCCGGGGATCACGATCATCGCCAGCGCCACCCAGCTGAAGTGGCGCTGCACCCATTCGGTGTTGCCGACCCGGTAGCCCAGCGCCGTCAGACTGACCACCCAAAGCACCCCGCCCACCACGTTGTAGAGCGTGAACCGCGCCCGGTTCATTTGCGCAACGCCCGCCACAAATGGCGCAAAGGTTCGAACAAAGGGCAGGAAACGGGCAATGATGATGGTCATCGGTCCGTGACGCTCATAAAACGCATGCGTGCGGTCGAACGCGTCGCGGTTGAACCAGCGCGATCGTTCCCAGCCGAACACACGTGGCCCGACGCGTCGGCCAATGGCGTAATTGAGCCCGTCACCCAAAATAGCCGCCGTAGCGAGCAACGCCATCAGCACACGCAGGTCCATTCCGCCCACTGCGGCGATCGCCCCGCACACGAAGAGCAAGGAATCGCCCGGCAGGAAGGGCATGACCACGACACCGGTCTCGACAAAGATGATCAGGAAAAGGATGGCGTAGATCCACGGCCCCCAGACCGCCACCTGCTCGGCCAGGTGTTTGTCCAGGTTGAGGAAGAGATCGATGAGGTGCGCGAAATCCATGACCCGATGATACCGAAGCGCATTCGGGTGCCGCCCCACCGATAGAATGGGAGGATGAATGAGGTGACCATCCATGCGTCCGGGCCCGCGTCACATCGGCCCATTGCGCTCTTGCCGGACACACTGATCAGCCAGATCGCCGCCGGTGAAGTGGTCGAACGGCCCGCCTCGGTGGTCAAGGAACTGCTGGAGAATGCGCTCGATGCGGGCGCGCTCCGGATCGACATCCGGATCGAACAGGGCGGCAGCGCGCGGATCGCTATCAGCGACGATGGCTGCGGAATCGCCCCGGATCAGCTCGGGATTGCGCTCACCCGCCATGCGACCAGCAAAATCACCAGCCTGGCCGATCTTGAGCAGGTCGCAAGCCTCGGGTTCCGGGGCGAGGCCCTGGCCTCGATCGCTTCAGTGGCGCGCGTACGCCTGACCAGTCGTACCGCCGAGACAAATGAGGCCAGGGTGTTTGACTCGAGCACCGGAGACATCCATCCGGCCGCGGGTGCGCGCGGGACCACGGTTGAAGTCCTCGATTTGTACGGCAATACACCCGCCCGTCGAAAATTTCTCAAAAGCACCAGCGTGGAAGCCACGCAATGCATGGACGCCGTCCGGCGGGTCGCTCTGGCCCACCCTGCAACCGCTTTCACCGCCTGGGTCGACGGCCGGAAAGTGATCGATTTCCCCCCGGGGTCGGTCGCCGAGCGGGCCCTCGCTGGACTCGGCGACGATTATCAAGAGGCCATCCGAACCCTGGACGTCGAGGCCGGGGGGCTGCGCCTCTTTGGCCTGCTCGGGCTACCCACGGTCAACCGTGCCCGGGCCGACCGGCAATTCCTGTACGTGAACCGCCGGTTCGTGCGTGACCGACTGCTCGGCTTTGCAATCCGTCAGGCGTATTCGGACATGATGCATGGCGATCGACACGCGGCCTGGGCGCTCTTTCTGGAGATCGATCCGGGCGCGGTGGATGTCAACGTCCACCCGGCCAAGACCGAGGTCCGGTTCCGCGACGCAAACGGGATCCGCTCGTTCGTCTATCACGCCGTCGAGCAGGTGCTCCGGGGCGGACGGGTCCAGCACTCGGCGCTTGCGTCCGGCATCGATGGCTCCGACCGCGGCGATCCGCCCTCTGGGACTCCATGGATCCAGAGCCTTCCGGAAGACGGGTTACCGGGCGGAGCCGTCGCTCGCCCCGGGACGGCCACTCAGCCCCTGCCCTTTGGCCGCCCGCCTCGCGTCGCCGACCCGGGCGCGCTGTCCCGCTCGTTGGGTTTTCTGTCGACCGAGGACTCGCCGCGGATCGCCCCGGGCGCGCCGACCGCCCATCGGTCCGGGACCCCGGCCTCACACCCGCCGGGCGATGGCGCGCAGACCCCGGCCACCCAGGCCGAGGACGATCACCCGCTCGGCCACGCGCTGGCCCAGTTGCACGGCGTCTACATCCTCGCCCAGACGGCTCGGGGTCTCATCATTGTGGACATGCACGCCGCGCACGAGCGGATCGTTTACGAACGACTGAAAACCCAGTTCTACCGAGAGGGGCTCGCGCAGCAACCCCTGCTGATTCCGGCCACTTTTCGGGCCGAAGCGATCGAAGTCAGTACCGTAGAGGCCGAACCAGCGATCTTCGAGCGCCTGGGGCTCGAACTCTCGATCCTCTCGCCGACTGCGATCGCCGTGCGGGGTGCCCCAGCGCTCCTTGCCCAGGGCGATGTCGCCCGCCTGGCGAAGGACGTCATCAGCGAAGTGGTCGAATTCGGAGCGAGTCGAGTCATTGAAGAGCGCTGCGAGCGGGTTCTGGCCGGGATGGCCTGTCATTCGGCCGTCCGTGCCCAGCGCCGACTGAGCCTCGCAGAGATGGATGCGCTCCTTCGGGAGATGGAACGCACGCCTGGAGCGGATCAATGCAACCACGGTCGGCCGACCTGGTTCGAGATCGGCATGGGTGAACTGGACGCCCGCTTCATGCGTGGCCGCTGAGAGCGCCGCCCAGAGCGCGCGGGCTCGACCACACTTCAGCCGAACGCATCGTGATCCTGTTACTCGGACCGACCGCATCCGGCAAGAGTGCCCTGGCGATGGCTCTTGCCGAGTACCTCCCGATCGAAATCATCAGTGTGGACTCCGCTCAGGTCTACCGAGGGCTCGACATTGGCACCGCAAAACCCTCGACCGAGGAGCGGGCCCGTGTCCCCCACCACCTGATCGACCTCATCGACCCCGCCGATGCCTATTCCGCCGCCCGGTTTGCCGCCGACGCAACGCGCGTTCGACGCGCCATCGAGGCGCGCGGGCGGCTGCCGCTCCTGGTCGGCGGGACCATGCTGTACGCAAAGGCACTGATCGAGGGATTGCACGACCTGCCGGGCGCGGATCCGGTCGTCCGCGCGGCGATCGAGGACGAGGCGCGGGCCGCCGGCTGGCCCGCATTGCATGCGCGACTTGCGGCCTGCGATCCGATCACTGCGGCCCGACTCGCCCCCCGCGATGCCCAACGCATCCAGCGTGCCCTCGAAGTGTTCCAGACCACCGGCAAACCGCTGTCCGCCTGGCTGGCCGAGGCGGCGCGCCAAAGTCCTGCGGGACGGGATACGCAGGGCGCCCCGCATACGATCATTGCCCTGGAACCGGTCGAGCGCGCCCGACTGCATGAGCGCATTGCCCTCCGCTTCGAAGCGATGATCCAGCATGGTCTGATCGACGAAGTGGAGACCCTTCGACGACGCGGGGATCTCCGGGCAGATTGTCCCTCGATGCGAAGCGTGGGCTACCGTCAGGTGTGGCACTGGCTGGATGAGGATCGCCGGCCACCGCTTGCCCGCATGATCGAATCCGGGGTCGCGGCGACCCGACAGTTGGCCAAACGGCAACTGACCTGGCTGCGCAGCATGGACGGCCGTTTCAGCATCGATTGTTTCGCGTCCGATGGCCTGTCACAGGTCAAACGCAGGGTGACTGAAGCCTGGCATCGGACGAAGGACGCCGACCCGAGCGAATCGGCCGAACGGCCGGCCGCCCGTCTGCCCAGCCATCAGTCAAACCACCAGAAATAGAGCAGATCGAGCGCGTTTTCGCTGCCACTCTGCGCTCTGAGCGACAGACGGTTGGAAATCTCGTATTGCAGGCGCACCAGATTCCACAACCCCTGAAGACCGCGCTCGTAACTGACCGTCAGGCGAGAGTTCAGTCGCTTGCTGACCGACACCACTTCCTGGCGTACGGTCGTCGATCCGGTCGACCCGGCACCGGGCGAAGGCAGACCGGGCGGACCCAATCTGGACCGTTCCAGCGTGTCGCGCGCGGCGCCGACCGAGCGGCCGAAACCGATCGAATCAAGCCCCAGGGCCTGCGAGAGCCCACCGACCAGTCCACCATCGTCGTTTCCAAGCAGGGTCAGCGCCGCCTCGCGCAGCGCGAGCGCCTGGCCGGCCGCCGCCGCATCTTCGAGACCGGTTCCCAGCACCAGCCAGGACAGCTTCTGCGCGTCGGGCAGATCCGGCTGGGAAACCAGCCGGATGCGAGGCGTCCGCGCCGGGCCCGTGACCGAGACCCCAGCCTCGACTTCAGCGCTTCTGCGCAGGGCAAGGATGTCCAGGACGGGGTTATCGATTTCGCCCGTGAAGCGCAGCTCGCCGCGGCTGAGTTCAAGTTTGCGGCCGTAGGCGACGTAACTGCCCTCGCGCAGCTGGACCCGGCCGGTCAGCCTCGGATCGGCGGGCAGGCGCCCACTCAGTACGAGTTCGCCCGTCACCCGTGCATCCAGACCGCCGCCCTGAACCCGCAATCGATCGCCCAGCGCCATCTGAATGTCCGCATCGACGAGCGGCGTCCAGCCTTCGGACGCGACGCGCTCTGCCGCCTGATCTGAAGTCGGCGGGGTCCGAGGCTGCGGCGCCGCCGGCCCGCCTCGGGGATCAACGATCACCAGGTCACTCGGCAAGTCTGGTACGCCGGCGCTCCCGAATTCCAGGAAGCCTTCGTCGGCGCGGACCTGACCCGACCAGCGGACTGCACCGTCCAGGGCGACCAGCCGGGTCTGCCCCGACAGGAGTAGACGTTGCCCCGGGCCGAGCGGCATGACGAAACGATCCAGTCGGAGCGTGACATCGGCATCGAAGGGCGCACGGCTGCGAGCAGCCGACCGGTCGGACCCGGTCGGCCTCGCGGAGGGCGCTACCGCAGGCGCGATCTCGCCCGAGAGTTCGAGCGCCCCCTGTTCGCCGCTGGCAAAACGCAGACGGTCGAGCCGCAAGCGGCGACCATCAAAGCGCGCAGCAAGCCGCCCATCACGCAGCCGCCAGCCCAGGCTGCGATTGATCAGCGTCAAGCGCTCGCCGGTCAGCCGGCCATCGAGTTCAGGATGTTCGATCGAACCGCCCACCCGACCGTCGAAGTCGAGCGCACCTTCGATCTGCCAATCCGGTGCGGTCAGGCGCCGGGCGAACGCGAGCGAGGGCAGCTTCAGGCTCGCCCTCCCGGTCAGTCGTCCCTCAGAGAGCGAGATCTGGGCCCGACTTTCGCTGAACACGCGCTCGCGATCGGATGCGCCCGACACACGATCGAGCGTCTTCAGTTCCAGATCGATCTGACCCGTCAAGCGCCGCGCGTCCGGTCCCTGGGCCTGCCAGGACGCCTCGATCCGCATCGCTCGCAGGCGATCGATCGCTTCGCGCACGGGGGGCTCCGGTGGAGCCGATCCGGAGCCCCCGATGTCAAGCCAGTCTGCCACGGGACTCAGTGAGACCCCTCGCAGCCGACCGCTCGATCGCACGAGGTCGGCCGAGAGCGTCAATTCATCGAGATCGAGGTGTCCATCCGCAAGGGCAAGGCTCAACCCGCCCAGGCGGATGGCGCCGCCCCCGACGGTCAGGTCAAAGGGGCGAACGCTCGTGGCGGGGAGCACACCCTCGATCTGCCATGGGTCGATCCGGCCGTGCCACTGACTCAAACTCGCGTGCCAGGCGCCCTCGCCCCGCATTCGCGTGCGCACCGAGGCCGCGCGGACCTCCAGGGAGAGCGCATGACGGTCCGGATACCCTTCAAGTGTCAAGCTGAGCGCCAAGGACCGCGGCACGGGCTGGGGCCACGAGGCGCCCGACAGCCGGGGCGCCGAGAGCAACAACGACAGGTGAGGACGATCGAGTGCACCCGAGACCTGTCCGGTGAGCGTCAAGGGCCCATTCAATCGCGGTTCAAACCGGTTCAGGTCGGCCACCTGGGCATCGAGGTTGAGACGGTCCTCAGGGGCCCCCAGAGCGCCCTTGAGACTGAGGCGATCCCCATCCTGAACCAGACGAAGCTCGAACTCATGCAGGCGCCCCGGTCGCCAACGTCCTCGGGTTGCGCCCACGATAGGCCGCTGGCCCAGACGGCTCGAGCGATCCAGTTCGACTTCGAATTGAAGGTCCGCAGCAGACGCCCCCATCCTCGAGACCTGCCAGCGTCCGGATACATCACCGGACAGCGCCCCGGCGGCCGAACCACGGGTCTGGATCCACCGGGCTGGGTCCAGCTGCTCGAAGCGACCCGACAGGTCGATCCTCGGCTTCGCACCGACGCCGATCCAACCGCGTCCGGCCCACCGCGTCCTCTCCAGTCTCACGGTCGCCTGGTCGATCCTGAATCCGTCCACCTGGGCGGTCGCCCGGGCCTCCAGCGTGACCGGCTCATCGGTCAAACCACGAACGGCGAGGTCCGCGACGAGGAGAGATCCCTCGATCGTGCTGCTTCCGGACAGATGCCCGAGGGGGAGCCGACGATCGATCGCTTGAAGCTCGATATCGCTCAAGGTGAACGCCCCACTCAGTCGGGGCCAGGGTCCCCCCGGTACCGCCACCGAGCCCTGAAGATCGATCGTGCCCCGCCCGCTCAACCGAGCCGGGGCCGATCGAGTCGGCACCTCGGGCGCCCTCGCCGAATCGATCGGGCCCGACGATGCCAGGATCAGATCCAGCTGCTCGAGCTGGATCGTGGTCTCGCCCAACCGCCCCGCCAGCCTCAGCGAATGGAGCGGCAGGTGCTGGCGATCCAGCGGTCCGCTGCGGCGATTGCCCAGATCGAGCGAGAATTGCCGCTCGGGATACCGGGCCGTGAACCGGCCATCGAGCAGGGCGGTCGGTCCATTCACGAGGACGCGCTCCACCGACAGCGACTCGATCGATCCTTCGACGCTCACGACGGGCGACGGACCTAGCGCGCGTCCCTTGGCCATCAGCGCAACCGTCGCGTCCCACCCTCGCACCCTCGCCTGCACCACCAGCTCATCCAGACGGCCCGACCAGTCGCTCTCGATCCTCACCGGCTCGTCCGGCACCTTGAGGCGAACGCTCGGCCCCGCCAGCGTGCCGAGCATCGTTCCTTCAATCGAAGCAGACAGGCGGCCCGAGAGCGTAAACGGCGCATGAGCGGCCAGCAGCAGATCCCGCGCGACCCATTCGCTCCCCTGGACGTTCACGCTCGCCTGCTCGATCCGGTACTGCCCGGCCCGATACCCGCCTCGCGCACGCAGCGTCAAGGGCATCAGCGATTGCTCGCCCACCGTCAGCACAATCTGATCGACCGCCAGCGAATCGATCCAGACGGAAAGCGGTAGCGCGAATACGGCCGGCCCCCCCATTAGCTTCGCGCTCGCATCCGCCGCCGGTGCGGGGTGCGACGTGATCCGAAGGACCCGTGCCGAAATCGTGCTGAAGCGGAGTTCGCCCCTGAGCAACCCGGACCAGGCGAGTTGCAGTGCAAGGTCACCCGCTTCGATCACCCCGGAAGGATGTTGAAAACGGACCTGAGTCGCCCGCAGCCCGCTCCAGAGACTGCCGGACAGGCCCTCAACCGACCCGATCGCTGGATCGGCGCGCTCGAGCCGCTCGACCAGCCAGCGGGTCACGCTCGGCGAGCCCAGTCCGTAGGCGATGAGGCCCATACACGCAAGGACCGCGACCAGAACAAGCCGTGCGCCCAGCGTCAGGAGGTGACCCGGCGTCCAGGCGCGACGAGTGGTCGGGCGGGCCTCAGAATCCATAGCCGACCGACAGGTGCAGGCGGGGCGTGTCGACCGAATCGCCCTGAGCGAGGTCGATCAGCACGGGCCCGACGGGCGTACGCCAGCGCAGACCTACGCCGTATGCGGCCTCAAAGCGAAACCCCTGGAGTGAGTCGGTGGCATTGCCCCGATCGAAGAACACGGCCAGCCGCCGGGTGTCGCTGATCGGAAACTGGTACTCGAGACTGGCCACGGCCAGAAAGCGCCCACCGGTGACCGACGCCCCTTCGATCACTCCCAGCGACTGAAAACGATAGCCCCGAACCGACTGCGCCCCGCCCGTGCGAAAGAGGTTCTCAGACGGAATATCGGTGCGCGAGCGGGCCGCGATCGCACCGCCCTCGAGCAGGCCGATCAGCACCCCTCCGCCCAGCCCCAGCGATTCGATGGGCATGGGCCAGAAGCGCTGCGTGCGCGCATATCCTCGAACGAAACTCCGATCCGAGCCCAGCCAGCGCGCGGCGCCAGACAACTGCAGCTGCGTGGTGTGGCCGCGTCGGGGATCAAGCTGCGAGTCGAGCCTGCGCAGCGTCCGGGACCAGCCGAGTACCCAGGCCACACGGGAATCGCCCGGGCTTTCACCCTCCTGGAGCAGGATGCTGCGCCGCTCGAACTGGTGCGCGAGCGAATAGAAATCATCGCCATCGACGAATCGATGCCCCCGTCCGGCATAGGTCTGGGTGCGCAGGACTCGCTCGCCCGCAATGTCAACCTGCTCGGCGCTGCTGCCCAGGCCGATGAACCATCCGTCGCTCTGAAGGGGCGATCGCAGGTTGGCGAACGCACGCTGACGTCGCGTCTCGAGCAACAGGACCGACTCGGACTGCCAGCCGGCCCCCCAGAGGTTGCGATGATCGTGCGCCAGCTGTACACGGGCGCCATAGTCGCTGCTGTAGCCCAGCCCCACCGCCACTCGCTGCAGACGCGACTCCGTCAGATCGACCAGCAAAGGGACGCGTTCGGCCCCCGGGTCACGCTCGAGTGCTTCCAGATCGGGCAGTACGCTTGCAGCCGTGAAATAGCCGACCTGGGAGAGACGCTGCTGAAAATCGAGGATTCGCTCGATGGAGTACGGCTCACCCTCGGCGAAGGGTCGCAGATCTTCGACCCGTCTGGGTTCGAAAAACTTGAGCCCGGTGATTCGCATCGGACCGAACGCGAGCCGTGGACCGCTGTCGACCACAAGGCGCAGCGAGGCGCTGGTCTGAACCACATCCACTTCGACGCGGCTCTCACGCACCGCGGCTCGAAGATAACCCGACTGACCGAGCGCATCCACCAGGGCACGCTTGCCCTGCTCCCATCGGTCCGGTCTGAAAAAACTGCCCTCCGGCAGGAGCCACGCCCGGGTCAGACGCTCGATCAGCCGCGCATCGCCCGCCGCGTCTCCCTGAATACGGAGGTCCAGTCGACCGACGGTGGTCCGGGCCCCCGGCATCAGTTCGATCCGGACCCGACCGGCGACCCCGATCACGCTAACCTGCGGATCAAAGTAGCCTTCGGCGCGCGCGATCGCGCGGACCTCGTCCGGCGCCCGCGCAACGAGCGCCTCGAACTGGTCGGCATCGTAACCGGGTCGAGTCTGCCAGCGGCCAATCAGCGTGCGCTCCAAGATCATCGAGCGCAGCGGGGCGGGGCCCTCGAAATCGATCGAATAGTGGGCACGGGGGGGCTGCGCGGAGGGCGCAGGAGGCACGTTGGCGGCCTCAGAGGACGGCTGCGCGCGCTCGCTTGCTCCCGGCACAGCGGGCACGGATTCGACGCTTCGGTCAGGACGTCCTGCTGCACAGCCAACGAGCGCGACCAGAAGCCCCAGAAGCGTGAAGTGCAGGAGTCGCATCGCCCAGCCCACCGACCGACACAGGCCGCAGGAATGCGGCAAGGGCCTCAGACGAACTCGGTCGCAGGGCCCGTCCGGGGTACGACCTCGCCGATTCGCCAGACCTGTTCTCCGGCCCGCTCGAGTCGAGCGATGGCGTCATCGGCCTGCGTTGGATCAACGACCACGACCATGCCAATTCCGCAATTGAACACCCGGTGCATTTCCCGCGCGTCGATTGCGCCCTCGTGTTGCAGCCAGTCAAAGAGCGGCGGCATGGGCCAGGCCGACCGATCGATCCGAGCGGCCAGACCGTCGGGCAGGATCCGGGGCACATTCTCCGCCAGCCCGCCCCCGGTAATGTGGGCCAGGCCCTTGACCGGCTGCGCGCGAATCAGATCCAGCACAGTCCGTACGTACAACCGTGTGGGCGCGAGCAACACGTCGGCAAAGGGCCGTCCATGAAAATCGTGCTGGAGAGCGTCCCGATCGATGCGGCCGTAGACTCGCTCGAGCACCTTTCGGATGAGGGAATAACCGTTCGAGTGTGCGCCGCTCGAGGCCAGTCCAAGCAGCACGTCGCCCCGGCTGATGGCACGACCGTCGATGATCGCGCTGCGTTCGACGACTCCGACGGCAAAGCCGGCCAGGTCGTACTCGCCGTCCGGGTACATGTCAGGCATCTCGGCGGTCTCGCCGCCGATCAGAGCGCAACCCGACTGCTCACACCCCGACGCGATGCCCCCGACCACTCGGGCGGCAGTGGCCACGTCCAGACGGCCGCACGCAAAATAATCGAGGAAAAAGAGCGGCTCAGCCCCCTGCACCAGGATGTCGTTGACACTCATGGCCACC
This sequence comes from Pseudomonadota bacterium, assembly GCA_039800205.1. Taxonomy (GTDB): domain Bacteria; phylum Pseudomonadota; class Gammaproteobacteria; order Burkholderiales; family Burkholderiaceae_E; genus SYIM01. Next base: position 28,530 of record JBDLRB010000268.1, on the reverse strand, counting down.
AGATCGATGCCAACCGTATCGTGGCCGTCAAGCGCAAACGCCAGACGCAACTTGGTTCCCACGCCGTCGGTTCCGGAAACCAGGACTGGCTCTTTGAAACCCGGGGGAACCTGAAAGAGTGCGCCGAACCCGCCGATCCCGGCCAGCACACCGGGACGCATCGTACGGCGCGCCAGCGGCTTGATCCGCTCGACGAGCGCGTCACCGGCGTCAATATCGACCCCGGCATCCTTGTAGGAAAGTGAAACAGTCATGACTAAAACCTTCCGGGGCGGACCCGTGGGGGCGGTGCGCGCGAGGGCTGCCGATACAATTGAAGAATTCTAGCGTGCGCCTGTCCCGCGCAGCCAATCAGGGCCCACCGTCTTGACCCCTGTCACATCGCCCTTCCGCCAGGCTCTGCCCTGGGTACTGACCGCAGCGCTGCTCGCCTGGGTGGCGTTCGAGTTGCGCGGCATCATCACACCCTTTGTCGCAGCCGCCATCCTGGCCTACGCCTTCGCGCCGGCGGTCGACTCGATGGCCCGTCTTCGCGTTCCGCGAGCGGTCGGCGCTGCGATCATGATCCTGCTCTCGGTGATCGCTGTCGTGGTCATTGCGCTGATTCTGGTGCCCATCATCCAGTCCGAATTGCGCCAGATCCGCACCCAACTGCCCGCACTCGCCCTCACCGTCAGCAACCGCCTGCTGCCCTGGATCAATGAACACCTGGGGACCGAGATCGTGCTCGATGGCGGACGGATCCGGGACTGGCTGACGGCCCAACTCGCCGACAGCGGCCAGGATGTGGCCACCGCGCTGATGCAATATGTCCGATCCGGATGGTCCGCCGCGCTGGAAATCATCGGGCTGGTCGTGCTGGTGCCGGTTCTCCTCCTTTACCTCCTGGTCGACTGGCCAACGATCACCACCCGGGCCTTCGCACTGATCCCCCGGCGCTGGGCCCAGGGCGCCCATTCGGCGCTCGCCGAGACGGACGCGCTGCTGGGACAATACCTGCGCGGACAACTGCTCGTCATGGTCTGCCTGGCGCTCTGGTACAGCCTGGGGCTTTTGATTGCGGGGCTTCACCAGTGGTTGCCCCTGGGCGTTCTGACGGGCCTGCTGTCTTTCATCCCCTATATCGGGTTCGGAGCGGGGCTCTTGATCGCGTTGATCTCGGCCATGCTGCAACTGGGGCCACTCGACGGACTGATCGCCGTCGGGATCGTATTCGGGCTGGGCCAGCTGATCGAAAGCTACTGGCTCACGCCCCGGCTGGTGGGCGAGCGGATCGGTCTTCACCCCATCGCGGTGCTCTTTGCCTTGCTCGCCTTTGGCACGCTCTTCGGCTTCATTGGCCTGTTGCTGGCCCTGCCACTCGCGGCCGCAGCCTCGGTCGTGCTGCGTCGGCTGCATGGTGCCTGGCTGGCCAGCGACTTTCATCGCGAGCCCTGAGCCCCCCACCCCGAGCGCGATGCAACAACTGATTCTTGACCTGATCCGGCCGGCCCCACCGGGCTTCGACAACTTCGTTCCGGGGCCCAACGCCGAGGCGCTTGATCGAATCCGGGCAGTGGCACAGGGGGATCGGGGCTTTCGGCTGATCTATCTGTGGGGGCAAGCCGGTACGGGCAAAACGCACCTGCTGCGCGCCCTGCGAGGCCCAGTCCTGGGTCCGGACACAGACCTCGCCTTCTTCGCGCAAGCGATCGAACCCGGGACGGTCATCGCGGTCGATGACTGCGACCGGCTTGACGCTACGCGACAGGCGGCGCTGTTTCACCTCTTCAATCACGTGCTCGCGGAGCCGAAGGCAGCGATCGTCTGCGCCGGCCTGCAGGCGCCCCAGGCCCTGGCCGTCCGGGACGATCTGCGCACGCGCCTGGGCTACGGCCTGGTACTGCGTCTGCTCGCGCTCCCGGACGAGGCACTCAGGGCGGCGATCGAACGACAGTTGACCGAGTCCGGTACACCGTTTGCGCCCGACCTGATCGATTACCTGCTCCGGCACAAACCTCGCGATCTGCGTAGCCTCCTGGCACTGCTGCATGCACTCGACCGGTACGCACTTGAGCGGCAGCGCATGCTGACCGTCCCGCTGCTTCGAGACTTCGAACGTCAGAGCGCTGTTAAACTGCACGCTTCATGACTGCTCCCCCCTCCCCCTCGCACACTCAGACACCCGTCCCAGACGGCCCCAGCGGGCTGGCCCTGTTCGACCTGGATCACACGCTATTACCCATCGATAGCGATTACGAGTGGGCGCGCTTTCTCGGGCAGGTCGGCGCACTCGACCCCGTCTCGCATCAGGCCCGTAATGAGCACTACATGCGACAGTACGAGGCGGGCACGCTCGACATCTTCGAATTCCTCGAATTTCAGCTCGCACCCTTGGCCCGCCACAGTCGCGAGACGCTCGACGCGTGGCACCAGGCGTACATGCAGCAGGTCATTGTCCCAGCCATCCGTGACGAAGCCCGCGCGCTGGTCCGCCGTCACCTCGACGCCGGTGACCTGTGCGCGCTCGTCACAGCCACCAACGAGTTCGTGACCGCTCCGATCGCACGCGAATTCGGGCTCCCGCACCTGGTTGCGACCGGCATCGAATCGGTCGACGGACGCTACACCGGCCGACCCCGCGGCACGCCGGCCTTCCGGGAAGGCAAGATCACCTGCACCGAGCACTGGCTGAACGGCCTGGGCCTGAGCTGGTCCGCGTTCGAGCACAGCTGGTTCTACAGCGATTCGGCCAACGATCTCCCGCTTCTCTCGCGGGTGAGCCACCCGGTTGCGACCAACCCCGACCCGACGCTCGAGCAGGTCGCGCGCGAGCGCGGCTGGACGCTGCTGCGCCTGTTCGAATGATTCGCTCACTGATCCGTCGAATGCTCGGTCGCGATGACGGGCCTCGCTCGGCCGTCCGCGAAAAAGCGCGGCAACTCAAGGCCAGCGCCCACGGCGTCGAGCTATCGCTGGTTTCCGAGGCCGCTGTGCGAACCTGTCGGACCCTGCAGGACGCCGGTTTCAAGGCCTATGTCGTCGGCGGCGCGGTACGCGACCTGATGCTGGGCCTGCGACCGAAAGACTTTGATGTCGCCACCAACGCCACGCCCGACCAGGTGCGCAACCTGTTCCGGCGTTCCCGCGTCATCGGTCGACGGTTCCAGATCGTTCATGTCCTCTTTGGTCGCGAAACGATCGAAGTCTCCACCTTCCGCGCCATCCAGGAAGCCGCCGAGACCGATGAGCATGGCCGCGTTCTGAAAGACAACGTCTGGGGCTCTCAGGCCGAGGATGCCGCCCGGCGGGATTTCTCGATCAACGCGCTCTACCTGGACCCGATCGCCGACACGCTGCTCGACTATCACGACGGCGTGCGCGACATGAAAAAGCGGGTACTGCGCATCATCGGCGAACCGGAACAGCGGTTCCGCGAGGATCCGGTGCGGATGCTCCGTGTCGCGCGATTTGTTGCAAAACTCGGATTTGAGATCGATGCCCGGACACGTGCGCCCATTCGTGCTCTGGCGCCGCTCATCTCCAATGTTCCAGCGGCACGTCTGTTCGACGAAATGCTGAAGCTGCTCGTGAGCGGGCACGCACTCGCCTGCCTGCATGAACTGCGCCGGGAGGGCCTGCACCATGGCCTGTTGCCTCTGCTGGATGTGATCCTCGAACAACCCGACGGCGAGCGTTTTGTGACCACCGCACTCGAGCGCACCGATCAGAGAGTGCTCGCAGGCAAGCCCATTTCCCCCGGTTTTCTGTTTGCATCGCTGCTGTGGCAGCCCGTCCAGGTCCGCTGGCAACAGTCCCTGGCCGCGGGCAAACCGTCGGTGCCCGCGCTTGCCGAGGCCATCGATATCGTGATGGATCAGCAGGCCGCCCAACTCGCCATCCAGCGCCGTCACCAGGCGGACATGCGCGAAATCTGGATGATGCAGCCTCGTTTCGAGCGCCGGACGGGCCGGACGCCCTTTGCCCTGCTCGACCATCTCCGGTTGCGGGCGGGCTACGATTTCCTCTTGCTGCGATGTGACTCCGGTGAGCTTCCGGAGGCGATCGGTCAGTGGTGGACCGAGTTCATCGATGCCGACGGGACACGCCGCGCCGAAATGATCCGTGAGGCCTCATCGGTCGCCCCCCGTGAGGGCGGTTCAGGTCCTCGACGCAAGCGTCGCAGTCGCAGTCGCTCGGCGCGCTCCGGCAGCGCCTCTGACGATGCGGCAAACACCCCGACGGGGTCGAGTGCGGACCGTTGATCGGGCGGTGCTCGCCGTCCATCCTGCCATGCGGACCTGTTATATCGGCCTGGGCGCCAACCTGGGCTCGCCCCGCCTGACCATCGAACAGGCGATCGGCACGCTCCGAACACTGGATTCGCTGCGCCTGTCCGGCTGCTCCCGCCTGTATCGAAGTGCACCGATCGGGGCGACCGGGCCCGATTTCGTCAACGCGGTGATCCGCGTCCAGTCAGCGATTTCGGCCATCGATCTGCTGAGGGCGCTGCAACAGGTGGAGCGCGACGCGGGCCGCCAGCGCCCCTATCCGAATGCGCCCAGGACACTGGATCTCGACCTCCTTTTGGTCGACCAGGAGACCATTGACCACCCGGATCTGCAGGTTCCGCATCCGCGCATGCACCTGCGTGCCTTCGTACTTGCACCGCTGCTGGAACTCGATCCCGCGATCGTGATCCCCGGCCATGGACCCGCCCGACTGTTGTGGGCGAACTGTCTCGACCAGGAGCTCGAACCCATCGGCTCGATCGCGGTTTGTGCCGGGCTGGACGAAACGAGCGGTACACTGACGGGCCCCCTCGGGTGGGAACCGAAATGAGCTCGATCCCCATTTCCTTGCAGACTGTTCTCCTGCTGACCGCATCGAACGTCTTCATGACCTTCGCCTGGTACGCTCACCTGAAAGACATGGCGGCGCGTCCCTGGTGGATCGCGGCGCTGGTCAGCTGGGGCATCGCACTCTTTGAATACCTGCTGCAGGTACCGGCCAACCGGATCGGCTATGGTCAGTTCAGCCTGCCTCAGTTGAAGATCCTTCAGGAGGTCATCACACTTGCGGTGTTCGTCCCCTTTGCCATCCTCTACATGAACCAGCCCGTCAAGCTCGACTACCTTTGGGCCGCGCTATGCATGCTGGGGGCGGTCTACTTCATCTTCAGATCATGACTACATCTTCGACCCCCTCCCCCTACGAGCGCTTCCGACATATCGTGATCGAAGGCCCGATTGGCGCGGGCAAGACCTCGCTCGCGCGAAAGATGGCCGAACGCTTTTCGACGGACCTGGTCCTGGAGCAGCCCGGCGAAAATCCGTTTCTCGAGCGCTTCTATCGCGACAGTCGGCGCTGGGCCTTACCCACCCAGCTCTTCTTCCTGTTTCAGCGCATCAATCAGCTTCGTGACCTGGCCCAGAGAGACCTGTTCACCACCGCGGTCACGGGTGATTTTCTGCTCGACAAAGACCCGCTCTTTGCCCGGCTGACGCTCGACGATGACGAATATCAGCTCTACCGCACAATCCACGCGAGCCTGCAACCCCAGGCCCCCGTCCCCGACCTGGTCATCTATCTGCAGGCCTCCCCCGACACGCTGCTCGAACGGATTCGACGGCGCGGCCTCTCGATGGAGGCGCAGATCAGCGAGGTCTATCTCCGCGCCTTGATCGATCGCTACAGCAGCTACTTTCACGAATACGACGCAGCGCCCATCCTGATCGTCAACACCGAGCGCCTCAACCCCATCGACGACGACGAGGATTTCGCAGTGCTGCTGCGGCAACTGGGCGATTTGCGCGGCCGCCGAAGTTTCTTCAGCGTGGGCGACTGATCGCGCAGCGAATCGTCATCGCACTGTCATCATCGGGTCATAATCTCAGACGATTCCTGACCCATGCGCCGTCCGGGGCGCCCGCCTCCCATGTCTGCACGCATCCTGGTCGTCGAAGACGAAGACGACATCCGAGAACTGCTGGTCGTCAACCTGCGTCATGCGGGTTTTGATCCGATCGCCGTCGAATCGGCCGAAGCGGCGTCTGCGCGATTGGACCTGCTCACGCCCGAGCTCATCGTGCTGGACTGGATGCTGCCCGGGCGTTCCGGCGTCGACTGGGCGCGCGATCTGCGTGCGCATCCAAAGCTTCGCGCGATACCGCTGATCATGCTGACGGCCCGAGCGCAGGAAGGCGACAAGCTCCAGGCCTTTGACGTCGGGGCCGACGACTACGTGACCAAGCCCTTCTCGCCGAGGGAGCTGATTGCGCGGGTGCGCGCACTGCTGCGGCGAACGTCGCCGGACACGGTCGAGCAGCCGATCGACATCGCAGGGCTGCGCCTTGAGCCCGATACCTTCCGGGTCTTCGCGGACGATCAGCCCCTTTCGCTGAGTCCGACCGAATTCCGGTTGCTGCATTTCCTGATGAAACACCCGGATCGCGTCCTCTCGCGCGCCCGACTGCTGGACAAGGTCTGGGGCGATCATGTGTATATCGAGGAACGCACGGTCGACGTCCACATCCGTCGGCTCCGACTGACTCTGGCGGGGACTGGACACGACCGTCTGATCGAAACCGTGCGAGGCGGAGGCTACCGTTTCCTGCCACGTTAACAGAGGGCTCATCGAATGATCTGGCGCCGGTCGATCACAATCCTCACGCTCACGCTGCTGGTGGCCGGGTTTGCGCACGCCTACCTGTCGCCGGTCATTGCCTTTGGCGTACTCGCCATCGCCCTCGCGGCGACGATCCTGATCCAGACCTGGTACCTGGATCGGCTGCGCGCCTGGGCGGCCCTGCCGACCCAGCGCGTCCTGCCGCTGGGCTGGGGGGTCTGGACACGACTGATCGAACAACTGACCCGCCTGTCCCGGGAACAACAGCATCGTAATGCCGAACTCGACTCCGAACTCGAGCGGATCCGCGCAGCGGTTGATCGACTGCCCGATGGGCTGATCGTCCTGGATCGGCTCGACCACGTGGTGTGGAGCAATCAGGCCGCTGCAACGCTGCATGACATCTTTACCCGACGGACCCCGATTCACCACTTTATCCGCCAACCTGAATTCATCGAGGCCCTGCACCGCCGCGACGGCCGCGTTCAGGCCATCCGCATGCAACTCCCTCAGCGCCCGGGCCGGGTTTTTGAATTACGTCTGCATGCGGCAGACGATGAACACCGACTGCTGATCACCCGGGACATTACCGAACAAGCCAAGCTCGATGCGATGCGAAGCGATTTCGTTGCGAACGTATCGCACGAGATTCGGACCCCTGCGACCGTCATCGCCGGCTTCGCCGAGACGCTCCTCAATCTGGATCTTGACGAGGCCTCGCGAAGGCAGTACCTCGGATCGATCCTTCGCCAAAGTGAAACGATGGGGCGCCTGGTCAGCGATCTGTTGACGCTCTCGGCGCTGGAGCGCGCGGCCGACCGCGCCGACGAAGCCGAAGTCGACCTGCTGAGCCTCTTGCAGTCGCTGGAGTACGAAGCACGAACACTCTCCGGCCCACGGCATACGATCGAACTGCACTTCGACGGCCCGCGACGAGTGCTGGCCATCCCGGCCGAGTTCGAAAGCGCAATCCGTAATCTGTTGACCAATGCGGTTCGCTACACCCCCGACGGCGGACAGATCACCCTCGCGTGGCGGGTTCGGGATGACGAAGGGTGGATCAGCGTACGCGATACCGGGATCGGTATCGCGCCCGAGCACCTTCCTCGGATCAGCGAACGCTTCTACCGGGTGGACCGGAGCCGGTCACGCGAGACAGGTGGAACCGGCCTGGGGCTGGCGATCGTCAAGCGCATCTTGCACCGCCATCAGGCCAGTCTGAAGATCGAAAGCGAACTGGGATCGGGCAGTACCTTCACGATTCGTTTGCCCGCCCGGCGGCTGCTGGCCGACGAATCGGCCGGCGGTGCGCAATCGGTCAGTTCAACGACGCATACCGGTCCAGATGATGATCGGCATCGCCAAACTGCTGACCCAGCATGGTCAGCCGCTTGAAGGTGTGTGCGATCTTCATTTCCTGGGTCATCCCCATGCCGCCATGCAACTGCACCGACTCCTGACCGACGTGGCGGGCGGCATCACAGACCCGCAGCTTGGCCGCTGAGACACTCTGCATCCGCTCCCGGACACTGATCTCACCCTTCGTTGCGGCATCAAAGCGCGCGCACGCGAGCAGGGTGATCGAGCGTGCCTGCTCGGCCGAAATGAACAGGTCAACCAGACGGTGCTGAAGCGCTTGAAAGCTGCCGATCGGCACACCAAACTGCCGGCGCGTCTTCAGATAGTCGAGGGTTGCGGCATTGGCCGATTGCATCGCCCCGATCGCCTCGGCGCAGGCCAGCACCGTGGCAAAGTCGATGACCTCGGCCAGCGCATCAAACGCCTGATCGGCCGCACCCAGCAGGGCGTCCTCGCCGATCTCGATCTCGCGCAGATCCAGATCGGCCGCCCTGAATCCGTCCTGGGTCCGCAAGGTCTGCATCGACAGCCCGGGCGTCGATGCCGGCACCAGAAAGAGTGAGAGACCCGTCGAATCGCCGGGCTCGCCCGAAGTGCGCGCCGATACGATGAGCTGGTCCGCCAGCGGCGCGCCAATCACCATGGATTTCGAGCCCTTGATCCGCCAGCCCCGGCCCGCGCGCTCGGCGCGAGTCTGTCCAATCTGTGCGAGGTCGTAGCGCGCCGCCGATTCATCGTGTGCGAGGGCAAGCTTCACCTGCCCAGCCCCCACGCTCGGTAGCCAGGCCGCCTGCTGCGCTGTGCTCCCCACCCGGGCAATGAGCCGGGCCGCGACCACCGTCGGCAGGAAGGGCTCGACCATCAACGCTGTGCCGATGGTGCCCATGGTGGCCACCAGATCGAGGGTTCCGCCGTCGAAGCCCCCGTGTTCGGCCGGCAAGGTGACCGCCAGCAAGCCGAGCTCGGCGAGCTGTGACCAGATCGCTGGACTGTGACCGGCCGGCGAAGCGATGATCGCCTTGCGGACTTCGAAATCGTATTGCTCCTGCGCCAGCCGGGCGAACGAGTCGGCCAGCAGTTGCTGCTCTTCGGTGTACTGGAAATTCATCGCTCAAAGTCCCAGGGCCATCTTGGCGAAAATGTTGCGCTGGATCTCGTTGGAACCGGCGTAAATCGACGTCTTTCTGTAATTGAAATACCGCGCGGCCACAGCGCCCTCGAGCAGATCGAAGCCGTCGTAGTCGATCGGTCTGAAGGCTTGCGCCCGGGGGCCCAGCACCTGCATGGCGAGTTCGGTAATCGCCTGCTGGATTTCCGTGCCACGGATCTTCAGCATCGAGACCTCGGGCCCGATGCGCCCGGTCTGACGCATTTCGTCAACGAAGCGCATATTGGTGATTTCGAGCGCGGCGAGCTCGACCTCGACCCGGGTAAGACGATCGCGAAAGCGAACATCCTCGAGGAAGGGCTTGCCACGGTACAAGGTCACGGCGGCCGCCTCACGCAGTTTCAGCAACTCACGCTTGGATGCGCCGATCCGGCCGGTGTTCAGTCGCTCGTGACCCAGCAGATACTTGGCCACGGTCCAGCCCTTGTGCTCTTCATGAACCAGGTTCTCGACGGGTACCCGAACGTTGTCGAAGAACACCTCGTTCACCTCATGGGCTTCATCGATGAGGATCAAGGGCCTCACGGTGATGCCGGGCGTCTTCATGTCGATCAGAAGGAAGCTGATGCCCTCCTGATTCTTGGTCGCCTGGGGGTCCGTCCGTACCAGGCAGAAGATCCAGTCGCCATAGTGACCAAGCGTGGTCCAGATTTTCTGGCCATTGACGACATAGTGATCGCCCTGCCGTTCGGCCCGCGTCTTGAGCGAGGCCAGGTCCGACCCGGAGCCGGGCTCTGAGTAGCCTTGCACCCAGAAGTCCTCGCCGTTGTAGATGCGCGGCAAATAGTGCTTCTTCTGGGCTTCGGATCCGAAGCGAAGCAACACCTGGGCACACATGGTGATGCCAAACGGCACGATGGGGGGCGCCCCGGCGAGCGCGCTCTCCTCTTCCCAGATGTAGCGTTCGACCGCGTTCCATCCGGTTCCGCCCCACTCGACCGGCCAGGCGGGTGCCACCCAACCCTTTTTCGCAAGGATGCGATGCCAGCGCAGCAGATCATCCTTGTCCAGATGCCGGTACTCGAGCACCTTGTCGCGCAAATCGTTTGGCAGATTGTCCCTGAGCCAGGATCGGACCTCATCGCGAAAAGCCAACTCTTCGCGAGAATAGTTCAGGTTCATGATTTCCCTCCGGTCGTGGGCCTGACGGCCTCTGTTGCGAAGTGTAACCTCAGTCCGCGTCAAACGTTGCACCGAAAATCAAACCCGGATCGTCCGTCAGGCGATCTGGGGCTTCTATAATTGGATGGGTCAATTCCCCCTCGCTCAAGGACGTCCGCGTCATGATTCTCATCACCGGAGGCGCCGGTTTCATTGGCGCGAACTTCGCACTCGACTGGCTGCGCGTCAACGACGAGCCCATCATGGTTCTGGACGCCCTGACGTACGCGGGTAATCGGGCCAACCTCGAGCCGATCGATGCCGACCCCCGCTTCGAGTTCGTGCGCGGGGACATCAACGACCGCGCCCTGATCGATGGCCTGCTGGATCGAATTCAACCCCGAGCCATTCTTCATTTCGCGGCTGAAAGTCACGTGGATCGGTCGATCCTCGGTCCGGGTGCTTTCATTCAGACCAACGTCGAGGGCACCTTCTGCCTGCTGGAGGCCTGCCGGTCCTGGTGGCTGAAGCAAGCCCCCGATCAGCGGGCCGCCTTTCGGTTTCTGCATGTCTCGACCGATGAGGTCTACGGCACACTCGAACCGCACGATCCGCCCTTTTCCGAGACAACGCCCTACGCGCCAAACAGCCCGTACGCAGCGTCAAAAGCCTCTTCAGACCATCTGGTCCGGGCCTGGCACCATACGTACGGCCTGCCGACCCTCATCACCAACTGCTCGAACAACTACGGGCCCATGCAGTTCCCGGAGAAACTGATTCCGCTGGTGATCGCCAATGCGCTCGCCGGTCGGCCCCTGCCGGTTTACGGGGACGGTCTTCAAGTGCGGGACTGGCTCTATGTCGGAGACCACTGTTCGGCCTTGCGCACCGTGCTTGACCACGGTCAGCCAGGGCAAACGTACAACATCGGGGGGCGAAGCGAGATGGCCAACATCGATGTCGTTCGCACCATCTGCGAACGTCTCGACGCCCGCCGACCCGATCCGCAGGGTCCACGCGCCCGCCTCATCACATACGTGGCGGACCGCCCCGGGCACGACCGACGCTACGCCATCGATACACGCAAGATCGAGCGCGAACTCGCCTGGCAACCCGAGCACCGGTTCGATACGGGCATGGCGCGCACCATCGACTGGTATCTGGAGCACCCGGAATGGGTGGCCTCCGTGCAGAGTGGCGCCTATCGCGACTGGATCGCCCGACAGTATGACGCGCGCATCGGCGCGCCCACCGGACAGGCCGCATGAGTGATCGTTCATCCAGAAAAGGCATCATCCTTGCGGGCGGGGCGGGGACACGTCTGCATCCGCTCACGCTCGCCGTTTCAAAGCAGCTGATGCCGGTCTACGACAAGCCCATGGTCTACTATCCCTTGTCGGTGCTGATGCTTGCGCGGATACAGGACATTCTCCTGATCTCGACACCGGAAGACCTGCCTGGATTCCGGCGGCTGCTGGGCAGCGGTCAGCAGTGGGGGCTCAACATCCACTACGCCGAGCAGGCGCGGCCCGAAGGCCTCGCCCAGGCGTTTCATATCGGCGCCGATTTTGTCGCCGACGGGCCGTCGGCGCTCGTACTGGGTGACAACCTCTTTCATGGTCATGATCTGGTGCAGCGGCTCGATCAGGCGCATGCGCGCCCGCAGGGCGCATCGGTCTTTGCCTACCCCGTGCGTGACCCGGAGCGCTACGGCGTGGTCGAGTTCGATCAGGACGGACGGGCCATCTCGATCGAGGAAAAGCCCCGGCAGCCGCGCAGTCGGTATGCCGTCACGGGACTGTACTTCTACGACCACCAGGTGGTTGACATCGCCCGGACGATCCAGCCGTCGGCACGGGGCGAATTCGAGATCACGGACGTGAACCGCATCTACCTCGAACGTGGGCAACTCGACGTACAGGTGCTTGGCCGGGGCGATGCCTGGCTGGATACGGGCACCCACGAATCCCTGCTCGAGGCGGCGCAGTACATCCAGACGCTCGAGAAGAGGCAAGGCCTCAAGGTGGCCTGTCCCGAGGAGATCGCCTGGCGTAACGGCTGGATCGACGATCAGGCCTTGCGCGCGCTGGCTCGGCCGTTGGCCAAAAGCGGCTATGGCGACTATCTCGAACGCCTGCTCGATCAGCGGGTGTTCTGACCGTGTCGCTGATCGTTACACCCACTCATCTGCCCGAGGTCCTGATGGTCCAGCCTCGAGTGTTTGGAGACGCTCGGGGCTTTTTCTTCGAAAGCTTCAACGCGCGAGCCTTCACCCAGGCGACGGGTATTGACGCAACGTTCGTACAGGACAACCACTCCCGGTCAGCGCGCGGTGTGCTGCGGGGTCTGCACTACCAGATCCGTCAGCCGCAGGGCAAGCTCGTGCGGGTTGTGAACGGGCGGGTCTTCGATGTCGCGGTCGACCTCCGCCGCGGTTCGCCCCGATTCGGCCAGTGGACCGGTGTCGAACTCAGTGAGGACGATCACCGTCAACTCTGGATCCCGCCCGGTTTCGCGCATGGCTTCGTGGTGTTGTCCGAGAGCGCCGATTTTCTGTACAAGACCACGGACTACTATGCGCCGGAGCACGAACGCTGCCTGCGCTGGGACGATCCGTCGATCGGCATCGACTGGCCCCTCGGGGACTTGACGCCCTTGTTGTCTGCCAAGGACGGTCAGGCACCCGGCTTGAACGACGCGGAATGCTTCGAATGAATCGGGACCGCGCCGTTCAAGGCCACGGAGACCCGCAATGACGCCCGTACGGCTGGTCGTACTCGGGCCACGCGGCCAGGTGGGCTGGGAATTGATGCGCACGCTTCAACCCCTGGGTCAGGTCATCGGACTTGACCGCCCGCACGCCGATCTCGATCAGCCCGATACCCTCGCGGCGCACCTCACCCCGCTCAATCCGGATGTGATCCTCAATGCGGCGGCCTGGACAGCAGTCGATGCCGCCGAGACCCAGGAGGCCCAGGCGCTTCGGGTGAACGGCGAGGCGCCCGGGGTCCTCGCCCAGATCGCGCGGGCCTGCGGTGCCTTGCTGGTGCACTACTCGACGGATTACGTGTTCGACGGCAGCGGCACGCGCGCCTGGTGCGAAACCGATGCCACCGGGCCCATCAATGCCTACGGGCGAACCAAACTCGCCGGCGAGCATGCCGTCCGCGCAGCCGGTGGAGACTGGCTGATCCTGCGGACCAGCTGGGTCTATGGCAGCCGGGGGGCGAATTTTGTCCGCACCATGCTTCGGCTCGGTCGGGACCGGGAACACCTGCGGGTGGTCGGCGACCAGGTGGGCGCGCCGACGCCCGCGCGGCTGATCGCCGAAGTCACCGCGCATGCGGTCGCCCAGTCTCTGCAAGAACGCCGGCGCGGCCCGTTCGATTCCGGTGTGTTCCATCTGAGCGCAGCCGGGCAGACCAGCTGGCACGGCTTTGCTCAGGCCCTCTTCGACCAGTGGCGCGGCCTCGCCCCGGATCAGCCGATACGGGTGGCCTCGGTCGAATCGATTCCCAGCGTCGACTACCCGACCCCGGCGGCCCGCCCGCTCAACTCTCGGCTCTGCTGCGACGCACTCGAAGCACGCTTCGGTGTGTCGCTGCCGGCCTGGCAGACCGGGCTGGCGTTGGTCCTGTCAGAACTCAACGAGCTCGGCCGGTAAGACACGCACCGCGCGGAACACGCCACGCGGCTGGGCTGGAGTGCCTGCCTAGCGACCCGCGAAGACGGGATCACGCTTTTCGGCGAATGCGCTCGCGGCTTCGCGATGGTCGTCGGACATCATGCAGATCGCCTGATTCATCGCCTCGGTATCGAGCGAGGCGCCGAGCGTGGTCTCGCGCGCGAGGTTCAAATTACGTTTGATATGCCCCAGGGCGATCGACGGCCCACGAGCCAATTGCGCAACAAAGGCCTGGGCCGAAGCGGCAAACTGCTCGGTCGTGAAGACCCGGGTGAGGAGCCCCAGATCGAGCGCTTGCTGCGCGGTCAGCAGCGGCGAAAGCATCATCAGTTCCCGGGCACGCGCTGACCCCACGATCGAGGACAGGAACCAGCTGATGCCATAGTCGCCCGACAGACCCACTCGGGCGAACGCGCAGGTGATCTTTGCGGTCTCCACGGCCAGTCGAAAATCACAGGCGAGGGCCAGCGCGAGGCCGGCACCGGCGGCCGGTCCGGGCAGCAGGGCAACCGTCGGTTTGTGCATGTCATAGAGCAAGCGCGATGCCTCGGCCCGGGCCCTGAGGCTGGTCCCCCGCTCGACCAGAGAGAGATCACGATCGCGCCCGGCGGCCATGGCCTTGACGTCGCCGCCGGCACAGAAGGCCGCCCCCGCGCCCGTCAGCACCACCACCTTGACGGCACGGTCGGTTTGCGCGGCCTGGAGCGCCTCGTTCAGCGCGAGCGACAGCTCCCGCGTGAGCGCGTTCCGCGCCTCCGGGCGGTTCATCGTCAAGGTGAGCACACCGTCGGAAAGACTCGAAACGAGTGGGGTATCGGACTGCATCGACAGACTCCTCAAGATCAGGCATGGTCGCGCTTTGCCAGTTATTTTGTCATGGATCAAGATGAGTCCCGAACCGTGGTACTGGATCGTCTTCACGATACTCGCCGCCGCAGCGCAGACCGGTCGTAACGCGCTCCAGCGCGACCTGACGGTCCGTCTGGGCACCGTCGGCGCCACGCAGGTTCGGTTCCTGTACGGACTGCCCTTCGCCGTGCTGGCGTGCGCGATCATTGTCCAGGGCCTCGGTCAAGGCCTGCCGACACCCAGCCCGGTGAGCCTTCTCTGGGGGCTGGGCGGTGCGGTCGCACAGATCATTGCGACCGTCCTGCTGTTGGCCGCCATGCAAGGCAAGTCCTTTGTGGTTGCGATCTCCCTGACCAAGATTGAACCCGTCTGGGTGGCCCTGTTCGGGCTGGTCCTGTTGTCCGAATCGCTTGACCTGACCCTGGGGGTCGCCATTCTGCTCGCCACCACCGGGGTCCTGACCCTGTCCTGGCCAGCCCCGGGGACGCGATGGTCGGTTCGCCCAATCCTGATGGGCGTGGGATCCGGTGCGATGTTCGGTCTGTCGTCAATCGGGTTTCGCGGTGCGCTGCTGTCGGTGCCCGATGCGCACTACGCAAGCGCAGCCAGCCTGATGCTGGTGCTCGCGATGAGTGTCCAGACGCTGATGCTCTCGGTCTGGCTTCGCGTGGCCCACCCCGGCACACTGACCGCGGTGCTGAAGGCCTGGCGGCCGTCGCTCTTCGCGGGCGCGCTGGCTGCAAGCGCATCGCTGTGCTGGTTCATCGCGTTCTCGCTCGAGAGCGCTGCGCGCGTGCGAACGCTCGCGCTCGTAGAACTGCTCTTCGCGCATCTGGTTTCGCGGCGAATCTTCCAGCAGGGCCTGAACACGCTCGAGCGCATTGGTCTGGTGCTGCTGGTGATGGGCGTGCTGATCGTGCTGTCGGGTGCCTGGCACCCGCGCGGGAGCTAAGAAGATATACGCACAGTCCGCAGGGACTGTGCTCTCCGTCCCTCTGGTGCCGGAGGCGGGACTCGCCCACACAAACGCGGGCCGCGGTCGGCCTTGCAAGGCCGACCCTTCTCGTCCCGCTCGCACAGTCCGCAGGGACTGTGCTCTCCGTCCCTCTGGTGCCGGAGGCGGGACTCGAACCCGCACGCCCTTTCGGGCACCGGATTTTGAGTCCGGCGCGTCTACCTGTTCCACCACTCCGGCAGGAGTCTGCGTTGCCGCTTGACCGCGCAGCCCGCGATTATCGGCAAAGACGGGCGCCAGGGCAAATGCGCGGGCGATCAGCGATGAGCCTCACCTGGCTTGACAGGCCCATGCGGTTCCCGCATATTTGTCCGGACAAACTCACAAACCATACAAAATCGAGGTCCACATGGAAGTCGTCAAGGTCGCCCCCGGTCGCTATCGTGCAAGCTACGGCCGCTATCTGGAGGACTTCGAGGTCGGTGCCATTTACGAACACTGGCCCGGCCGGACCATTACCGACACCGACAATATCCACTTCTCGCTGCTGACCATGAATCAGCACCCGATGCACAGCGACCATGCGTTCGCGGCCAAGAGCGAGTTCGGCAAACCCCTGGTTTCGAGTGGCTTCACGCTGGCACTGGTGCTTGGCATGACCGTGAATGATGTGAGCTTCAAGGCCATCGCCAACCTGGGCTGGAAGGAAATCAATCTGACGGCTCCGGTGTTCGCCGGCGATACCTTGTACGCGGAGTCCGAAGTGCTGGAAGTGCGCGAATCGAAAAGCCGTCCGAATCAGGGCATCGTGACCGTGCGTACGCGCGGCATCAACCAGGACGGCGTCGAAGTCATGAACTTCATCCGCTCTGCGCTGATCCCCAAGCGCGGACACGGCGTGGGCGAATAAGCCCGCCCGTTAACTCTGACATCGGCAGGTAGCCATGGCCGCAAACACGCCACCGACGGAAGAGCGGGCCGGACCGGCCATCTCGGAACGCCTTGCCTCGTTCGCGACGGGGTTTCGCCTCGAGCACATCCCCGAGGCCGTCCGAGAGCGGGCAAAACTATTGATGCTTGATGCAGTCGGCATCGCCTTCGCATCACACGGCCACGATTTCGCAGCGCCCGCACTGTCCGCGATCGGCGAACTCGACGACGGTGGCGAATCGGTGGTGATCGGCACTTCTGTGCGGATGCAGCCGCGAAACGCCATCCTGGCCAACGGCATCCTGATTCACGGACTGGATTTCGACGACACCCATCCGCGGGGCGTCATCCACGCCACGACCTCGGTGCTGCCCACCGCTCTGGCAACGGCTGTGCGGCAGGGACGCTCGGGCGCCGATCTGCTCACTGCGTACATTCTGGGCGTCGAGTGCGCAACGCGTCTGGGTGCCGTCGCCCAGGGCGGCTTCCATCAGGTCGGCTTTCATCCGACGGGTCTGATTGGGGCGTTCGGCTGCACGATGACGGCGGGCTGGCTGATGGGACTCAACGCCGCGCAGTACGTTGACGCGCAGGGGCTCGCCCTGTCGATGGCCTCGGGCACTCTGGAATTCCTGAACGATGGCGCCTGGAACAAGCGTATGCACCCCGGCTGGGCGGGGGTCGCTGGGGTCACCGCTGCAACGCTGGGCAAGCATCGTTACCGCGGGACGCGACTGGCCTACGAAGGCCGCTTCGGTCTGTTCCCCAGCCATCTGGGTGCCGTAGGGGGCTATGACCTGAGCCTGGCCACTGCAGGCCTGGGCGAGATCTGGGAACTGCCGCAGATCTCGGTCAAACCGCTTCCGGCCTGCCATTTCACCCATGCCGCCGTGGATGCAGCCATCCGCCTGCACGCCGAGCAGGGAAACCGGATCGACGAGATCGCTCGAATCGAGGTTCTGGTTCCTGCCGAAGTGGTCAAGACGGTCTGTGAACCCGAAGCCCGAAAGCGGCGTCCGGCCAATGCCTACGAGGCCCAGTTCAGCATCCCCTACCTGGTCGCCAACGCGCTTCGCAAGGGTCGTCTCGCGCTCGAAGATATTGAGGCTGCCGCACTGCAAGATCCGGAGACGCTTGCCCTGGCGGCGATGACGCATTATCGGACCGATCCGGAGAGTGCTTTTCCCCGCTACTACGACGGCGAGGTCATTCTGCATCTGCGAGACGGACGGACACTCACGGCTCGCGAGGCGATCAATCGCGGCTCGTCCGATCGCCCGCTGACGGCGCAGGACATCATGGACAAATTCCGCAGCAACGCAGCCCGGCACGGTAGCCGCTCCGCGCTTGAGGCCATCGAACGCGCGATCCTTGGGATCGAGCATGCGCCCGCCTCGGCACTCGCTGCGATTCTGGGCCAGCCCGCACACCACTGAACCGAACGGAGACTTTCTCATGACGATGCAACACGACGACGATCAGGACCGCGTCATTCTCGATATGGTCGAGCGCTTCCTGGAGCGCGAAGTCGCGCCGCATGCCTGGCAACTCGAGCACGACGACACCTATCCTGATGAGATCGTCGAAAAAATGAAGGACATGGGTCTGTTCGGTTGCCTGATCGCGCCGGAGTACGGCGGCCTCGGATTGTCGACGGTCACCTACGCCAAAGTGATCGAGCGGATCTCCCGCGTCTGGATGTCGGTCTCGGGCATCATCAATTCGCACCTGATCATGGCCATGTGTGTGCAGCGCGGCGGTACGGAGGCGCAGAAGCAAGCATTGCTCCCCCGCTTTGCCACCGGCGAGTTGCGCGGCGGCATTGCCCTGACCGAGCCGGACTGTGGCACTGACCTGCAGGCCATCCGTACCCAGGCCCGCCGCGACGGCGACCATTATGTGATTCGTGGCACCAAGATGTGGATCAGCAATGGCATCTACGGCAACTGCTTCGCCGTGCTGGTCAAGACCGACCCCGATGCCCAGCCGCGCCACAAGGGCATGAGCCTGTTCATCTGCGAAAAGGGCCCGGGCTTCGAAGCGAGCCGCAAACTCGAAAAACTCGGCTACAAAGGCATCGATTCAGCCGAGCTGGTCTTTTCGGATTACCGTGTCTCAGCCGATCACCTGATCGGGGGCGTGGAGGGCAAAGGTCTGCAGATGATTCTGGGCGGACTCGAGCTCGGCCGCATCAACGTCGCCGCGCGTGGGGTGGGCCTGGCCCAGGCTGCCCTGGACGAATCGGTCAAGTATTCCCAGCAGCGCAAGACCTTCGGCAAGCCGATCTGCGAACATCAAGCCATCCAGCTGAAGCTCGGCGACATGGCCACACGCACGGAGGCCGCGCGACTGCTGACCATGCAGGCGGCCCACGCCTACGATCGCGGCGAGCGCTGCGATATGGAAGCCGGCATGGCCAAACTATTCGCAACCGAAGCGGCGCTCGAGAACAGCATGGAGGCGATGCGCATTCACGGCGGCTACGGGTACTCCAAAGAGTATCTCGTCGAACGCTTCTACCGCGATGCACCGCTTCTGACCATCGGTGAAGGTACCAACGAGCTGCAACGCATCATCATCGCCCGGCAGCTCATCGAGAGGAACCGCATATGACGCTCCCGCTGGCGGGCGTGCGCATCCTGGCGATCGAGCAATACGGCGCCGGTCCGTTTGGCAGCCAGCATCTCGCCGATCTCGGCGCCGACGTCATCAAGATCGAAAACCCGCACGACGGGGGCGACGTCGGCCGATTAGTCGGCCCGCATTTTTTCGGCGAGGCGGACAGCCATTTCTACCAGGCATTCAACCGGAACAAGCGAAGTGTCCGGCTCGACCTCAAGCACCCCGAGGGCCGGAAGGCCTTTCATGACATGGTCGGGACGGTCGATGCCGTCTACAACAACCTGCGTGGCGATCTGCCCGGCAAACTCGGGGTGGACTACGCGTCGCTCAAGCACCTCAAGCCCGATCTGGTCTGCGTTCACTTGTCAGCCTACGGGCGCGACGGTGAACGAGCGGCCTGGCCCGGCTACGACTACCTGATGCAAGCCGAGGCCGGCTACCTGTCGCTGACGGGTGAGCCGGATGGCCCGCCGTCCCGGTTCGGGCTATCGATCGTTGATCTGATGACGGGCACCACCGCTGCGCTGGGACTGGTCTCCGCGGTACTGGGTGCACGGCACACCGGGCAGGGACGCGACGTCGACGTCTCGCTCTACGACGTGGCTCTGCACAACCTCTGCTACGTCGGCACCTGGTATCTGAACGGTCAGCACGAGGCCGGCCGGGCACCACGTTCGGGTCACCCTTCATTGGTCCCCAGCCAGCTCTACCGCACGGCGGACGGCTGGATCTTCATCATGTGCAACAAGGAAAAATTCTGGCCGGCCATGGCGAAGCAGATGGGTCACCCCGAGTGGGCCGAACGTCCGGAATATGCCAGCTACAAGGCGCGACTGGCGCACCGGGATCAATTCAATGCCGAGATCGAATCGGTCATGATGACCCGCACCACCGCACAGTGGATGGAGTGCTTCGCTGGGCAGGTCCCGGCCGCGCCCGTTTACAGCGTCGGTCAAGCCCTCGAGAATCCGTTCGCACAACAACGGGGCTCGATCATCGAGGCCCGAAAAACAGACGGTCGAACGGTGCGCAACATAGCCCCGCCGATTCGTCTGCCCGGCGAATCCGCCCCCGACCGCGCTGCGCCCGATCTCGGTGCCGACACGAATGCGGTCCTCGCCGAAGCCGGCCTGACCCAGGCTCAGATCGACTTCCTGCGTGCTCGCGGCGTGATCTGAAATGAGTACGAGCGCGGCGGCCGTCAGTCCAATCGGACCGCGCCCGCGCTACGTTCAGCTGGCTGCAACGCTGATGAGCGAGATCCGTTCGGGTCGCTACCCGGTGGGCAGCCTGCTGCCGACCGAATTCGAGCTCTGCCACGAATTCGGGGTCTCGCGATTCACCGCCCGCGCGGCGGTGCGACTGCTCGTCCAGCAGGGGCTGGTCGTGCGCAGTCGCGGCGTGGGCACGCGGGTTCAGCAGGCGGCGCCGCTCGCACAGTACACGCAGACCATGTCGGACATCACGGATCTGCGCCAGTACGCGCACGAAACCACCTTCGATGTCGAGCACGCCACACTCACGACGCTGGACGCGGCGGGTGCAGCCCGTCTGCAAGCGGGTATTGGTGAGACCTGGCTGCATGTGGAGGGTTTGCGTCAGCTCGCAGATCAAGGCCCTCCGATCTGTTTCACCCAGGTCTGGATCGCGCCGCGATTTCGTTCGGTCGCTGGCGTCTCCGGGCGGATGACTCAGGCCATCTACCAATTGATCGAACAACAGTTCGGCTGCACCATCGTCAAGGTCGAGCAGGAAATCCGCGGACTCGTCCTGAATGCAGAGTACGCCGCGAAACTCGCTGTACCGAGACGCTCGGCGGGTCTCTGCCTGACCCGGCGCTACTACGACGAACGCGGCGAGCTGGCCGAATGCGCGGTCAGCATCCACCCTGCGTCGCGATTCACCTACCGGGAATCCTTCCAGCGCGACTGGCAGCCCGGCCCCTGAGGACAGACCATGACCCTGAAGACCCTTCGCACGCTGCTGTTCGTACCGGGCGACCGACCGGAACGCTTCGAAAAAGCCCTGCAGTCGGGGGCGGATGCCATCGCGCTCGATCTCGAGGACGCAGTATTGCCCGAGGGTAAAGCCCGCGCGCGGGCGGCCATTGCCCAATGGCCCGGATGCACGGACCCACGCGTGATGGTTCGAATCAACGGCACCGATACCGAATGGTTCAAGGATGATCTGGACATGGCCCGCGAGCGGGGCTGCGGCGCAGTCATGCTCCCCAAGGCCGCAGACCCCATCGCACTTGCGCGTATTGCTGAACGCCTGGGACCGGCCGTCGACCTGTATCCAATCATTGAGACTGTGGAGGGCGCTGCCCGGATGCGTGAGATTGCGGCCGCGCCGTGCGTCAAACGGCTCGTCTTTGGAACAGTCGACTTCTCACGGGACAGCGGTATCCAGAATGAGGACGGCTGGTTGCCCATCCGCATTGAAATGGTTCTGGCCTCTCGACTGGCCGGCCGGGCCACGCCGATCGATGGCACGCTCCTCGGCTGGAACGATCCGGCCTTGCTGCAGGCACAGGCCGCACGCTCCAGGAGCCTGGGCTTTGGCGGGCGTCTGTGTATTCACCCTGCCCAGATCGCACCCATTCGTGAGGGCATGTTGCCCAGTAGCGAAGAACTCGCCTGGGCCCGCCGTGTCCTTGAGGCCGTTGCCCAAGCCGAACACGGTGCGATCGTGGTCGATGGCAAGCTGGTTGATAAGCCCGTGGTCGATCTCGCGCGCGACTGGATCGCGCAAAGCGGCGGCGAACACTGAGCCGGCGCGCCTGCACGGGGCGGCGCCCCGCGACCCCGAAGTCAGAGGGAATTCACCGGGCCCCGTAGAATGCGGCGCCATGCATTTGTCCGACTTCGATTTCGAACTCCCGGATGCGTTGATCGCGCGGGCGCCTGCCCCGGTGCGCAGCGCGTCCCGCCTGATGGTGCCTTGCCGCGACGCCCCTGGCGACTATCGGTTTGCCGACCTGCCGGATCTGCTCGAACCGGGCGACCTGCTGGTCATGAATGACTCGCGCGTGATCAAGGCCCGTCTGCGGGGCCACAAAGCAAGTGGCGGGGCGGTGGAGATCCTGGTCGAACGCATCATCGGGCGTGACGAAGCGCTCGCGATGATGCGCTCGAGCAAGCCCCCACGG
The DNA here is from genome assembly GCA_039800205.1 of Pseudomonadota bacterium. Taxonomy (GTDB): domain Bacteria; phylum Pseudomonadota; class Gammaproteobacteria; order Burkholderiales; family Burkholderiaceae_E; genus SYIM01. The sequence continues at coordinate 6,103 of JBDLRB010000268.1, read as the reverse complement.
CCGGGAACGCGTATCGAATGGCCGGGAGGCGGCTGCACCATCCAAGAGCGACACGACACCTTCTGGCAGCTTCGCTTCGATGAGGCCGTACTCGACGTGCTGGAGCGGCACGGCGAACTGCCCCTTCCGCCCTACATGGACCGCGCAGCCGGTCCCGAGGACGAGACGCGCTATCAGACCACTTACGCCCGCGAGCCCGGTTCGGTGGCCGCACCGACGGCCGGCTTGCACTTCGACGAGGCCGTGCTCGCTGCGTTGAAGACACGGGGGATCCAGACCGCCTGCGTGACCCTGCACGTCGGCGCAGGGACTTTTCAGCCGGTTCGGTCGGAGGACATTTCACAGCACCGGATGCATGCCGAGCGATATCGGATCACGCAAGATACGGTTGCAGCCCTTGAACGGACGCGCGCCCAGGGCGGGAAAGTGATCGCCGTGGGTACCACCTCGCTGAGAACCCTCGAGGCGGCCGCCGCGCGACCCGGCGGGCTCGCGGCGTGCGAGGATGAGACGGACTTGTTCATCACTCCAGGCTATCGTTTTCGTATCGTTGACCGGCTCATCACCAACTTTCACTTACCCCGATCCACCCTCCTGATGCTGGTCTCGGCCTTCGCCGGTTTTGAAACGATCCGCGCCGCCTACGCGCGCGCCGTGGCCGAGCGCTGGCGATTCTTCAGCTATGGTGATGCCATGCTCCTCGATCGGGCGACGATGACCGACGGGCTTGAGCGCGTGCAGCGCACAGGCTGACGCTTTGCCCCACGGACGATGCAACAATGAGCCGATACCAGCTGATTGCACAAGACGGCGCCGCGCGACGCGGTCGCTTGAGCCTTCCACATGGTGTAGTCGAGACGCCGATCTTCATGCCGGTGGGCACCTATGGGGCGGTCAAGGCAATGTCGCCTCGAGAACTGACGGAGTCAGGCGCCTCGATCATCCTGGGCAACACCTTCCATCTCTGGCTCAGGCCCGGGACCGAAGTGATCAGCCGTTTCGGCGGCCTGCACGGCTTCAACGGCTGGAGTGGGCCCATCCTGACCGATTCCGGCGGCTTCCAGGTCTGGAGCCTGGGTGAGCTGCGCAAGATCAGCGAAGAAGGGGTTCGGTTCGCCTCGCCCATCAACGGCGACCGGCTGATGCTCACGCCCGAGGAATCGATGCGCATCCAGCATGCGCTCAATTCCGACGTCGTGATGGTGTTTGACGAATGTACGCCCTACGAAACCGGGGGTGTTCCCACTTCGGTCGACGACGCGGCTGCCTCGATGCGACTGTCGCTGCGCTGGGCCGCCCGTTCGCGCGCCGAGTTTGACCGACTGGACAATGGCAACACCCTGTTTGGCATCGTCCAGGGTGGGATGTACGAAGCGCTGCGCGAAGAATCCCTCGAGGGCCTGACGGCGCTGGGCTTCGATGGTTACGCGATCGGCGGGCTCTCGGTCGGCGAGCCGAAAGAGGACATGCTGCGTATCCTGGCGCACACCACCCCGCGCCTGCCCACCGACCGGCCGCGCTACCTGATGGGCGTGGGCACCCCCGAAGACCTCGTGGCCGGCGTGGCTGCGGGCATCGACCTGTTTGACTGCGTGATGCCCACCCGAAATGCCCGCAATGGATGGCTGTTCACGCGCTACGGTGACCTCAGGCTTCGAAATGCCCGATATCGTGACGATCCCCTCCCGATTGATCCAGACTGTGACTGCTACGCCTGCCGTCACTTCTCAAGGGCGTATATCCATCACCTCCAGAAGGTCAACGAGATCCTCGGCGCCCGCCTGGCGACCATCCATAACCTTCACTACTACCTGACCCTGATGCGGGAAATGCGCGAAGCGATCGAAGCGGGCCGCTTCAACGACTGGCGCGCTCGCTTTCACGCCGACCGGGCCCGCGGGGTCTGAGCCCCGGCGCATCATGGCCGGACATCGACCCGGGTATACTTCCGCGTTCAAAATTCTGAGGAATATTCCGTGCTGATTTCAAACGCTTACGCGCAGGCGGCCGGCGGCTCGGCCGAAGGACAGCTGATTGGTTTTCTGCCGATCATCCTGATGTTCGTCGTGCTCTATTTCCTGATGATTCGTCCGCAGATGAAGCGCACCAAGGAGCATCGCAATATGCTCGCGGCCCTTAAAAAGGGCGATGAGGTCGTCACGGCAGGCGGCATCGTCGGAAAGATCACCAAGGTGGGTGAGAGCTATGTGAGCGTAGAGATCGCGAAGGGTCCGGACGGCAAATCCGGGCAGGACCATGCGATTGAGATCAACGTGCAAAAGGGTGCTGTGCAGACCCTGCTCCCCAACGGGACCATCAAGGCGATCTGATGTCCCCGCCCTCGGTGCGCGTCCGAGCCGACCCCTCTCGGCCGTACCGGGCGCGCCCGATTCGCCCCCCCGCGCAGGCGGGTTGCCCCTCGGTCGATGATCGAGCCCCAGTGCCGACGATGAGGTCCGGATGAACCGTTACCCGATCTGGAAATATCTGCTGATGGCCGGCGCACTGGCCTTTGGCCTCATCTACACGCTTCCGAATTTTTTCGGAGAATCGCCTGCTGTCCAGGTCTCGAGCGGCAAGGCAACGGTCAAGCTCGACGCAGCCACCGTCGCACGGGTGGAATCGATCGTCGAAAAAGCGGGCCTCGAAATCACCGGCATGATTTTCGAGGGGGGATCGGTTCGTCTCCGCCTGCGCGACACCGACGCGCAACTCAAGGCCAAGGACGCACTGGCGGCGGCCCTGAATCCCGTGCCGGCCGACCCGTCCTACATCGTCGCCCTGAACCTCCTGTCGAGCTCTCCGCAGTGGCTCACCGCCCTCAAAGCGCTTCCGATGTACCTGGGACTCGACCTGAGGGGCGGCGTCCACTTCCTGCTCCAGGTGGACATGCGGCAGGCCCTGACCAAGCGCCTGGACAGCATGACCGCCGATATGCGTGTGCAATTGCGTGAACGCAATATCCGCCATGGCGGCATCAGCCGCGAGGGCAACACGATCGAAATCCGGTTTCGCGATGAGTCCACCCGGACCCGCGCGCTGGGCGTTCTGCGCGACAGTCAGGCCGATCTGAACTTCGTGGCCTCGGGCGAAGCGAGTGCCCTCAAACTGGTCGGTCAGTTCAAACCCGAGGCGGTCCGGCGCGTCCAGGAAGGCGCCCTCAAACAGAACATCACCACCCTGTCGAACCGAATCAACGAACTGGGGGTGGCCGAACCCGTGATCCAGCAGCAGGGGCTCGAGCGCATTGTCGTGCAGTTGCCCGGCGTTCAGGACACCGCCAAGGCCAAGGACATCCTGGGACGGACCGCGACCCTCGAGCTACGCATGGTCTGCGAATCGCCTGATGAGCAGGCCGCTTTTGCTTCGGGTACGGTTCCGCTCGGCTGCGAGCGATTCACCGAGCGCGATGGTCGGCCGATCCTGATCCGGCGTCAGGTGATGCTGACCGGTGACAGCCTGACCGATGCACAGGCCGGATTCGACAACCAGACCCAGGAGCCGGCCGTCCACCTGAGTCTCGATGCCAAGGGGACGCGGATCTTCCGCGACGTCACGCGCGAAAACGTCGGCAAGCGGATGGCCATCCTGCTCTTCGAAAAGGGCCGGGGCGAGGTGGTCACCGCACCGGTCATCCGGACCGAGATCGGAGGGGGCCGTGTGCAGATTTCGGGGCGCATGACCACAACCGAGGCCAACGACGTGGCGCTGCTGCTGCGGGCCGGTTCGCTCGCGGCGCCGATGGACATCATCGAGGAGCGCACCATCGGCCCCAGCCTGGGTGCCGAAAACATCGAGAAGGGCTTCCTCTCGACGATCTGGGGCTTCCTCGCGATCGTCGTGTTCATCTGCATCTACTACACCTTGTTCGGCGTGATCTCATCGATCGCGCTGGCGATCAACGTACTGCTGCTGATCGCACTCCTGTCCCTCCTCCAGGCGACGCTGACCCTGCCCGGGATCGCTGCGATTGCGCTGACGCTGGGTATGGCGATCGATGCCAACGTGCTGATCAACGAACGGATTCGCGAAGAACTGCGTAATGGCGCAACGCCTCAGGCGGCGATCAGCGCGGGTTATGACCGGGCCTGGGCCACGATCCTTGACTCCAATGTCACGACCTTGATTGCCGGTATTGCACTGCTTGCATTCGCCTCCGGCGCGGTGCGCGGCTTCGCAGTCGTTCACTGTCTGGGCATTCTCACGTCCATGTTTTCGGCGGTGTTCTTTTCGCGCGGGCTGGTTAACTTCTGGTACGGCCGCAAGAAGAAATTGACCCGGCTGGCCATTGGCTGACCGCGTACTGCCCAAGGACCGTCAAATGGAATTTTTTCATATTCAGAAGGTGATCCCGTTCATGCGCCATGTATTGGTGCTCAACGTGATCTCGATCAGCTTGTTTGTCATCGCGGTGGCGGCCATTGCAATCCGGGGCCTCAACTTCTCGATCGAATTCACCGGCGGCACGGTGATGGAGGTCAGCTACCCCAAGGCCGCCGACCTCGAGCGCATTCGCGGCACGGTCACCGCCATGGGCTATGCCGATGCACAGGTCCAGAATTTCGGGACCTCACGTGACGTGATGATTCGTCTGCCCCTCAAGGACGGATCCGGCAGCGCATCAGCGCGGCAAAGCGAACAGGTGATTGCCCAGCTCAAGGCCGTTGATGCCTCGGTTGAGCTCAAGCGGGTCGAATTCGTGGGTCCGCAAGTGGGCGCCGAGCTGTTTGCCGACGGCGCACTCGCACTCCTGATCGTGATCCTGGGCATCATGATTTACCTGGCAGCCCGATTCGAATGGAAGTTCGCCGTCGCCGCGATCATCGCCAACCTGCATGACGTCGTGATCATTGTCGGGTTCTTTGCGATCTTTCAGTGGGAGTTCTCGCTGGCCGTTCTGGCCGCAGTGCTCGCGGTGCTTGGCTATTCAGTCAACGAATCGGTCGTGATCTTCGACCGGATCCGCGAGAGTTTCCGAAAGATGCGACGCGCCTCCACGGTCGAAACCATCGACTACGCCATCACCAGCACCATCTCCCGAACGGTGATGACGCATGGCTCCACGCAGATCATGGTGCTGACCATCCTCATCTTCGGAGGACCGACGCTGTTTTACTTCGCGTTGGCGCTGACGATTGGCATCCTGTTCGGCATCTACTCATCCATCTTTGTCGCCGCCGGGGTCACCCTGTGGCTGGGCCTCAAGCGCGAGGATCTGATCAAGCCCGTCAAGAAAAAGGATGAGGGCGAGGTCGAGCTCCCCTGAGGCCGGCCGCCGCGCACGCTGAAATGGATATTTTCCTCTGGGTGCTCGCCCTCCTGATGATTCTGGTCGGTGCCGCTGGCACCGTATTGCCGGCGTTGCCTGGACCGCCCCTGATTCTGCTCGGTGCGTTGCTTGCCGCCTGGATCGATCGGTTTACGGTGATCTCGGGACTCACCTGCGCCATCCTTTCGGCGCTCGCCCTGCTGGCCATGGTGGTTGATTTCGTCTCGGGATCGATTGGGGCACAGCGCGTTGGGGCGTCGCGTCAGGCCATCATCGGTTCGGTGATCGGTACCCTCCTGGGCGTTTTTACCGGGCTGTGGGGCTTGATCTTCATGCCGCTGGTCGGCGCGGCCGCGGGAGAATTCCTTGCGCGGCGTCAAATTCTGCGTGCCGGTCAGGTTGGACTGGCCACCTGGCTGGGTCTGCTGATGGGTACAGTGATCAAGCTGGCTCTGGTGATGACGATGCTGGGCATCTTCATCGCAAGCCTCCTGATCGATTGATCCGCCGAGACCTGCCCGTCTGCCGTCGTTTTCCGCTCCTATTCACGATGCGCCCTGCTCCGAACAAGCCACTGCGGGTCTGGGATTTGCCCACCCGACTCTTCCACTGGGCGCTGGCCCTCTCGGTCATCGGTGCCCTGATCTCGGTCAATGTGGGCGGCGATGCGATGGCCTGGCACTTCCGCTTCGGCTACGCCGTCCTGACGCTCCTGAGTCGGCCTTGCGAAATTCATCTTTAAGCTGCCAGGCCTGAAAGAGCGGCCCGTATGCCGTTTTGTCGACCAAGGTGACCCATTTGTATCGGCGGGTTGAATCGCGTGGCGCCGATGAC
>JBDLRB010000267.1:0-2663 GCA_039800205.1 Pseudomonadota bacterium | reverse complement strand
AAACCACCATGGCCGGCCGAGCAAGCGGCTGGAATGTCAGCGTCAGCGAATCGATCGCATTGAACTCGATCTGGTCTGCCGGAGTGGCGAGTGTCGACAAGACCCGTCCAAAGACGGCGCGATCCATCCCCTGCAGGCTGACGTCGGCGCCTGCAAGCGCCGCAGGACGGCTCTGGGTTGCAACGCCCTCGGCGAGACGGAAGGTATTACCCACCGTATCGCCGCCGTCGACGACGATCCGCGCGCCATTCAGGAGGGTCAATTTGCCCTTGAAGTCGACCGTATCGTTACCGTCAACCAGGATGGTGAGCGTCCCGGCATCGATCGTCACATCCTGATCAAAGGTCACCGTGCTGGCGATCGCGGAACCACCGATCGAGCGACGCAGGTCGATCGTCATGCCATCGAGCAATACGCTGCCGCCGACCCGGATATCGCCCCCGTTCGAATCCAGCGACAGCGTGTTCTGCTGCTGGTCTGAACCCTGATCGGTGATGGAACCGGTAATCGTAATGTCCGCGGGCTGTGCGCCCGTGCCCGACTCGATCGTCCGATTGCCAAACACGATCAGTGCATCATCGATGTACTCGACCCCTGCCATGACGAGATCGTTGCGCAACTGAGTGGTGGCGCCTGAACCATAAATCCGCAGGGAGGTCCCCTCGATTCGCGCGTTGATCTTGATTTCGCCGCCCGAGCCGGGCGCGTTCAGGATCAGGGGCGCCTTGAACTGGAAGGACTCGGCGTTCGCCAAAGACAGGTCCGGGTTACCGATCCGAATCTTCTGAACACCATCAGTTGCCCCGAGAACGATGGCGCCGGCCGCCAGGCCCTCGAGGGGGGCACCGGCCAGGGTCAGGTCATCGACCGGCTTCTGATAGAGCAGATCATCCGTGACGGTGATCGTAACGGCCTCGTTGGGCTGAATGGTCAGCGTTTGAGTCGGCTGGATCTGCTGGGTCACCACATCGAGATTCAGCGAATCGCCCTGGATCTGCGTGCCCTTGTCCAGCTTTGCGTCTACTGCAACGGTGACATCGATCGGATCGAGGTCGTAGGTCCCGGCCAAGGCGCCCAGCGTTCCCCGCTGGATCGCGTCGATCGCCGACAAGACACCTCCTTGACCATCGGGCACTTGGCCGGTGATCACAATCAGTCGCCCCTCGCCCGTGATGACGCCACCGTCGACGTTCGCCGCCTGCGTCTCGACGAGATAACGCTCGCCGATATCAAGCCTGACCTGACCGAGGAAACCAGTGAAATCGAGTTGCGCAGATTGATCACCCGCGACCAGCGCAGTACTGGCTTGAACGCCTTTGATCAGACTGAAGTCCGCCGAAGGCGTATCGGCCAGACCCAGGATGCTGACCTGACCGCTGCCCTCGATGATGCGCTGGCTGGCCTGCGCCGCAGTCAGCGTCAACGCGCCCTGCCCGTCCACACGCAGGCTCACGTCGTCCAGATTGATCGATGTGAGGTTCTGCGCCGCGTTCACGGACAACACGGCATTGACGCCCGAGAGATCGACCGTCGCGAGATCCAGCAATCGGATCGCACCCAGACCGTCGATCGCGCGGCCCACCGTCGCGGAGGACGGGATTGCCAAGGTCGCGCCCGAGCTGATCGACAGATCGAACTGACCAAGGCGGGTGGTTGCCGCAAGCGTCGCCTGAACGTTTTCTGAAACCACAGCAGTCAGCGTGCCCGAGGCCGTCACGCCCTCCAGACGCGCCGTGCCGCCTGCAAGACCCGTCACCGTCACCGAGCCGGCACCGCCGATCGAACGTCCACCCGTCGACGCGGTCACTTGCTCAGCGGAGAGGCTCAGCTGATAGCCCGGGGCCACCGTGAGGCTCAGACGATCCGGCAGCCGGGTGCCTGCGGCCAGAACAACGTCCGACGCAATGGTGGCGGACGCCGGCACGGAAAGCCCTCTCAGATCGACCTCAGACGATCCAAGCTGGGTGACAACGACCGAACCACTCTCCGAAATCGTGCGCCCGTTCGCCTGGGCAGCCGTCAGGGTCAACACCGCATGACCGGCGAGCTTGATATCCGCCCCGCCCAAGTTACTGCCGGAGGAGAAGCGAATTTCGGGGCTGGCCTCGCCCGTGCGATCGATCAGGAGGGTTGCATCAATGGTCGGAGCGAGAGCCGAGAAATCGACCGCGGCAACCGACGTGCCCTGACCGACGCCCGTGATCTCGAGCGAGCCCGACCCCGTGATCGCCCGGCCCGACAGCTGAGCGGCGGTCATGGTGAGTGTGGCACCAGCATCAATCCGGACATCCAGATCGCCCAGATCAAGGCTTGGCGGAATGACGGTGTTCGAATCACGGAACACCAGCACCGTCCCGCCGCCTGAGCTGGTGTCGCTCGCGACGTTGGACAGATCGGGCAGCTGACCGCCGGTCAGTCCGATGATTTCGATGATGCCGGCCCCGCCCAGCACAGAACCATTGGCCTGCGCAGCGTTCACCACCAGCTTCTTGCCCGCCGGCACCGTCAGCGAGAAACCGCCCGTGCTGAACAACAGGCCGCTTGCAAAGCCACCGAGCTCGGTCAGATCGAGATCTCCCGACAAGGTGAGATTGCCCGCGAGCGTAATGCTGGCGATATTTTCACGCGTCGAATTCGCGGCCAATTGCAACAACTGGCGCAGG
>JBDLRB010000266.1:0-2813 GCA_039800205.1 Pseudomonadota bacterium | reverse complement strand
GCCCGGCGATCTGAATTTTGGCTCGGCCGGTGTGGGGTCGTCGACGCATCTCAATACCGAGCTGTTCATGTTGCTGGCCGAGGTCAAGATGACCCATGTGCCTTATCGTGGCACGGCGCCGGCCATCACCGACCTGAGGGGTGGGCGTCTCCAGTTGCAGCTCGAGAACATGCCCGCCGTTCTGGCGCTTGTTCGCGACAAGCAATTGCGCGCGATCGCTGTCGGTTCGCCCAAGCGTTCGAGCCTGCTTCCTGGTGTTCCGACCATCGCCGAGTCGGGTGTCCCGGGGTACGAGTCCTCGTCCTGGACCGGTCTGTTTGCGCCGACGGGAACCCCAGCTGCGGTGGTGAGCCGCCTCGAGCAGGCGGTCAAGCGTGCGGCGCAGAGCCCCGAGGTCGTTGCCGCACTGGGCAAAATGGGGGCGGAGCCCGTCGGCTTGGGCAGTGTCGAGTTCAAGCTGTTTCTCGACCGCAACCAGAAACTGGTCGAGCGGACCGTTGCGGCATCGGGGATGAAAGCCAAGTGAGCGGGGGCGAGCGAATGACGAATGGTTCAGCGGGTACTTTCCTGGACGGCACGCCGCTTCCTTCCACCGAAGAGGTGATTGCCCGGCTTCAGGAATTCCGCGCGCGACGGGGTTATGTGAACCCTCAGCAGGGGCCGATGGCCTGTGCGCTGCCCTCGGTGGCGGATGGTTATCGGGTGTTGTACAAGGCGCTCGTGCTGGATGAGAAGCACTTCGGTCCGCTCGAAAAGGAGTTCGTCTGGCTGGCGCTCCTGTGTGTGGCGCGCGAAATGGGAACCCATCATCTGAAGCTCTTTTTCGAGCATGGCGGCACGGATGCCCAGGCAGAGGCCGCATTCAGGATCGCGGGATGGGTGAATGCCTGCGGGTCTTACGAGTCCCTTGAGGCACGCTGGCAGCCCTTCTTCCCATCGGTTCCTGCAACCGATTCGTACCGGTCTGGGTTCGAAGCGCTTGCACGAGGGCTCGATGGCGTCCCATTCGACTGGGCCTGTCTTGCATTCCTCTCGGGCCAGACTGGGGGCAAATCGAAGTGGGGGGTCCGTGCAGCGCTCGAACTCTGTTACCAGCAGGGTCTCAGCGAGGCACGCATGGCCGAGGCCATGAGCATTGCCATGTGGCCCTGCGGTGCCAATTGTTTCCATGATGCAGCAGGGGTCTGGCTCGAATTGATCCAGCAGGGCCGGGTACAGGCATCGCCCGCTTTTCAGGCCTGGGCTTCGCTGCCGAGCCAGGACGGGCTGGAATTGCCGCCCAGCAATCCCTAGCTTGAGCGGTATTCTCTGGGCGCCGAGCCCGGTTGGATCGGTTTGGGACTCTTGAAATGGGGCGACCATGAGCATTCAATTGACGATCCCGGGCGCGCAGGCAGGCGTTGCAGGGGCGGCATCATTCAGCGACGCGCGTGTTGCGCGCATCCTGAACGCAAGCACGCTGGGCGAGGCCCAGCGCATGGGCCTTTTCGACCGGATCAGCGACTGGTGGCGGGGCGGTGTCAAGGCAGATGCAATTCGCCAGATCTATGATCAGGTGTCGGCGCCCCGGTCTGATCAGTCCGCGCCCACGGACATGTTGCAGCGCTTTCAGCGTTTGCGTTCGCTCGCGTCTGACAACCACCAGGCTGCGTTCGTCGTGGCGCAGCATGAGGGCCTGGGCGAGCAGGGCAATCAATGGGGCTTTTCGCTCAATCTGGCGGGCACGCAGGTCTATCACTCCGGTCCGCTCGATGAAACCCCTGCTCAGTCATCGACGCGCTTCCGGGATCAATTGACGCTCTACAATGGCCTGAACGAGACGGTCGCCTACTTTCGAAGCACCGCTTCTGCGATGGCCGGCACGCTGAATTCACCTGATCGACTTCCCGGCGAACGGATCGACTGCATGGCCGACCGCCGGTCCGGCAAGGACTTTCTTCACCAGAATCTCGACAATCCGGTCTTGTCCCGACGGCATTTCAAGGGATTCGAAGACGATGTTCCGGGTGTCAGCTTTCGCGCCGTGTTTCAGCGAGAAGGCGAAGAACCGGTCAAGCTCACGCTCTCGGACCGGCCGGGTACCAATAACGAATATCGTGCCCAAACCTTGCGGGACGCCTTGCAGGGCGAAAACTACGGCACGCTGCGAGAGTTGCTGTCGCGCGGACACCTGACCCGTGACGATCAATCGATTTTTTATGCATTGGGCGCGGCCACCGGTGATCTGCACGATGCGATCCGATCGGTCATGGGCAATGACGAGGCGAACCCCGAGCAGATGTTTGCGTTCGTGCGAGATCAGAGTCCGGTCGATAATCCGTACTTCGAGCTCTTGCGGGCGGAGCGATTCGGAGCGGTCAGCCTGATGGATATCTGCTTTCAAAAGTCCATTCCCGAGGCCGATCAGCTTCAGCGTTTTGACAAGGCTCGCGAGCAGCTGAAGGGCGATTGGGCCGATGCGCTCGTGCCGGCTACCCGACAGGCCCAGGCCCAGCTCGATTTGGCTGAGCGCTCGGGGCTTCGCAGCGAAGCGACCTTCGTGATCGATAACACCCAGGACGCGGTTGATGATCCCGATGATCGGGCACGTCTGGTCGATCGTCTCGACGATCCGGTCTTCTGTGCGGCCCACTTCGTCGGGATCGAACCGGGCGCGACGGATGCGACGTTTCGGGCGGTTTTCCGGCCGGAGGGCGCCGAGGCCGATTCGATCGAGTTCAGCAATCGCCTGGCGTCCAATCGCGAAATGCGGGGCGATACCCTGAAGGCCATGCTGCAGTCGGGTGGCTACTCGAACTTGCGCGAGCTATTGG
>JBDLRB010000265.1:0-11940 GCA_039800205.1 Pseudomonadota bacterium | reverse complement strand
AGTGGGCGAACTGAGCTTTTGGATCGCGACTGGGACGGGAGGCCCAGAAGGTGATCAGCCCCCGAGCAAGCCCCTGGTCGATACTCTGCTCGCTTGCATGCCCGAGGCCCCCCCCTCGCACGGCCTCGGTCACAGCCTGCTGAAGCACCTGGCGCGCCTGCAGAACGATCGCCCATTGCCACGCCCCCAGACCCAGTACCAGCAGGACCGGCAGTGCAATCAGAAACTCCAGCGCGCCAACGCCGGACTGAGCTCGCCGACACAAGGACGGCCTGTGCGCAGACACGGACTGCATTCGAGCAGGCGTCATACCTTCGCTCCAAGCGCACTTAGTGAGCGCGCTCGCCCGGGACGAGGCGGCGCGAGGGATCGGTTGGCCGTGCGACCGAGTCATCAGGCAGATAGGACTCGACCCCGACCCGCGGTATGGACGTGTTCTGCGGCCCCGTTGGAAGGTCGACCACGCGTCCGAGGCGGTCCGCGGCGGAGGGAGTATGGTCGGTCGGTAGCGAGGAGGCGGACAGGGCGAGCCCCAGAGTATCGACCCGGGGCAGTATGTTCGGTCGCGGCGCGAGCCGCGCCATTTCCTCCTGGAGTGCAGCCTGTCGCTGCTCAAGTACCGGCGCGAGCGCACCCGCGCGCTCACGGGCATCGCTTGAGTTGGTGCGATCGCCCAGGCGCTCAAGCGCCACTCGGGCCTGCTCGAGGCCGATGATGGCCAGATTTGCGAGTGATTTCTCGCGAGCCTCCCGCTCGACCGAATGACGGGGCTTGAGCTCGATCGCCGTGCGATAGGCCTGTGCGGCACCGTCCAGATCGCCGCGCGCGTGGCTCAGGTTACCCAGTCGAAACCAGGCATGGAGCGCGAGCGGGTCGGTTCGAATGACGTCGCGGAAAGCCTGTTCTGCCTCACGCTGCCGGCGATTGCGATAGTGGTGCTCGGCCTGCCCGATCAGCCGCTCAAGGGGCGCGGCGGAGAGGTCACGCGCTTCTGGAACAGCAGACTCAACCGACCGGACGGCGGTCGTCGTCGACACCAGATCCCGTCCAGTGCGCGAGGCCAGGCCCGCAGATGCAGCGGCCGAGGGCCCAGGCAAATTCACGGTGGCCGTTACGGACACGCTGTGGCGGTCGGGCGAAACAGCTAAGGCCCGGGCGGCTGTCTGACGCTCGGATTGAACGGCCGGGGCCCGGGTGGATACGGAGGCTGAGGCACTGCGGTCGAGCCCCCGCCATTCGCCCGTAGGGTCCAGCGTATTGCACCCCGAGAGCAGCAACAGCACTGCACCCATCAGCAAAACGCCGGGCGGTCGTCTCAACACATCGCGTGGGCTGCTCCGTTTCGATCCAAGTTGCGTCATCTCACTCTCCTAGTGACAGGATGGTCATTTGAAAGGATGGGAAGGTCCAGGATCCGCATGCCGGGCCGAAGATCGGCGCGTCGGATGACGCCCGCTGCCAATTCAAGGACACCAGACGCAGGCCTGCACGCTGACGCCCGCCATGGCCGCAGATCGGGGACAACCCTCAGAACTCGGCCGCAGGAATCGACAAAAACGACGTCGATCGCGAACCGCATGAAGCAGGTGTGAACGGCATTGCACCGAGGAAAAAACAGCGCTGAATCGGTCGGTGCAGCCTGGATGCAGAGCCAACCGAGCAGTCGTTGGCTGAAGCTTGAAGCCGTACGAATCCGGAGGCTAAGGTTGACGGGCTCCATCACCAGAGGCCTCCCTGGGCAATCGCCCGCGCGATCACTGGATAAAGGAGAATCGCAAAGGTGCCGGGGAAAATGAACACCACCAGCGGAAAGAGCAGCTTCACGGGCGCTTGCATGGCCTGATGCTCCGCGCGGATGAGGCGATCCGATCGCTGTTGCTCGGCGATGGTCTTGAGGAGATGAAGCACGGAGCCCCCGTCGCGCTGAATCGCCAGCAAGGCCAGGACAAACTGCGTGAGCGCGGGCTGCGCCACCCGATCGCTCAGCGCGGTGAGCGCCTCTTCGCGGGTGCGACCTGCCTTGATCTCGCCCAGTGCGCGGAGAAACTCTTCGCGAAGCGGTCCCCCGGGTGCGCGGTCGACCGCCTGGCTCAGTGCAGCGCTGAGGGGAAGACCCGCATCAACGGACATGGCCACGAGATCGATGAGAAAGGGTAACTGGCGCCGCATTCGCTGCTGTCGAACCCGAGATTGGCGGCGCATGATCTGCAGAGGCCATACAAAGCCCACAAGTGCTGCAAGCAGAACCAACCCAGGATGAATCTGTCCGCTCAGGTAGATCGAACCCAGGCACACCGCGGTCGCACACAGGCTGAGCGCCCAGCACTGGATCGAACGGACCTGAGTTGCGCTGAGAGTGCGCGACCAGCCCGCACGACTGATCTGCTCCTGCATCCGGCGTTGACCGCTTGCAGAGAGCGTGCGTGCTGCCAGTGGCTCGATCAGGCGGATCGCGGGTAACGCCGCGATCCAGAGCCACGAAACGGATCGCGGGGCGTCGACGGTTTGCCCCGGCACCGGGCTCAGGACCATCCGCGCAACGAGCACCAGAGCCATCGCCGCGGTGGCGGCCGTCACCCAAACGATGACAAGCAAGACGTCCATCGCCCTACACCTCGATGTGTACGATTCGTCGGATATGCAGAAAACCCAGCAGCTGACTGACTGCCACGATGCAGAGCAACCAGCGCCCGCCCGCGGTGTGCACCAGCGTCATGAAGGCATGCGGATCGACCCAGCGCAGCAGGACCAGCACGATGACGGGCAGCAGGCTCATGACCCAGGCTTGCAAGCGCCCTTGGGCAGTCAAGGCCTGAACCTTCTGCTCGAGGACCAGCTTGCGGCGCATCGAATCAGAGAGTGACTCCAGGACTGCGGCCATGCCCGCTCCGGAATCGGCCCCGATGCGCAGTGCAGTGGCCCACAGGGTGACCTCCTCGAAGGGCATTCGCCGTTCGAGCGCGAACAGCGACTGATACAACGGCGTGCCCATCCGAACCGACTGCAAAAGAACATCGAGTTCGCGGCTGGCGGGCGCGGGAACGGCTGCGGCGACCCGGGACAGGGCGAGATTCAGTCCCGCACCCGCCCTCAAGGACCCCGCCATCAACATCATCAGATCGGGAAGCTGGCTTCGGAAGCGATCGCGCCGGCGCTTCCGCACCCACCGTGCACTGACAGTTGGCGTGAGCACCGCCACCAGAGCGAGCCCGAAGGCCAGTGCAAGGCTACCCGTGAGCACTGCAGCAAGCGCCGCAATCGCTGCCGAACCCGCCAGACAGACAGCCATAAGACGGTTGGCACTGAACTGCGGCAGCACATCGCGAAGCCCCTTGTCGAGATCGGCCGCCAGACCCCTGCGATAGCGGCGTACGACGGCGCCGAGCGTGATCGTGACCAGTAGCGCAAATCCTGCGCCAGTCACGAAGAGTGCCCCAAGGACCTCGAGCGGCCAGACCTGCGAATCGATGGGGATCACGTTGCGCGCCCCGCCAAGAACCCGAACCGCTGCGTGCCCATCCATGCCTCAGAGGTGCACCCTTCCAAAGCAGGCGGCTCACAGCCCTTTCGCTCGAAGCACTGCGGCATCAGGCCCGTGGACTCGAAATCCGACGCCGAACCCCAGGGTTCGGATACACCGCGACGGTAGCGAAAGAGCGGCTGCATCAGGATGCGGGCGCCTTCCATCCCGGTCACTTCAGCAATCTCGACAATGCGCCGACGGCCATCGGGCATACGCGCCTGCTGCACGACGATCTGTACGGCTGATGCAATCTGCTCGCGGATGGCCTGCAAGGGCATCTCGACACCGGCCATTAATGTCATGACTTCGATTCGTGCCAGCGCGTCGCGCGGGCTGTTCGCATGGACGGTGGTCAGTGAACCATCATGTCCGGTATTCATCGCCTGCAGCATGTCCAGCGCCTCCCCTCCTCGACACTCTCCGACGACGATCCTATCGGGTCGCATGCGCAAGGCATTGCGAACCAGATCACGGATACTGACCTGTCCCCGGCCTTCCGCATTGGCGGGCCGGCTTTCCAGGCTGACGAGATTTGAGTGGTTCAGGCGCAGCTCTGCCGCATCCTCGATGGTGATGACCCGTTCCATGGGTCCGATATAGCCGGCAAGCACGTTCAGGAGACTCGTCTTGCCTGAACCGGTCCCACCGGAGACCACCACGTTCAGTCGCGAGCGAACGGCGTTTCCGAGAAATTCGAGCATCGCTGCAGAGGCCGTCCCCAAGGAGACCAGATCCTCCGGCGAAAAGCGCTTGCGATTGAAGCGTCGGATCGTGAGTACCGGGCCGACGAGCGACAGGGGCGGAATGACCGCATTGATTCTGGAACCATCGGCCAGACGCGCGTCCACCATTGGGGAGCTTTCGTCGATGTGACGGCCGAGCGGCGAAACGATCCGGTCGATCACGGAACGAATGGCCTCATCGGAGGTGAATGCAAGCGACGTCTGCTCGATGAGGCCCGCGCGTTCGACATGGATGGGCGCCGTGCCGTTGACCATGATTTCGCTCACGTCGTCATCCTGGAGCAGGCGCTCGATGGGTCCCAGACCCAGCGCCTCGTCAAGGACTTCGCGCGCAAGGAGCGTCCGATCGATCTCGACGGGAAGCCCGGTCTCTGACTCAAGCACCTGATCGAGAAGGGCCGCCGCCTCGCTGCGCAACTGTGAGTCGGTCAACTGGACGAGATCTTTCTGACGCTGCTCGATCCGAACCAGGAGCTTGCGGTGAAGGTGCTTTCTGAGGCCTTGCTGTGCATCGGGTAGCGCGCGATTCGAAGGTACGGGAAATTCACGCTCGCCGCACGGGGTCACGGATTGAACCGCGCGCCGATCGTCGCCCTCCTCCCCCGAGGCGAGGGCCCCCATCAGGCACCGGAGGCGGTGGGCGCCGATCGCAATTTCGTCGGACTCGGTCAGCGGACCGAATTCGGTGATCCGCTCGCCGTTGACCCAGGTCCCGGACAGGCTCCCGGCATCAATCAGGCGATACCCGGATTCGCCTCGCTCGATGCGCGCGTGAATTCGACTGACCCGCCAGCCGGACAGGCTCAGATCAGCCGAATCGCTCCGACCGATCAGACATGGAAAACGCTTCAGTTCGACGGCCTGCAGCCCCCCATCGGGCTGCTCGATTGAAAGGGTCAGCATTCAGTCCACCATCATGAGTTGACGACGCGTGGTCATGGCGGCGTTGCGCTGTTCGAGCGCCTGCGCACGGGCCAGATGCGGGTCGGGATTGACAAAACGAGGCGTTACGAAGACCACCAGCTCGGTCTTGCGATCGCGGTAGAGCCGCGAGCGGAAAAGCCGCCCGAGGATCGGGAGGTCGCCGAGGGCGGGCATCCGGTCGACGTTGCGCGAGGTCTCCTCGGAAAGCAGCCCGGCGATGACCAGCGTCTGATGTTCGCGAAGGTTGACCTCCGTCTCAGCCCGCCGCTTGGTGATTCCGGGGACGTTGTTCACCTGCACCTCGAAATCGACCGAGGAAATCTCGGTTGCGAGCCGAGCGGCGATCACCCCGTTGGCGCCCGCGACCGGGGCGACTTCGAAGCGAACGCCATATTCCTTGAACGCAATGGAGTTGGACCCAAACCCCCCGGAATACGGAATCGGCAACTCCCCCCCGGCCACGAAACGCGCCGACCCACCGCTTCGACAGGCGAGGCGCGGTTCGGCCAATACGACCGCATCGCCGTTCTGGACGAGAAGATTGATGACCGAGCTGATTGAACCGGCGATGCCCAGCGCGGTCGCAAAAGGTGAGACCGACGAGCGGAGCGCAAGGCCAGCGGCATCGCCCAGCCCCCCCGGCTGAAAGGCGGCGCTTCGCTTGAGGTCACCCATCAGGCCGAAGCTGGGCCCCTGCATCGGGCCTTGCCACTTGACCCCCAGGTTTTCCAGAGCGTCCCTGCGGATTTCGATCATGCGAACGTCCATCTCGATCATGCGTTCGAGCCCCACCCGACTGACCAGATTGACGATCTGTGGGTAGCGGGCGCTGATCTGCGCGATTCGGCTGGCCTGTTCATCGGACACGCCCTCCCCCTCGATCACGAGCTTGTCGCCCACGACCCGCGTCGACAAATTCGGCTGATCGCCAAGCATCGCGCGAATCTCGGTCAACAAACGACCCGCGTCGGCAGGAATCACATGAACGACGAAGCTTCGCTCGCCCCCCTCTTGTCGCCAGATATGAACCGTGCTTTGCCCAGGCGCCTCAGGGATGATCAGTAATTGCCGATCGTCGATCGAGGTCGCCTGGAGCACCCGACCGTTACCCACCGCGATCCGACGCAGGGGCCCCTCGCGAATCAAGTGGGCCTGCCCCACATACAAGGACAGGATCTGGGGCTCGGAATCGCTGGCCAATGACACGGGCAAGACCGGGGATGCGCCGTGTACGACGGGGTCCGGACGCGTCTCATTGAGGTTGGACGCGTCGACCGTCCCCATGCAGACCGCCAGGAGGCAGGCGAACAGGCGGGCTGCCCGCCGCAGTGCTTCGTCACGGACGAAACGAAGCGTCGGGGGAACATGAGGCGTATCGCTGAATGGTTTGGACATTTCATGCTCCGGGCTCAACGAATGAGATGGGGAACGCCAACAGCCGGCGACCGCAGCGCCCCAAAATCCGCAATGCCACCGCCCGGGCGCATGGGTGCAGAAGGCATCCCCGCCTCAGTCAGCGGGGGCTTGAGGCCGGACGCCGAATCGGTGGCCTGAACGGCCCGATCCGTCAGACGATCCCGCGAGTCCAGAGGAAAGAGCGACTGCTGCGGGCTGCCCGCGGTGAGTTCAGGCGTGCCCACCGCAGGAGGCGGCGCGACGCCAAGGGGCTGCGGGCTGGGCACCGAGCCCTGTCGGCCGACTCCACCGATGATCATCTCGGTGCGCGGGCCCTGAGCGACGGTCACCGGGACCGAACGAGGGATCGGACGGGGTCGGCCCAGCAGGTCATTCAGGTCAAGCCGGGTCGATCGAATCTGAAAGCGGTCGTCCTGCCCGCGTAGCAGGGCGGTCAGCCGCCCCCCTCTTTGCGCCAGGACAAGAACCTTGGCGTCGTCGGCCGTGACCTCAACGGTGATCGTTCCAAAAGTGGTACGAGTCCCCGGAGCCGTGCCGCGCGTCGAATCAAGTAGACCACCGGTCGCGAGTACGCGGACGTCCTGCAGAAGCGGTCGGGTCGATTCACCGCTTTCTCCCTGCGCGACCGCTTGCGGATCACGCGCGGAGAACAGGAGATCGATCCGATCGCCAGGGCGCAGCATCCCGGAGACAGAATTGACCTCGTCGGCCACGACGGTGACCGCGCGCAATCCCGGCTGAAGTCTGTTGGAGAGCGGCTCGGGCGCTGGATCCAGTAAGGCCTCGCGCAAGAGCGGCTCGCCGCTCCGCATCGGCCGAGCCAACCGAAGACCGGCCAAGGCATCAAACTGCTCGGGGCGCACGACAGAAGCAGGTAAGTGCTCTGCGGGAACGGCCCTCAAGGCCATGTTTTCGCTGCCCACCGTCTCGCCCCGTTCCACCGCATATTTCGCCACAACGACCGAAACCGTCTGAACGGGCGCGGGTCGCTGGGCCTCGCGTTGGCGCTCCAACTCGCGCTGGAGATACGCCTGGGCGGCGATCACCGCAAAAGCGCCGGACGAAAGCATCAGGACGATCAGGAATACGATCCGGAAAGCGTGAGCTCGAGCGGAACGATCGGTTGGATGCGCGGTCAGATTCATGGTCGGGGCTCCGAAACGGTAATCACGAACTGAGGGGGCTCGGCTTGGGGGATCACCAGAGCAGTCAGCTCCAGCGGACCGCCCTGAAAACGCAGGATGGACGGCTGACGGTCGTGAAGGGGATCCGATGTGGTCGAGGAGAACACCGCGCGCAAGCCCTGGTTCCGCCAGTGCTTCTGGAGGTGGTCGAGGGCGAGCTTGACCGACCCATCGGCCTCGGCCACAAATCCGGTGATCCGACGATCCCCCTCATCCAGCGTGACGGCCTGTCCGGGTCTGAAGCCAGCCGGCAACAGGCGCGCGACCGGGAAAGGCTGAGCGGGCGCAGCCGATCGCCAGATCGTGAGAAAGCCACGGGCATGTGGGCCATCGGGCTGGATCTGGAGGACTTCGAGCGTGCCCTGACCCAGACGGGACACCAGGTGCCAGACCCCGTGACGGTGCTCAATCACCCGGACACTCGGGTCGACCCGCCACGCAGCCGCAAGCTGCGCACTCGCAAGGGGTGCAGACAGCGCCGCCCTGACCTCTATCACCACGGCCCGCTGACCGGCGAGGGAGGCATCATCGAACACGCGCGCCGTCAGAAAGCCCGCAGGCAAGCGGCCCACCGAGCCTGGATGCTCGAGGCGCACGGATTCTGGCGTCTCCGCTCGGGCCTCGCCGATTTCAGCCGTCTGAGCGACGAGGAGGCAGAGTCCAAGGAGCGCGGTCGAAAGCCCGCTAAGAAAACGGGCCCTTTGGGCCTGGAACACTGTTCCGGGACCACTCCACCACTGAAAACGGGCAGACAGACTCATCGTGGCACCCGGTCGGACGGCACAATCGAGACGTCCAGTTGCTCGTTTGTGAAGCGGGAACCAGACGGTTCGAGGCCGACTGCGCCGGCCGCCCGCAGCGCCCCTCGGACGGGCGCATAGCCCGTCTGGATGACAGTGTCGACTACGCCCTCGAGTCGGTGCCCCCGGCGGACGCGCGACTCGACGGAGTCCTGGGCATTGCCAGTGACGACGCTGGCATTCCAGGCATCCGCCAGCACAGCCGCACGCCGGGTGAGGCTGAGCTCCAGGCCCCTGCCGGTGGATCCGGTGGGCTGACCCGGCCAGAGTGCAGAGACCGGCACACTCAGCTCGGTGACCGTGAGCCCGTCCCGCGGCGCAAGGCCGAACCGCCCTGGGCCGAATCGCTCAATCAGCGACCGTCCGAAGGAATCGTCCAGCACCCCGACTCGGGCAACTTCGATGCCCGCGTCGAAGCTCAGGGGCCGACGGGTCGCTTGAATGGCGCCCGGGAACGGGATCAGGGGCTGACCATCGGAGCCTGTCCAGAATGCACGCAAACGAGGCTGGCCGGGCGAAGGGCCCCAACCATCACCACTCAGGACCTGCCGGTCTCCCTCACCCAGCGTGCGGCGCACAATGGACGCACTCGGTTGATCCAGTGAGGCATCGGATGGGCACACTGAACGCGCGACGGCACACTCCATCGCGATCGCGCCCGCAGCGTCGACGCTCGATCGATCGATGTCGTGCAGTCGGGCCAGAAGCACGGTCAAGCCGGCGGCCAGGCTCAGCAGGAGGCCCACCAACAGGGTCTCGACCATCGCCTGCCCAGCGATCCGACGACTGCTGCAGCGCTGGTCTGGTCGAACGGCGAAATCGGGCTGCCGTCGATCCTGCGTCAGGACGAAGGGCTTAGGGTGCATAGCGGGCGGCCTCCTGTTCTTCGATTGAATCGGGTGCGACCAGGCGAACCTGCCAGAACGGGCTGAAAAGGCTCGCGTACTCGATACGCCCCTGCTGCGGAGGCGGACGAAAGAAGACTTCAGCCGACGACAGGGCCGTCAGTCGCCTCGGCATCGAGGGCGATGAAGCGTTGGGCTCAGCCCCGGGGATCGCAGCGCGCATTGCGTCGAGCACCGACGGCTCGCGCTCGAGCAGAGCGAGTACGGCCAGGCGGCTGACCGGGAAGGGTGTCGACAAGTCGGCCAGATCGCGTACCGCGGCGAGTCCTCGATAGGCGTATGACGGCGCCTGGACTGCAGCTTGTTCGACCGCTCGCGGGTTGGTCGTGGCGACCTCCTGAACGGAATTCGTTGACCCAGGAGTCGGGGGACGCGTTGACGAATCGGCTGAGGCCATCCCCCAGCCAAGCGGCAACGTCTCTCGATCTCGGCATCCGCCAAGACCGAGCAGGCCCGATCCCCGCCAATCGTGGACCGATCCAGCGTCGAGCGCCTGCCAGGACGACAGATCGTCGGAGAGTTGGGTACGCCCTCGCTTTCGATACCACAGCGTCCACTTGTCGAGCTGGGTGCTGCGCCCGGCGCAGCTCGAGGGCAGAGGCAAGCGGATATCACGATCACGCGGGCCCTGCGTGAACGGGTCGAGCGAGGCCAGCACCACTTCGCGCAATCGATCACGCTCGCCCGGCCCCGAGTAGTGCCGAACAAAAGCGGCAAAGCGTCCTTGATCAGAGAGCGCAAAGGCACGGGCCCCCGGATCATGCGCACGAGCCACCTCCTGGGCCACTGCGCTCAGCCCAAAACCATTTGCAGACTGAAGCAATAGACCCTGCGCATGCTCAAGCATCGCGGTCAGGCCGAGCCCGGGCGCACCGCGGGCCGCGACCTCAATTGCAGCCGCCTGATCACTGAGGCCCGCGGCAACGGCCGCACCCTGCCCCAGTGCCGAGAGAGCAGGTCCGGCGGGCGGGTATGCGATTGCGAGCCATTGAGCATGACCGGTCAGGGTTTCGAAGTAACGAGCCCATGCGGCTAGGGTGACCGCCTGAGCGACCGCAACCTCCTGCGCGACGATGGTCCTGTTTGAATAGGCCAGCGTGTTGAGGACACGGGCCCGCCAGATGCCTGCGCTGTATGCGGCAGCGTCAGCGGTCTGAACGATCCGCTGACGCGCCGAGATCATGCTGCCCGTTCGGCTGAGCATCAGCATCAGGGCTACACAGATCGCCAGCATCATCAATCCCAAGACCAGCGCTTGCCCGGACTGTTGCCTGCGCCCGCCAGGGGCCCGAGCACGCCGCATGGGATGGTCGCGGGGTCGATCGTCGATCCTGGGGATCGTCATGGCTGCGGCCCCACTCAGCGGCCAGCGCTGCCATAACTATCCAGGCCCTTGCGCTGCGAGGCCGCGGTCTGAGCCCCCGAAGCGCTCGACCGCGCATCGGAGATCGCGGCATCTGCGTTCTGGCCCGACAACTCGAGTGCAATGCCGGCGGTCTGACTCCTGAGCGTCTGGCCAAGGAAGGTATAGACCCCGATCGCGGCTATAGCGACCAACGCGACCACGATGATGTACTCGGTCATACCCTGACCGGACTGGCGGGAAAAACGGCGGGACAGCGGTTTGGCTTTCATGGCGACTCCTGGTTGAACAAACAACAGATGAGGCCATTAAAGACACGCGATGCCCGAGCGACAACTGGAACGATCGGCCTAGACCAATCGGTCGATTGAACTTCAAATCGCATTGAAAACAATTGGTTATAAGGCCTACGCCATTTGAACTGTGAAAGAGTTGACAAATTGGCTGAGCGCTTAAATGCACGAATTGATGATCTTCTTCACGATTCGTTGAAACCATCGTCTTGGGGCGCCGGGCCAGGCTCCGCGGGTGCGCTGAATTCCGACCGCAATCCTCGGCTCCGGTCGAGGACTGCGACACGCTCTGGAACAATGGGCGCTTTACTGCGGAGACGGCCTCCATGAACCTGCGTACGCTACTGCTGCCCGTCGCGATATCGGTATCCGTTTTGTTCTCAGGCTGTACGCCCGACGAGCTTGAATTAACGGTTTACTCGAGCGATGTCGACACCGCCGAGCGGGGCGAAGTCGTTGAGATTCCCGCCACAGTCCGCTTTTCGATGGTGGGCAAGGACGAGAAAGGCGCACTTCAACAAGCCACTGAAATCGCCAGAAGGTGGCTCCCTTCGGATACAAAATTCGAGGTCACCAAGGCGCAATTCGGGGACAAACTGGTTGTTGAAACGAAGATCCCGATGGTGGCGATGGCCAAAGCCCGGGGTCTACTCGAGGCCCAACGGCCGGTGCTCTACATCGAGGTCGATCATGGGCGCGCGACGCTGCGAGGCACGACGCATCTGGAGATCCTGAATCGAGAGCTCCGCAATATCAACGTGATGCTTGGTGCGAGACTTCCCGCTCGAT
>JBDLRB010000264.1:0-7807 GCA_039800205.1 Pseudomonadota bacterium | reverse complement strand
GCAGGGGCCGGAGCAGGGGCCGGAGCAGGGGCCGGAGCAGGGGCCGGAGCAGGGGCCGGAGCAGGGGCCGGAGCAGGGGCCGGAGCAGGGGCCGGAGCAGGGGCCGGAGCAGGGGCCGAAGCAGGGGCCGAAGCAGGGGCCGAAGCAGGGGCCGAAGCAGGGGCCGGAGGGCTGGACGGCCCGGAGATGCTGTAGAGGGCCGCTGCGGCCAGCGCCATTGCGACCAGCGCGCCCCCAGCTATCAAGCGGCTTCTGGGGCGCATCGCTCCAGTGTCCCCGTCCCGCTGGCCCGAGGATCCGCGCCCGTCATCCGGATCGCTGGGAGGCAATGCGACGGCTTCGCGGCTGGGCGCTTGCACGGGCGTGGGTTCAATCTGCGGCTGCGCTGGGTCGGGCGTCTGATCGATACCCGTCAGATCAATGCGTCGTGCTGAACCCGCAAAGAGATCCTCGCATGCCTCGACGGCCGAAGGGTCCTCGACACGGACCAGCAGTCGCATTCTCACGCCAGGCAGAGCCCGAACGGTCCTCACCAGAATCTTCAGCGCGTCAATTTCGGCAGGGCCGGTGACCTTCAGCGATACCAGCGTCGTTTGACGCATGAAGGCCCCATCGCCGGCCAACGCCCGCTTGATCGGCAGGTCCGCAAGGATGGCGTTGATCGAATCGAGCCATTGCTCAAGCGCCCCATCCGCAAGGCGCGTCAGCCGAACCCCAGGCTCTGCAGAGACCCAAGCGTCCAGAAAATGGTCAAACCAGGCGGGGATACCCGTCTTGCCATGGGTGATCAGCAGGTGGCTGTCCCCGGCGATCAGTTGCTCGAGTGCTTGAGTGTCAGCATTCATGCTTTTTTACGGTGGGCTTGTCCGGCCAGTCACCGAGGGCGAGTGGATCATTCACGCTGTTCAGCGTCGAGTGTAGTACACGGCGCCGACCTCGGCCGGAACGACCCGGATACGCAGGCGGCCTGCTCAGCCGCCTCCCCGCGACGCCATCTGGCATTCGGTGGATAATGTCGACCGTGATGACTGATTCCTCGCTCTTGTCGATCCCTGCCTTTCGAAATTACTGGTTCGGCCGTCTGGCGACCACCGCGACTGGGCAGATCTTTTCGTTGGTCATCGGCTGGGAGCTGTACGAAATCACGGGCAGTGCCTGGTACCTCGGGATGGCGGGTCTCGTTCAGTTCGTCCCGGTCCTCATTGCGTTTTCAGTGGCCGGTGACCTCGCTGATCGACTCGATCGCCGCAAGATCCTCGTGGTCGTCATGCTTGGAAATGCACTACTTGGCCTGCTCCTTTGGGGAGCGTCCTTTTCTGAACGCATGTCGGTCGAGTTACTGCTGGTGGTCAGCTTGTTCATTGGATTGTTGCGGCCGTTTCAGATGGCCAGCACGCAGGCCCTCACAGCGCTCCTTGTGCCGGCCTCGCTGCTGACGCGGGCCATCGCCTTCGGGAGCGGCGGTTCTCAAGCGATGTTCATCGCTGCGCCCGCGTTGGGGGGCTTCGTGCTGATTGCGGGCCCGGTGTACGTTTATGCATTGGTGACCCTGGTGAGTCTGTTGGCCGCGCTCTGCTTCGTGCTGGCGCGCTATCCGTTCGTCAGACCCGCACCGAGGCCGTTTTCCCTCCGGCAGCTGTTTGGAGGCTTCGGGTTTCTGTGGCGCGAGCGGGCACTGTTGGGCGTCATCAGTCTGGATCTGTTTGCCGTGATGCTGGCGAGTGTGACCGCGCTCTTACCCGTTTTCGCCAAGGACATCCTGCAGGTGGATGCGTGGGGGCTTGGGTTGTTACGGGCGGCTCCTGCGGTCGGTGCAGTGATCGTGTCGCTGCTTCTCGCCCGTTGGGCTATCGAGCGTCGGGCGGGCAAGCTGATGCTTGGGAACGTCGCCCTGTTTTCGCTGGCCTTGCTGGGATTCGCCTTTTCGGAAAGCCTGCTGCTCTCCCTTCTGCTGCTCGCGGTCAGTGGCGGCGCCGATATGGTCAGCGTCGTGATTCGCCAGACGATGCTGCAACTCGATACGCCGGATTCGATGCGTGGTCGGGTCAGCGCCGTGAGTTCGTTGGCGATTTCCGGCTCGAATCAGTTGGGTGATTTTCGCGCGGGCCTGATGGCGCACTGGTTTGGCTCGGTCGGTGCCGTGGCAAGCGGCGCGGTGGCGGGCGTACTCGTTGCGCTACTCTGGATTCGCTGGTTTCCAGAGATCTGGCGTCGCGAGCGGCTGGATGGAAAGTCGGGAGACGCTCAATGAGCCTTCACCTTGATATTGACGCCGGGCGATCATCGATCGGCACGGTTCTGGCACACGCTGAGACCCGGTTATGAGCAGGAAGCTATCCGACCTTTTTGACCGAAATCGAATCTGGGCTGCGCGCACTGAGGCGAAGCAGCCCGGGTTTTTTCAAGGGCTTCTCGCACAACAGCAGCCTCGGTACATGTGGCTGGGCTGCGCGGACAGTCGAGTGCCTGCAAACGAGTTGGTCGATCTGCTCCCTGGGGAAATGTTCGTTCACCGTAACGTCGCAAACCTTCTGGTGCATTCAGACCTGAACGCGCTGAGCGTGATCCAGTATGCGGTTGACGTGCTTGGGGTCGAGCACATCATTGTCGTCGGCCACAGCAACTGCGGCGGGGTGCGTGCTGCGCTCGCGAACCTGCGCGCAGGATTGGTCGACAACTGGTTGCGCCACGTACAGGATGTGCGCGACACGCATTGGGATTTTCTGATCGGGCTTGACGAGGCCCAGCGGATTGATGCGCTGGTCGAGCTCAATGTCCTCGAGCAGTCGAGAAACTGTTGCCGGACAACCATCTTGCGCGACGCCTGGCAACGCGGGCAGAAGGTGGTCGTCCACGGCTGGGTCTATGGTCTGCATAACGGGTTGCTGCGTGATCTTGAGATCAGCGCAGCCTCGCCCGATGAGATCGATCAGGCTTATGCTCAGGCGCTCAAAGCCCTCCAGCAGCGCTGGCGTGCGGGCGCTTGAGTGCTCGTTCGGGCACGATCACAGCAGGTCGATCAAGTCGAGATCATCCAGTAAGTCCGATTCGGTTGAATCAGTCTCTGAAAGGGTTTCGTCAATCTCGGTCGAATCCTTGTCCGATGCGGCGTGATTCGGCCAGACCGATTCGGTCTCGAAGGCCTGGTCCATCTCGGCCTCCCCAGGTGTTTCGTTGTTGCTCACATCGGCCAGGGCCCGATCAACGTGCCTTGCCAGTTCGTGTGCTTCCTCGCCGGACAAAAGATTGGCGACGGCTTCGGCAGCAATCACACCAAGAAACACACCGAGCGCAAGCTTGAGAACGGTGCTTTGGCCGATCTGTCGCCGGACCGTGTCGACCCAGTTTTGAGGGTCGCGTCTGAGCAGGCCCAGCGTACGGATCGCCGATCCGTCTCCGCTGGTTTCGATCAGTCGTTCGGCTTGTTCACGCAGACGGTGATCGTGCAGACCCGGGGGAGGCCATGGCATGGCGCGCATTCCTTCGAGGGGTGGATTGTTTGGAGCGAGTGACCGGATGACACGGTTGCATCTTTGGTGGATTTTGCACAAAATGCAAGAAATTGCATAAAAACCGGGAGACTTATGTCGGATTCCGTCACCAAAGCCAATGTGCTTGAGCGTTGCAGTGGCTTGTTGTGCTTGTCGCTCTATGTTGTCTTCACGCGGCGGGCACCCGGGGTATCCATGGCCCAAATGCGCCAAGTGACGCCTGAGCATCTTGCCTGGCAGGTTGAGATCGAGCAGCGTGGCATTCTGTTTGCGGCCGGACCCTTGTTCACCGAAGACGATCAGTCCTGGGAGGGTGATGGGATGATCGTGATCCGCGCGGCGTCGATCCAGCACGCGAGCGAGATCGCAGCCTCGGACCCCATGCACCGGGAGGCGGTTCGCGTCTTCAACATTCGTCCCTGGCTTCTCAATGAGGGCGGGTTCAATCTCAAGGTCACGTTCTCGGACGGGCGTCAGCGAATCGCCTGAGCGCGCTTCGCAAAAGGTCCCCACTGGAGTTATTGATGCAGCAGGAATTCAATGTTGACGGGCTGAGGGTCGCCCGGCCGTTCCGCATCCGTCGTCTTGGACACTTCGGGATCAATGTCGTCGACCCGGAGGTCAGCCGAGATTTCTACATCCGCCTCTTGGGCCTGCGCATCTCCGATCGGCTCGATCTAACGGGGCGCTTGCCCGAGGAAGAACTCGTCAAGCATGGCCCGCGAATCGGCTACTTTGCCCGACACGGAACCGAGCATCATTCGTTCGTTTTTTTTCCGCGTCGCGCCCTCGCCGCGGTGTACGGCTTTCCGAATGAGTTTCCCGAAGTGACGACCAATCAGATCACCTGGCAGGTGGGCAGTTTGAGAGAGGTCGTCGAGGGCCACCGCTGGTTCAACGATCGCGGCTACAGGATCCACCGAGCCGGTCGGGATACGCCCGGTTCAAACTGGCACTTCTACCCCTTTGATCCGGATGGGCACGTTAACGAACTGTTTTACGGTATTGAGCAAATCGGTTGGGACGGCAGCTCGAAGCCGGTTTCGATGCATGCCATTCGGTATCGACAGCCGCCCGAACTGCCGCATCGTCCCGAGACAGCGGAAGTCAGGGAGGGCCTGGCGGCGGGGGTTGATCCAGGCTCGGGTTGGCGCGACCTGGGTGACGAGGATTTACGCTTCGATGTGGGCGGCGTATTGCTTGCCCGTCCCTTCAAGGTCACCCGCGTTGGGCCGGTGCGTCTGTTCGTCGAGGATGTCGAGCGCGCGCGCGCTTTTTACACAGAGCAGCTCGGCCTGATCATGACCGAGGAACTCACCTGGAACGGCCATCATTGCGTATTCCTGCGCGCCAATACCGAGCATCACTCGTTGGCCTTGTACCCGAGAGCCCTGAGAGCCGAACTCGGGTTGAGTGAGCATACAACCCTCTTTTCATTCGGATTTCAACTGGGTGGATATGACCAGTTACGCGCTGCGCTGGACTACCTTCGTGCCGAGGGGGTGCAGATCCGTATGCTGCCCTCGGCGTTGTTTCCGGGTATCGACTACAGCGCTTTTGCGATCGATCCGGACGGCCATGCCATCCAGTTGTACTTTCAGATGGAGCAGATCGGCTGGGACGGCAAGCCGCGCCCCGCATCTGCTCGGCCGATCATCGAGCCGGATGCCTGGCCGACTGCGCTTGAGCCGAGCTCAGACTCCTGGATGGGAGAATCCTTCCTGGGGCCCATCGCCTGAATGGAGCTGATTCAAAACCTGGCTGTATCAAAACGAGAGGAGACAAGGATGAAACGTTTCGTAGCATTGTTGACGGCGTTCGCTTCGGTCACTGCGTGGTCTGTCGCGGGTGCACAGACCTCGGACGACTATCCCAATCGGGCCATTCGGATTGTTCAGGGATTTCCCCCGGGCGGTAATGCGGACACCGTTGCGCGTTTGATCGGCCAGGAACTCTACAAGCAGTTTGGGAAGCCGGTTGTGGTTGAGGCCAAGCCCGGCGCGGGCGGGACCATCGCCAGCGAATTCGTTGCGCGCTCGCCGGCCGATGGCTACACGCTGATGTTGGCGACGGGCGGACACGCTGTGGCGGGTGCCCTCTACAAAAGTCTGCCTTACAAGAGCGTCGACAGTTTCGCGATGATCTCGACCATCAGTATGTTCCCGTTCATTCTGAGTACCCATTCCGGAGGGAAGTTCCGTTCACTGAATGACGTGATTCAGGCGGCGAAGCTCAAGCCCGATGCGGTCAGCTTTGGGGCGGCAGGACCGGGTGCGACCCAGCATCTGGTGGGCGAATTGCTCGCCAGCATGATCGGGGCCAAGTTGCTCTATGTGCCTTATAAGGGCGACGCGACGGCGGTGACCGCATTGCTGGGCAAGGAGATCGATTTCATCGTTTCGCCGGGCACGGCGGTGCTCGGGCACGTCAAAGCCGGTACGTTCCGTGCGATCGGGCTGACCGGTGCGGTGCGTTGGGCCGGCCTGCCCGACGTACCGACGGTCGCCGAAAGTGGCGTGCCGGGTTTTCAGGTGAATTCCTGGCTCGGCGTCGCGACCACGGCGGGCGTCCCCGCGCCGATCGTTGCCAAGCTGAATACGGCGGTACTCGAGGCCCTCAAGGCCCCAGCCGTGAAAGCAAAACTCGAGCAGATCGGTGGCGAGGTGCGTGGCAGTACCTCGGACGAAATGCGCAACATGGTTGCCCGTGAGATCGCCCAGTGGAACAAGGTGATCGACGGTGCCGGCATTCAGCGGCGTTGATCGGCCGCGCGCCTCTGCCTGTGAGCTCTCCGATGTCGTCGGTCGATACCTTGTCCGAGCAGCTGATTGTCCGCTTGCGAGGCGACCTGATCGAGGGGCGCTTGCCGCCCAATCAACGCTTGCGGATGGGCGGGCTGGAGCAACGCTACGGCATGTCGAGCAGCCCGCTACGCGAGGCGCTGAACAGACTGGTTGAGGAAGGGCTGGTCGTTGCCGACCAGCGTCGGGGGTTCAGCGTAGCATCGATGTCGCTCGAAGACCTCGATGAAATCACGCGAATGCGGGTGCTGCTCGACCCGGCGGCGTTGGCCGATTCAATCGCTCAGGGTGATCGGAACTGGGAGTGTGAGGTGGTCGCCCGGTTCCATCGCCTGGAGGCGATCGAGCGCGATCTGGGCGATCAGGCGGTCAGACTGACGGACGATTGGACGGACGCGCATCGCCAGTTTCACCTGAGCCTTCTGGGCGCTTGCCGGTCCAGTCGACACCGGCGCTGGTGTGCCAGTCTGTTTGATCAGGCTGAGCGCTACCGCAGGCTCGCGGCGCGTCATCGATCAACGCCCAGGTCCAAGGCGGCCGAGCACCGCGAACTGATGGACCATGTGTTGGCCCGTCGAGTCGCGGCGGCCACCGAATTTCTCAGCGCACATATTCAGGCCACCGCAGCGCAGTTGCATGTCGCAGTGGCCGAGGGCAGGATTCGATTTTCTCAAGAAGGGTCATTTCAATGAAGCTGCTTTCATTTGTTCATCAGGGACGTGAGACCTGGGGTGCCGTGGTCGGCGATGGCGTGGTTGATCTGGGTCGGCGTGTCCCGGAGTGCCCGACGCTCGCGGATTTCATTGGTCAGGACGGTTGGCGCGCGAGAGCGGACGGATTCGCATCGCTACCCGCGGATCTTCCTTTGTCGGGGCTGCAGTACCTGCCGGTCATTCCGCGTCCCGAAAAAATTGTTTGTGCGGTTCGTAATTACATGGACCACCATCAGGAGGTCCTGGCGGCGGGCCTCCAGCGTGAATTGTCCGAGCAGCCCCCGATCTTTCTGAGAGTCTGGCGGTCGCAAACGGCTCACCTGGCCCCGATCGTTCGACCGATCGTGTCCGATTCGCTCGACTGGGAGGGGGAGCTGGCAGTCGTGATCGGCAAGGGCGGCCGTAATATCGATGAGGCGGACGCATACGCTCATGTCGCGGGCTACTCCATTTACAACGATGGCAGCGTCCGGGAATGGCAGTTCCATGCCAAACAGATTGCGTCCGGCAAGAACTTCGAGTCGACTGGCGCGTTCGGGCCGTGGATGGTTACAGCCGATGAGATCGAACCGGGCCGCGCACTCAAGCTCGAAACCCGCCTCAATGGCGAGACGGTTCAGAGCAGCAGCACCGGCATGATGATCTTCAGTGTCGCGAGACTGATCAGCTACGCCTCGGCTATCTTTACACTGGTTCCAGGAGACGTCATCGTCACCGGGACTCCGGCGGGCGTGGGCTGGAGCCGAAAGCCCGCGTGGTTCATGAAGCCAGGGGATGTCTGCGAGGTCGAGATCGAGTCGAT
>JBDLRB010000263.1:0-25105 GCA_039800205.1 Pseudomonadota bacterium | reverse complement strand
CGAGACCAACGGCTGGGACACGCACAGCGGACAAGCCGCTCGCCTGGCTCGACAACTCGGTGCGCTTGACCAGTTGGTTGGTGGATTGCGGACCGGACTGGGATCCGTCTGGTCGGAGACCGTGGTGCTTGTGGCGACGGAGTTTGGCCGGACGGTGGCGGCGAATGGAACCGGCGGCACCGATCACGGCACGGGGAGCGCGGCGATGCTAATCGGAGGACCCGTACGAGGCGGACGTGTGATCGCGGACTGGCCGGGGCTGCGGTCGCAGGATCTTCTCGAAGGCAGAGATTTAAGGCCCACCCTCGGACTCAATGACCTGATCGGCTCGATTTGCGCAGACACATTTCAACTGGAACCCGATCGCGTGGCGCACGTATTGTTCCCGGGCTCAAGACTGCAGGCGATCGCTGCCGGCCCACTGATTCTCTGAGCACCCACCTCGATCTCAAGGCGACGTCGTGCCGCTCACACTCGGCGCAGCCTTGCGTCTGAGCACCATCGCCAGGGCCAGGACCACACTGAGCGCAATCAGCACAAAGCTGACGGGCCGCTGCACGAAGATCAATGCGCCATCGGGCGACATTACAAGTGCCTGCCGCACCGACTGCTCGAAAAGGGGGGCCAACACAAACGCGAGCACGAGCGGCGTCATCTCGTATTGCAACTTTCGCAACACGTAGCCCCCGACCCCGAAGCCGAGCATCACCCAGAGATCGAACATATTCTTGTTTGCAGCGAAGGTGCCAACCAGCGCAAGCAAGAGGATCAGTGGGAAGAGAACCGCATAAGGAACCCGCAGGAGCTGAACCCAGAGTCCCAGCATCGGGATGTTGAGAATCAGCAAAAAGACATTACCGACGAACAGACTGGCGACCACGCCCCAGAAGATATCGGGTTGCTGCGTGATCAGCATCGGGCCCGGTTGTACACCCTGAATGATCAGCGCACCCAGCAGGAGCGCGGTGACCGCATTGCCTGGAATACCGAGCGTCAGGAGCGGGATCATACCGCTCACCACCGCCGAATTGTTGGATGACTCCGGCCCAGCGACGCCTTCGATGCGGCCGGTTCCAAATTCATGCGAACGGCCTGCGAAACGCTTCTCAGCCGCGTAGGCCATGAACGAAGCGGTGATCGGTCCGCCTCCAGGAATGATGCCCAGGATGAATCCGAGCGAACTGCCTCGCAAATGGGCTGGAAGCGCAGCTCGCCAATCTGCCCTGTTCGGCAAAAGATTGCGGATGCGACCCGTTACGGCATTGCTGCGCAGGTTTTCCTCGACGTTCAGCAGGATCTCCGAAACACCAAACAAGCCGATGACCACCGCCAGCAGGTCGATCCCTGCGGTCAGGTTGATGGTGCCGAATGTGAAGCGCTCTGTGCCGTTGACAATGTCGATACCAATTGAGGCAAGAAGAAATCCAAGGGCCATCATCGTCAGACCGCGAAGCGCCGACCCCTGAATCATCAGCAAGGTGCAGACGAGGCCCAGCAACATGAGGCCCGCATACTCGGGAGGACCGAAGCGAATAGCGACGTCTGCCAGCCAGGGCGAAAAAAAGGTCAGCAGAACCAGCGCAAAGGTGCCGCCGATGAAGGAGCTGAATGCAGCCATGCCGAGAGCCGCGCCTGCGCGCCCCTGCCGGGCCATTGCATGGCCATCGAGTGTCGTCACGACCGACGCCGCTTCACCGGGGATATTGATCAGGATTGAGGTGATCGCCCCACCGTACATTGCGCCGTAGAAGATCGCCGCGAGCATGGCCGTCGATCCGACCGGATCGAGGGTCAAGGTGATCGGCAATAAAAGCGAGAGCGTGGCGAGCGGTCCGATTCCAGGCAGGACACCGATCAGCGTACCGATCAGGGTTCCGATAAAGCAGAGGTAAAGATGGCCCGGGTTCATGATGACCGAGAGGCCGTTCAATAGTTGCTGGAGGGCATCCATGGTTTAAAACCCCAGCGGGCCAACCGGCAGGGGAACATCGAGCAACTGCGCAAAAAGCAATACGATCAGCACAGCCGCGATCCCGCCCGTGGTCACACAGAAGAGCCAGCTTCGGGGCTCGAGCGCGCGCAGTAGCAGCGGGCTCATCACTGTCGCCGTGGTCAGAAACCCGATCCAGGGCATCATCAGGATCATCAGCGCGACGGCCGCAATGACGAGCACGACCCGTTTGCGCGCGGCCGGATCGTCCACAAGACCGCCCTCGCCCGCAAGTCGTTGTCCGGGAGACGCGGCTAATCCGACCCCCGATGCGATGAGCAAGACGCCGGTGATAAACGGGAAAAAGCCCGACTCGGGACCTGCGGGCCCGAACAAGCCAAGCTGGACCGAGTAGGTGCAAACCCCCAGCCCCAGCATAATCCAGACAGCAATAAAAATTCGGTCAAGTCTTTGCATGTTTTGCCACGCATCTGGAAGCCTTCAGCGGGTGGAGTGTGCACCAAAACGGCCAATGACGAGAATCGGGCGCTCCCCATCGACCGCCTTGCGGCGCGCCTGAGCTTGGCTCACACTTTCGCTTTTGCAACCAGGATGCCCACGGATGACACCAGCTGAGGTGATCCAGGCCCGGCAGCGGGCTCTGAGGTTCGAGCGCTCCCAAGGGACGCGATTTCCCACCCTTTTCTCGCCGATCCAGCTGGGTTCAATCACTTGCAAGAATCGAGTGATGCGGGTTGCGACCACCACCAACCTCGCAGAATCAGGCCGGGTCGGCGAACGGATGCTCGCCTTCTATCGCAACGTGGCTGAGGGCGGCGCAGGCATCATCGTCAGTGAGGCGGCCCGCTTGCATCCGCTGGAGGGTGTGGTCCCGCATGCCATCGCGCTGTTCGATCCTGGCGTGGTGCCGGGTCTCCGGAGGATCAGCGACGCGATCCACGAGCAGGGGGCCTTACTCATCATGCAGCTCAACCAAGGGGGGCGACAGCACCTTGCGCGTCGGGTGGGCACCCTCATTGCACCGTCCGACATCGCCTGCCCGCGAAGCGGAGGCACCCCTCATCGACTGTCGACCCGAGAGGTCGAGGAAATGGTCGAACACTTCATCGCGGGAGCCGTCAACGCCCGAGATGCTGATGCCGACGGCGTCGAGGTCCATGGGGCACAAGGCCATCTGATCGGACAGTTCGTCTCGCCCTTCAGCAATCACCGTGACGACCGATACGGCGGGAGTCTGCAGAATCGGCTCAGATTCCCGATCGAGATCCTCGAAGGTGTCCGAAAGAGACTGGGCGACCAGGCCATCATTGGCTATCGCATGGCCGTCGAGGAGTTCACACAAGGCGGGGTCACCATCGAGTTGGCTTGTGAGGCCGCCGCCGCACTGGCCAAGAGCGGACTGCTCAATTACATCTCACTCAGCCAGGGTAACTTCAACACGATTGAGACCCACCTGCCCGACCGGCATTGGCCGCAACAAACCTATCGGGATCTGCATCGACAGATCAAAGCGGCCGTGGGGGGGCTGGCGGTCGTTCAAAGCACCCGCATTCAAACCCCTGATCAGGCCGAATCCATTCTGGCGAGCGGCGACGGGGACCTGATCGGCCTGTGTCGTGCACTGCTGGTCGATCCGGAATGGCCGCGCAAGGCGCGGACCGGGCGAGAGAACGAAATCCGTCGCTGCATCGCCTGCAACCAGTGCTGGGACTGGATCACGGGACCCGATCCGGTCGGCTGCGCGACCAACCCTGTTGCCGGTCGCGAACTGCAACTCGCACGCCTGCGGCCCGCTGCCGTATCGAAGCGGGTCGCCGTCATTGGCGGTGGCCCGGCTGGGCTCGAAGCGGCACGGGTGGCCGCGCGTCGAGGTCACCAGGTCACGATCTTTGAACGAAGCGCCCGACTGGGCGGCAAGATGGTGGACGCCCCTCGCCTGCCGAACAACTCGGAATTGAGCCACCTGCTCGACTTTCTGATCCCTGAAGTCGAACGGGCCGGTGTCAAGCTTGAGCTCGGCACCTGTCCCGACGCCAGCACGCTGATCGAAGGCGGATTCGAAGCCTTCATCGTGGCGAGTGGCGCGGACCCGGTCGCCCCGTTGCTGCCGGGCGATAGCTCGGTTCCCGTGGTCGCCGTCGCCGGCCCAGACGATCTCACCGGGCTCGGTCGTGAGGGCCAGAATTTGATCTTCATGGATGAGGACGGCTATTTCTGGGGCTCAGCGGCCGCCGAGGCGGCGCTCAGCCATGCCCGCGATCACGGATTGACCCTGCATGCGGCCACCCGCTTTTTTGAATTTTTCCGCGAACTACCAATGGTGTCGCGCATTGCCGTCCTCCGCGAACTCGACCTGGGGGGCGCGCAACTTCACACCTCAATGTCGGTCGATCGGGTCGAATCGGGTACGGTGGTCCTGCGGCACTACCTCAGCGGCCGCGAGCTTCGGGTCGACCAATGTGCCGGGATTGTGTGGGCGGGCCGTCAGACTGCGCGGGGCGGCGAATTGTATGAGTCCCTGCGTGCGAAGGGGTTCGAAACGACCACGTGGATTGCCGGCGATGCCTTTTCGCCCAGGCGCCTGCCGATCGCGCTGCTTGAGGCGCATCAGGCGGCCCGGGCGATCTGATTGGCTCGACAACATTCATTCGTTCCATTCACCAAGGAGTTTAAGGATGAGCATCCTCAAGCGAACGATCGACGCCGTGAGCGTCAAGCGCATGCTTGACGCCGCTATTGAAAAGTCCAATGACATGCACAAGGCCATGTGCATTGCCATCGTCAACGAATCCGGGCTCCTGAAGGCCTTTCATGCCATGGACGGTGCGCCCCACCTCTCCATCGAGATCGCGCAGAACAAGGCCTGGACAGCCAGTTCCTTCGGTATCCCAACCCACTCATGGTGGGATTTCATCAAGAACGATCCCCCGCTGCTGCATGGCATCACTCACACGCCTCGCCTGGTCGTGTTTGGGGGCGGCTACCCGATCATGGAGCAGGGGCAATTGATCGGCGCAATCGGGGTGAGCGGAGGGCACTACTCCGAAGATATGGAGGTCGCGCGCGCGGCCCTCGACGCCATCAACGCGCCCGTCAAGTAAAGCCATGACGCTCGACCTGCCAGCACTTCCCTATTCCCGGGACGCACTCGAACCGCATCTATCGGCCGAGTCCTTCAGTTTCCACTACGACCGGCATCATCAGAATTACGTCACCCAGCTGCACAAGCTGATCCAGGGCACGCCGTTTCAGGATTTATCGCTTGAACGGCTGGTACGCGAGGGCAAGGGGCCGATCTTCAACAATGCAGCCCAGATCTGGAACCACAATTTCTTCTGGAACAGCATGGCCCCCGACGGTGGCGGCGCCCCGCCGGAGGGCCCCTTGCTGCGCTCGATCGAGGCACAATTCGGGTCGTTTGCGAGTTTTCGGGAGGCCTTCATCCAGAAGGCCATCGGGAATTTTGGGGCGGGCTGGACCTGGCTGGTCCGGCGCCGCACCGGCGAGGTCGGGCTCGTCAATACCTCGAATGCCGAGACCCCTCTGGTCTCAGCACACCAGCCGCTCCTGACCATCGACCTGTGGGAGCATGCCTATTACATCGACTATCGGCATGCGCGCCAGCGCTGGGTTGAAAGCTATCTGGATCACCTCGCGAACTGGCGCTTCGCCTGTCGGCAATTCGAAATCTGATCGCTGAATGAACGTGGCCGCCCGCAGGCGGCCACGATACTCGTCGCTGCTCCGATTACTTGTAGCGACCGGTCTTCTTGTAGAACTCGAGTTCGCCCGCAACGTACGTGCCCAGGTCTGCCGCGATATTCTTCGATCCAGCAAGCTTCGGATCAAAGAAAACGCCTGCCTTCTCGTACTCGGCGATCAGTTCCTTGTCCTTCATGGCCGCATTGATCGCCGCAGCCAGATACGCTTTTCGATCGGCCGGGACCCCTTTGGGGACCACGACAAAGCGGATCACGTTCCATACGTACTCGGTCTTGCCCAAGGCTTCATTGAAGGTCGGTACGTCCTTCAGGTAGCCCAGGCGCGTTCCTGCAGCCACGCCCACCGGTCGCAGCTTGCCGCCGGTGTAGTTGCCGCGGAATTCTGCGAAAAAGCCCTGGGCGATATCCACATTGCCTCCAAGCAGCGCGTTGATGCCTGCACCGCCCCCCTGGAACGGCACCCGCAGGAAACGGGCTCCGTGGTTCGTCTCGATCTGCTCGACGATGTACTCCCACATGCTGCCGGGAACGGTCGCGACGCGCAGCGTACCGGGTTTGTCCTTGGCACGCTGGATGATCTGCTGAAGCGACATCCCCTTCAGCGGCCCATCGGTCTGGGTGACCCAGATCAACGCGTCACTGTTGAGGTAGGCAATCGGCTCGAGCGCTGAAAGTTCCCATTTGCCGCGCGACTTGAGCAGTGCATCCCCCCACAGGAGGTTCGCGACCACACCCGCGGTGTAGCCGTCCGCAGGCGCCTGGGTGGCCAGATAGGTGTGGCCCACCAGACCGGCACCGCCTGTCCGATTGTTGACATTGATCTTTGCGCCGCTTACCTTCTCAACGTACTTCGCGAGCAGGCGCGCCGTCACGTCCATGCCGCCGCCCGCGGGATAGACGACCGTGAATTCGACGGACTTACTGGGAAAGTCTTTGGGCTTGATCTTGCTGAGATCGCTGCCTTGCGCGGAAACGCCTCCCGCCAGACCGGCGGCAAGCAAGGTGGCCCCAAGGGCCTTGAGTGTCAAACGCTTCATCGATGGTCTCCTCCGGAAAAACTGAAAAAACGGCTCTCACAGCCGCTCTGGAAAAACAGCTTATGCTGATCGAACACGCTGACTGGCAAGACGGGCGCCTTCGACCAGTGATCGCAACTTGGCCCACACCACGTCGGGGGCCACACGCCCCATGCCCGCCGAGGTGTCGAAGCCGCAGTCGGTGCCGGCGAGCACCTGTGCGGGATCAGCTACGAATTGGGTCATGCGTTCGATGCGTTCGGCAACGACTTCGGGGTGCTCGACAAAATTTGTCAAGACATCGATGACCCCAGCAACGATCACCTGGTCCGCATCAAGCGGCAGTCGTTGCAAGACCCGCATCTCGTGGGCATGTCGCGCATTCGCGAAGGGCAAGACGAAGCCCCCCACCCGAGCATGGCGGATGACGGGCCAGATGGTTTGCAGGGGGACGTCGCAGTCATGCGGGCCTTCGTAATTTCCCCAGCAGACGTGCATCCGGATGCGATCGCGCGGCAGATCGCGGATCGCATCGTTGATCGTCTCGACCACCTGCTCCACAAACTCAAGAAACCGGGCCTCGCCGGCCTCGTGAAATGAAACATGATGCTCGAGCGCCAGATCAGGGCAATCGATCTGCAAGACGAAGCCACTATCGATGACTGCCTTGTATTCGTGCCGGAGCGCCTCACCGAGCGCCTTCAGGTAGTTCCGGTCGGTGTCATAGTGCTCGTTACGGCAGGCCGCCGCGATGATTCCAGGCGAGGGCGCGGTCAGGAAACCCTCGACATAATCATCACGCCGACCGGTCAGAGCGGCCGAAAAGTCTCTGGCCTCATCAAAGGCACTGTCCGGCTCGATGTACCGGATCTCGTCGACCACTTTGGGCGGCGCAAAATTGCTGACGGCTGCCCGGCCGGGCACCTGACTCTGCAGTTCGAGCAACAGTTTGTAATCGGGATAGCGTTCAACGTCCGCACGCGACCAGCGCCGCCATACACCGCCAAACCCGGACATCTTTCGCTGCGCGTAGAGAAAGAATCCCTCGCGCTGCTGCTCGCCGTTGTTGATGACATCAAGCCCGCAGGCGATCTGCTGCGAGACCGAGGCCTGCAAGGCCTCGAGCCCCAGACGGGACAACTCGGCTTCATCAACCGCTTCCCCCACTGATCGGGCTGCATACAGATCGACCAGACGGCGTGGCCGCGGCAAGCTACCGGTGTGGGTCGTCAGAAAACGCTCGTCGCTTCGGATCATTCGTCAGTCTCAAATTCAGATCGATCGGGCCGCCCAGAATCCCGCGCACTATCTGCTTAATCGGTGCGCCTTGTCAACGATTCAAACCCGGTCGACGCGAACGGGCCCTTCGAACAACCGATGGGACGGGATCTAATGCTGCGGGCGCAGACAGAACCGACCTTGGCCCCCTCCTGGACCCTGGCATCGCACAGGCAGATCAAGCACAATCCTCAGCATGCGCTCCTCCCACTGGGGCGCCCTCTGGCAATCGAAAGGAACTGCTGTGAGCCCGGACGCGATCGTCTACCTGAATGGAGAATTTGTCCCGCTTTCCGAGGCAAGGATTTCGATTCTCGATCAGGGCTTCCTGCTCGGTGACGGCATCTTTGACGTGGTCTCGGCCTGGCAAGGTACCCTCTTCAAGCTGGATCAGCATATCGAGCGCTTCTTCCTGTCACTGCGCGCGACCGCGATCCGCTCACGCCTGTCACCGACGCAGTGGCGGGACGCGATCATCGAGACCACGCGGCTCAACGCCCTGCCGGATGCCAGCATCCGCTTCATCGCAACGCGCGGTGTGGCCCAGACGATCGGCGCAGACCCGCGTGAGCACGAGCCGACCGAGATCGTCTGGGTTGCTCCCTACGCCTATCTCGCCGGCGAGCGTCAACGCCAGGAGGGGATTCGCCTCGGGATCAGTCATCTGCGGGGCTTTTCGCCGGACACGCTGGACCCACGCTACAAGGCCCTCGATCGACTGCACTTTCAGTTGGCGCGATTTGAAGGCTTATCCGCAGGGTATGACGCGGTGATCTGGCTGAATGCGCAGGGCTATGTGTCGGAGGGGCCCTCATCGAACGTTTTTCTGGTGCGCGACCGCGTCTTGTACACCCCGGGCGATCAGATCCTGCGGGGCATGACACGGGAGACCATTCTTGAATGTGCCGATCGTGCCGGGATCCCCTGGAAGGAGGCCAACCTGACCGCCTTCGATCTTTACTGCGCGGACGAGGTCTTCACAACCAGTACGGCGGGTGGGGCTCTGCCGGTGCGCGAGGTCGCGGGCCGGCCCCTACCCTCTGCCCCAGGGCCGGTGACCCAGCTGCTCGATCGCACTTATTGGGCGCTGCGCGCCTCGGGTGAGTACGGCACACGCGTGTTCTGAGCGCCCCCGGACGCGGGCGCCCCAGACTCGGGCACCGCATCGGTATGATGTCGACCATGAAACCCCAAGCCCCTAAGCGTGCGGCTCCGGTCCAGCCCGCCCGGCGATCGGACGGTCCGACCGTGAGCGCTTCATCTCCCCCGAAAAGCAGCCTGTTGCCCGATCACCGTTCGGCCCGATTGACCCCGCGGCCGCCTCAGGCGGCTGAGCCGCGTCTGTCCAAGCGCATGAGCGAGTTGGGCTTGTGCTCGCGGCGCGAAGCGGACGAGTGGATTGAAAACGGCTGGGTGCGGGTGAACGGTGAGATCGTCTCGACCCTGGGCGCGCGGGTATCGCCGCACGCACGGATCGACGTCGACCCGGCGGCGCGCCAACACCAGAGCGAGCAAGTCACGATTCTCTTGAATAAGCCGATCGGCTACGTCTCGGGGCAAGCGGAGGACGGCTACGAACCCGCGATCGTCTTGATCCGACCCGAGAACCGCTGGTCCGGTGATACGGCGCCCATCCGGTTCAAGCCGGGCCATCTGCGCGGTCTTGCGCCCGCTGGCCGGCTTGATATTGACTCGACGGGTCTGCTGGTCTTTACCCAGGATGGCAGGGTGGCACGCCGGCTGATTGGCCAGGACACAGAGGTCGAGAAGGAGTACCTGGTTCGGGTCGAGGGCGTCTTGTCCGAAGAAGGCATGAAGCGACTTCGTCATGGTCTCGAACTTGACGGCGTTCGTCTCAAGCCCGCCCAGGTGTCCTGGCAGAACGAGCACCAGTTGCGAATCGTGCTGCGCGAGGGGCGCAAGCGCCAGATTCGGCGGATGTGCGAACTGGTCGGCCTCACCGTTACCGCGCTCAAGCGGGTTCGAAGTGGCAGTGTCCCACTGGGCCCTTTGCCCGTGGGCCAATGGCGCTACCTGCGCCGGGATGAACGATTCTGAATACGCCCACCGACGCTCGAACCGTCCCTCCGATGATTCACTGGGACGAGAATGGTCAGGAGCGATCTGCTCGATGGCACTCCGAGCGAGGTGCGCCGCCCCCCCGATCGGTCGAAGTGGTGGACGATCGCTTGACGGCCGATGCCGCCTTCGGACGGGCCGGTCAAGGGATCGGGCTCCTCTGGCGGGGTGACTTTCAGAATGCCCGGCAACTGCTTGTTGCGCTGGCTGCCCGGATCGACCGGCGAAGCGTGCGGCGCTCCGCCCAAGCGGCGCCCACGGGATCGGCGACCGCGGCGGATCGCTTCAACCAGGTTCGTCAGGCGCGCGCCCAGCGGGCACGCACCCTGGGGATGATTCTGATCGAGATGAACGCCGACTATCAGGTCCCGCTGCGGCGGGCCCCCGATGTGACCGCAGCCTGCCAGGAAGCCATTGAAGCCTCGGGCAGCGGATCACTGGTGCTCTCGCTTCGCGAATTGCTGGGGATGATTGGCGCGCACCAATGGCGCCTCAAAGGAATCGAGATGCCCGCCGCAGGGGGCCGAATTCACCCGCATTACGGTGTCTTTACACCCACCCGCAGCGAGTACGTGGATCTGGTGACTCAAACGCCGCTGCCCCGCCCCGCAGCGCAGATCGATCTGGCCTTCGATATCGGTACCGGAACCGGCGTTCTGGCTGCGGTGCTGGCGCGTCGTGGGCTCCGCCGGATCGTCGCGACCGACACGGACCCCCGGGCACTGAACTGTGCACACGCCACAATCGAGCGTCTTTCACTGACCACGCAGATCGAGATCCGCGCTCAGGATCTGTTTCCCGAAGGCCGGGCGGATCTGGTGATCTGTAACCCGCCCTGGGTGCCCGCGCGCCCCGGATCGGCCCTCGAACGGGGCATTTACGATCCGGACAGCGTCATGCTGCGGCGGTTTCTGGCGG
The DNA here is from genome assembly GCA_039800205.1 of Pseudomonadota bacterium. Taxonomy (GTDB): domain Bacteria; phylum Pseudomonadota; class Gammaproteobacteria; order Burkholderiales; family Burkholderiaceae_E; genus SYIM01. The sequence continues at coordinate 14,141 of JBDLRB010000263.1, read as the reverse complement.
GTCTGAGCGCGCACCTGACGGATCAGGGCGAGGGATGGCTGATCCTGTCGGACCTCGCCGAGCACCTCGGTCTGCGGTCGCGCGATACCTTGCTGTCCTGGATCGCTGAAGGCGGGCTGACCGTGGCGGGCCGTCATGACGCCCGCCCGAGTCACCCCAAGGCGAGTGATCGCGACGATCCCCTGTTCGCCGCCCGGCAGGCCGAAACGACGTCACTGTGGCGCTTGCACCATCGCGAGAGGTAGACTCGACGACATCAAAGATCGCTCCAGACGATCGAACCATCCAGGTCAACACAACAGAAGGGGGACAACAATGAGACTCATCACGCGTGCGCTCGCTTTTGGGCTGATCGCCGGCACGACCGGCTGGGTCACCGCCCAAGCCGCAGGGACCTATCCCGAGCGTCCGGTCAAAGTCATCGTCAGCTACGCGGCCGGCAACATCACCGATGTACTCGCCCGGACTCTGTCGCAGCGGATGGCCGAAGAATGGAAGCAGCCGGTGATCATCGAGAACCGCCCCGGACAGGGAGGCAGCCTCGGTGCTCAGGTCTTTCTGAAGCAACCCTCTGACGGCTACACCCTGCTCTTCTCGGCCATGGCTGCCCTGGCGATCAATCCCCACGTCTACAAGAACATCGGATTCGAGACCCAGCGCGACTTCAAACCCATCATCGGCGTCGCCTACCCCAACGGACTGCTCTACGCCAACGCATCGCTCCCGGTCAAAGGTCTGTCCGATCTGATCGCGCTCAGCAAAAGCAAACCCGGCTCGCTCAACTACGGTTCAGCCGGTAGCGGAACGATTCCCCACCTGAACGTCGAAGCCCTGAAGGCGCGGACGGGCCTCGACGCGACGCATGTGCCCTACAAGGGTGCGGTCGCGGTGCTCCAGGACGTGATTGGAGGCAACCTTCATTTTGCGCAGGAATCGATTGGGGTCGTCCTGCCGCAGATCCGCTCCGGACGCATCAAGCCCGTGGTGGCACTCGGCCCCAGCCGGCTGGAGCAGTTGCCCGATGTCCCAGCGGTGGGCGAAGTGCTGCCGGGCTTTGTCGCCGTGACCCCCTGGCTGGGGCTCTTTGCCCATGCCGGCACGCCGGCTGAAGTAATCCAGCGGGTCGAGCGAACCGTGTCAGCGCTGCTGAAGGAACCGGCCATTTCCGGGAAGATTCGCGGTGCCGGGATGGGCGTGCTGGATCTGTCATCGAAGGACTTCAGCGCGCGCGTCGCCGAAGACTATGCCCGACTGGGAGCGCTGGTTCGGGATCTGAAACTCAAGGCAGACTGACATGGTGCATGACGCGTCCACCCAGCCCGCTCCCCTGACGGGGGTCCGGATCCTCGACTTCACGGGGGTGCTGGCGGGCCCCTACTGCACCTACCAACTGGCCCTGCTGGGCGCTCAGGTCATCAAAGTCGAGCGCCCGGGCCAGGGCGACTTCACCCGGGCCGGCGCCGAGGTGCGGGGCGTGGCGGGCCTCACTGCGGGATATGTGGCCCAGAATGCGGACAAGCGTTCAGTCACAATCGACCTGGCTACACCGGCCGGCCAGGCACTCGCTCATCGTCTGATCGCGCAGTCCGATGTGGTCATCGAGAACTTTTCACCCGGCGTAGCGGACCGCATCGGGATTGGCTATGAACAGGTGCGTGCGATCCGACCCGACATCGTCTATGCCTCGATGTCAGGGTATGGCCAGGACGGCCCCTGGAGCGCACGCCCTGCGTTTGACCACGTCATTCAGGGAATGTCCGGCGTCACGATGTTGACGGGATCACCGGACACCGTACCCAATCGCATCGGTCCGCCGATGATCGATTATCTCAGTGGCATCTATGGTGCGTTTGCCGTGCTGGCCGCCCTCATGGAACACCGCCGAACCGGCGAATCCCAGCGCATCGATCTTTCGATGCTCGATGCCACCGTGGTCGCCATGGCCTCAACCACCTCTGCGTGGCTCAACGCAGGGCAGGCACCGCGTCCGAATGGCAATATTGCGGCCAGTGGCAGCCCGGCCTCGGGTATTTTCCAGACACGTGACGGAATGCTCGCACTGGCTGCGAACAACGAACACCATGTCGTGCGGCTGTGTGGCGCACTTGATCCGTCCGACCTGCTGACCGATCCCCGTTTCAGTGATCCCTCGGTTCGCGCCACCCATGCCACACACTTTCGAGAAGCTCTCGCGCAACGCCTCTTGCAGCGGTCTGCCGCCGAATGGGAAGACCTGCTTTCTTCCCGAAAAGTGCCGTGCGCCCGAGTTCGAAGAATCGAGGACGTGCTCGACGAGCCCCATCTCGCCGCGCGCGGCGTGCAGGCGACGCTGACCGATCCTTTATCGGGCCAACCGATCGCCGTACCGACCATCGGTTTCAAATGGCAAGGCGCTGCAGTCGGGCCTCGTAAGGTTCCATCGAGATTGGGGGCAGACACCGAAGCGGTCCTGACCGAGGCGGGACTGAGTCCCTCCGATCTGGCGGCGCTTCGGCGCGACGGGATCATTGGCTGACCCGTTCATCGGCTCGCCGAGGTGAAGACCCCGGGGCGGCCTGCTCGGATCAGCCGAGCAGGATCCCTGCGGCCACCCCAAGTCCGACAACGAGAACGGGAGACCATCTCGCATAGACCAGCAGGGCAAAGGCAGCCAGCGCCAGCGCAACGTCGCCTCGCCCATGAATGGCACTGGTCCAGACCGGGTCGTAGAGCGCTGCAAGTAGCACACCCACCACCCCGGCATTGACACCGGCCATGGCCTGTCGAAGCGCCTCATGGCGGCGGAGGCTGTCCCAGAACGGCAGTGCAGCAACGACAAGCAGGAAGGCCGGGACAAAGATCACGATCAAAAAGAACAAGCCACCGACCCAGCCGGACAGCGGACCCTGCATCACCGTACCCAGGTAGGACGCAAAGGTGAAGAGCGGCCCCGGGACCACTTGCGCCGCACCATAGCCCGCAATGAAACTGGACGCATCAAGCATCCCCGTCGACACGACCGTGGTTTGGAGAAGCGGCAACACCACGTGGCCCCCACCAAAGACCAGCGCGCCCGCGCGGTAGACACCGTCAACCAGCGCCCAGAAGGACGAGCCGCTGGCGATCACCACGACCGGCAAGGCACTCAGCAGGAAGAGAAAGACGATCGCCGCGCTGACCGCCGCCCTGCGAGAGACACCGTATTGGGCCGACGGACCGACCAAAGCCGGCGACAATCTGACGAATCGAGTGCCCGCCAGTCCGCACGCAATGATCGCGACGATGGGTCCGAGTGTGTTCGAGACCGCCAGACACAGCAAGGCACCGAGGATCGCCAGCGCGGCACGGGTGCGATCCGGACACAAGGACTTGCCCATGCCCCAGACGGCTTGCGCCACGACAGCGACAACAACTGCCTTGAGACCGTTCAGGGCGCCGGAAGCGGCCAGTCCGTCGAACTGGGCGACGCCGTATGCGAAGGCGATCAACAGCAAGGCGGAGGGCACGGTGAACCCCACCCACGCGCAGAGCGCGCCCGCCCACCCGGCACGAAGCAGACCCAGCGCCATGCCCACCTGACTGCTGGCGGGGCCCGGTAAAAATTGACAGAGCGCCACCAGATCGGAATAGCTTTGATCGTCCAGCCAGCGGCGACGATCCACGAACTCAGTCCGAAAGAAACCGAGATGAGCGACCGGTCCCCCGAACGAGGTCAAGCCGAGTTTCAGGAAGGCAAAAAACACCTCTCGAGCCGAACCGATCTGGCCCGCGACGACCGGAATATTCGACGCATCATCTGTGTCGCCCGTGGAGGGTTGCGGGTCGATCATCGGTCGGCGACAGGCATCAGGGTGTCGACATGTTGTTCAAGGGCCTCGCGAACCAGAGGCGAGAGCAGCTCGGCCTGCGGCGTTCCAAGCGTTTGTAACAGCGCACGTCGCATGCGCGGCTCCCAGAATCGACGCAGGTGGTGGGCGATGCCCTCCCGCGCCTCACCACGCTCGGGCCAGGCTGCGAAAAAAGCGCCAATCTGATTCGCCATCTGGATCAGTTTCATGGTTTCCATGGAATGCTGTCTCGAGCTCTGGATCAGCACCCGACCCGGAGGGTCAGTTGCGCATCCCGAATACGTGACGATTAAGCATACACGGTGAGATCGTCGCCGCGAACGAATCCCAGCAGGCAGAGGCCAGCCTCGTCAGCGGTATCAATCGCCAAGCCCGTAACGCCGGAGACCGCAGCCAGCAGGGGAATCCGAGCCCGTGCAGCCTTCGCGACCATCTCGTGACTGGCTCGGCTCGTGATCAGGGCCATCCCTTGGGTGGGATCCAGCCTTGAGCGAAGTAAAGCGCCGATCAGCTTGTCAAGCGCATTGTGGCGGCCCACATCCTCTCGAACATGCAACAGCACCCCCTGACGGTCAGCAAACCCGGCGGCATGGGTCGCACCCGTCAGATCATGCAGAGGCTGGAGCGCCCGTAGCGCACGCACCGCTGAGGCAACAGCGATCGGATCGAAGCGGTTCTGGGTGGCCGTCGGCTCCAGGCGGGGTACGGTCATTCGCGCCTGGTTCAGCTGTTCGACCCCACAGAGACCGCAACCGGTTCGGCCGGCGAGGCCGCGCCTGCGCTGCTTCAGCGCATCAAATCGAGCCGATGCGATCTGCATCGCCACCGTGATGCCCATCGAAGAAACCAGGATCTCGAAATCATGGATTTCACCCACATGCTCGACGATGCCTTCGGTGATCGAGAATCCGATCGCGAAGTCTTCGAGATCGTTCGGGGTGGCCAGCATCACCGCATGGCCGATGCCGTTGTACTGGAGGGCGATGGGCCATTCCTGGGCAACCGAATCAGCCGTATTCACCCAGTGCCCATCGCGCAGACGGCGGGCGTCGCGCACGCTCTCCGTCCCGGTTTCGATTGGGATCGCCTCCTGGGGGTCGGGCGAGGCCAGCGGATGCACGGGCAAGGCCTCAGGCAAGCGTGACGGGATCGACCCGTGCGGCATCGAGGAGGTGATGCTGCGCTCTCGCAAACCGCTCGTGATCGACCTGCCACTTCGAAGCGCTCTCCGCCCGCCAGACCTGCACGGCCGTGACCTTGTATTCCGGACAGTTGGTCGCCCAGTCGCTGTTGTCGGTCGTGACAACGTTGGCACCGGACTCCGGGAAATGGAAGGTCGTGTACACCACCCCCGGCTGCATGCGGGCCGAGATGCGAGCACGGAGCACGGTGCGTCCGGCGCGGCTTTCGATGCTGACCGGATCGCCCTCACGGATTCCACGTTCCTGCGCATCATCCGGATGGATCTCCAGTCGATCCTCGTCATGCCAGTGCACATTGGCCGTTCGGCGCGTCTGAGCACCGACGTTGTACTGACTGAGAATCCGTCCCGTTGTCAGCAACAACGGAAACCGCCGCGTGACCTTCTCCTCACTGGCAAGGTATTCGGTGATGAAGAATCGGCCCTTGCCCCGAACAAAGCCATCAACGTGCATCAGCGCGGTACCGCACTCAGGCGTTTGCGCATGACAGGGCCACTGCACACTGCCGAGACGGTCGATCCGTTCGTAGCTCACCCCTGCAAAACTGGGCGTGAGCGCAGCAATCTCCGCCATGATTGCTTCCGGACCCGGGTAGTTCATTGGGTAGCCCAGCGCGTTGGCCAGTTTGACCGTCACCTCCCAATCCGCGAGGCCCGCAAGGGGCGGCATCACACGACGCACACGGCTGATCCGGCGCTCGGCATTGGTGAACGTGCCATCCTTCTCCAGAAAGGATGATCCCGGGAGAAACACGTGCGCGAACTGCGCGGTCTCGTTCATGAAAATGTCCTGAACGACCACACATTCCATCGCCCGCAAGGCCTGAGTCACATGCTGCGTATTGGGGTCCGACTGAACGATGTCCTCGCCCTGACAGTACAGACCCATGAAGGTCCCATCAAGCGCGGCATCGAACATGTTCGGGATACGCAACCCAGGCTCGGCATCCAGCGAAACCCCCCAGGCCGATTCGAAGACACCGCGAACGGTCGTGTCCGAAATATGCCGATATCCCGGCAATTCATGCGGGAAGGAGCCCATGTCGCAGGCTCCCTGGACGTTGTTCTGTCCCCGCAAGGGATTCACCCCGACCCCCTCGCGCCCAATCATTCCGCACGCCATGGCCAGATTTGCAATCCCCATCACCATCGTGGAACCCTGGGCATGCTCGGTCACGCCTAAGCCGTAGTAGATCGCAGAATTGCCGCCCTTCGCATACAAGCGGGCCGCCGCACGAAGGATCGGCGCCGGTACGCCGGTCACCGCCTCGCTGGCCTCGGGCGAGTGTTCGGGCCGGGCAACGAAATCGCACCACTGCGCAAATGAGCGCGCGTCACAGCGTTCATCCACAAAGGCCTGATCGACCAGTCCGTCGGTCACGACAACGTGCGCGAGCGCGTTGATCACGGCAACGTTGGTGCCCGGTTTCAACGGCAAGTGGTAGTCCGCGCGAACATGCGGCGAGCGGACAAGATCAATCTGTCGAGGATCGATCACGATCAGACGGGCGCCCTCGCGAAGCCGTTTCTTCATTCGCGAGCCGAACACCGGATGCGCATCGGTTGGGTTGGCACCAATCACCAGGATCACATCGGCATGATCCACCGACTGAAAGGTCTGCGTGCCGGCCGATGTCCCGAAGGTCTGACCCAGCCCGTAGCCCGTCGGCGAGTGACACACGCGCGCGCAGGTGTCGACATTGTTGTTGCCAAAGGCCGCACGAATCAGCTTCTGGACCAGGTAGGTTTCCTCATTGGTGCAGCGACTGGAGGTAATACCGCCGACCGAAGTTCGCCCATACCGTGACTGAATCCGCCGAAACTCGCTCGCCGCATGCGCGATCGCCTGCTCCCAGGACACCTCCTGCCAGGGATCCGTAATGCGTGCCCGGATCATGGGTCGGGTGATGCGATCGGGGTGCGTCGCATAGCCCCAGGCAAACCGTCCCTTCACGCAGGAATGCCCCTCGTTGGCCTGTCCGTCCTTCCACGGGACCATCCGCACCACCTGGGTGCCCTTCATCTGGGCCTTGAACCCACAGCCCACGCCGCAATACGCGCAGGTGGTCACCGCCTCATGCTCGGCTTGACCCAATTCGATCACGCTCTTTTCCTGGAGGGTCGCCGTCGGGCAAGCCTGCACGCAGGCACCACAGCTGACGCACTCTGAATCGACAAACGATTCGCCCTGTCCCGCAGCGACACGGCTCTCGAACCCCCGACCCGAAATCGTCAATGCAAAGCTGCCCTGTGTTTCTTCACAGGCCCGGACGCACCGATTGCAGACGATGCACTTGCTGGGGTCGTAGCTGAAGTACGGATTGCTGTCATCGACCGCCGGCTTGGACTCACCCTTGAAATGATTGGCACCCTCGAAACCATACCGAACGGCACGCAGCCCAACCACACCCGCCATATCCTGCAGTTCGCAGTCCCCATTGGCACTGCAGGTCAGACAATCGAGGGGATGATCCGAGATGTAGAGCTCCATCACGCCCTTGCGCAGCTGCTGCAGGCGCGGGCTTTGGGTACGCACCGTCATGCCCGCTTCAACCGGGGTCGTGCACGATGCCGGAAACCCCCGACGTCCTTCAATCTCGACCAGACAGAGACGGCAGGACCCGAAGGGTTCCAGACTATCGGTTGCGCACAGCTTCGGGATCCGGATGCCGGCCTCGACCGCTGCTCGCATGACCGAGGTGCCCTCGGGCACGCTGACCGGGACAACATCAATCTCAAGCACACAGGACCGATCTGCGTTTCGCTTGGGCGTACCGTGGTCGACGTCCTGAATCGGGCTGAACATTTCAGACCTCCTGGAGTGTCTGATCGGGGCCAGGCGCCGGCAGTGCGGGGGGCACGCCGAAGTCCTGAGGATAATGTGCGAGGGCCGACAACACCGGATTGGGCGTCATGCCGCCCATCGCACAAAGCGAGCCGTGGATCATGGTGTCGCAGAGGTCATTCAGCAAGTGCAACTGCTCGTCCCGCGCGTTCGCATCGGGCGCGCTCACAATGCGATCGATGACCTCGACCCCGCGGGTTGAACCAATGCGGCAGGGCGTACATTTACCGCAGGATTCGACGGCACAAAAGGCCATCGCGTGGCGGGCGAGCGAGGCGAGATCGGCCGAGTCATCATGGACGACGATGCCTCCATGCCCAATCGTCGCGCACATTGCGGAATACGCCTCGTAATCCATCGGTACATCCCAGGCGGACTCGGGGACGTACGCACCCAGCGGCCCTCCGACCTGGATCGCCTTGACCGGCCGACCGCTGGCCGTCCCACCGCCAAATTCGAACACCAGCTCGCGCAGGGTGATGCCAAAGGCGTACTCCACCAACCCCCCGTGACGAATGTTGCCAGCCAATTGAAACGGCAGCGTCCCGGTCGATCGGCCCATCCCGTAGTCACGGTAAAAGCCCGCACCCCTCGCCAAAATGATCGGGACCGATGCGAAGGTGATCACGTTATTGATCACCGTCGGGCAGCCGAACAGGCCGGACAGCGCCGGAAGCGGGGGCTTGGCCCGGACGATTCCCCGGCGACCCTCGATGCTTTCAAGCATCGCGGTCTCCTCGCCGCACACATACGACCCCGCTGCCTTTCGAACCTCAAGGTGAAACGCCTGCTGCGTTCCAGCCATGCGCTCGCCCATCCAGCCCGCCTCTCGAGCGCGCACGATCGCCTCACTCAGGGTCTGTACGGCATCGGGGTATTCACTTCGGACGTAAATAACACCCTGCGTAGCACCCACCGCCCGGGCGGCGATCGCCATGCCTTCGATCAGCATGAACGGGTCACCTTCCATTGTCATGCGATCCGAGAAGGTTCCAGAGTCGCCCTCGTCGGCATTGCAGACGACATACTTCTGGTTGCCTGCCGCCTGGCGTACGGTCTGCCACTTGATTCCAGCGGGAAAAGCGGCGCCTCCCCGTCCGCGCAGGCCCGACTCAAGCACCTGCGCCGTGATCGCCTCAGGCGTCAGAGCGAGCGCTGCCCTCAGCCCCGCCCACCCCCCGTGCGCCTCGTACTCGGCAAGCGACAGAGGGTCCGTCAGCCCCATCCTTGAAAAACACAGACGTTGTTGTCGCTTCAGATAGGGATGTTCATCCATCAGTCCCACGGCCCGGGGATGCTTCAGCGACCCGGCCCGCTGCGGGTCCAGCAGGCCCCCTCTGACCAGTGCCTCGACCTCTTCCACACCGACCGGACCGAAGCCGGTTCGCCCAAGCGGCGTTTCGATCTCGACCAGCGGCTCGAGCCAGAAGAGACCCCGTGACCCGTTTCGAACCACCTCGACCGGCACCTTCAATGCCGAGGCGGCCTGCATCAACGCATCAACGAGCTCGTCCGCTCCAAGCGCTCGCGCCACCGAATCGCGCGGTACATAAACGCGGACCGTGTTCTCAGCTTGGCCTGCACTCACTTGCAGGCTCCGGGCGGATCCTCGGCTGAGGCACAGAGGCTGTGGCCGCCCCCTGGCGGATCTTCGGTCGAACCCAACGCGCGATCGATCAAGGCACTCAGCCATTCAACCGTCACCCGCGCACGAGGTCGGTCGTTGATCATCACCGCCGGTCCGGTTGCACACAGGCCCAGGCAGTACACCGGTTCGAGGGACACCGCTGAATCCGCACGGGTCTCGTGCAGTGCGCACGCCGCCTGGCCCTGCGCGTGAACGGCCAGGGCTTGCGCGCCCTGGGCGAGGCACGCCTCGGCCAGACAGATCTGAAGATGCAGACGGCCCGGGGGCTGGCTTCGAAAGTGCGGGTAATAGCTGACGACGCCGTGAACCTCTGCTCGAGAGAGATTCAGTGCGTGCGCGATGATGGGAATCGCCTCAGCCGGAATATGACCCAGACGATCCTGAACCCAGTGCAGCAACGGAAGCAGCGCACCGGGCTGATCGGCCTGAGACCGAACCGCTTCAGCCATCACGCGATCGAACTCGGTATCGCGTCGCTGCCACTCGATCTGGATGGGGATCGGTTTCACAGCGCGCAGTGTGCGCGCGCCTTCTATTCAGGTCTAATGAAAAATATCCATTGTTTCATTCAATGGATGAATCGAAGACGCACAAGTCCGATCCGTCGAGGCGATCCGGAGTGGATACCCGGGCCGTCAGTAAACCACTATGCTGCTCCAGATAACTCAGCCAGTCTGGATCCTTCGCGAATGCGAGCGCCGCCTCGACCGCGCGCGACCGATGGGCAGCATCCACGGTCATGAACCCAACAGGCGTCTCGATGGCCGGATCGATCAGGGGACGCGCCTGCAGCGCACGCTCGCTTCGAACCGTTGAGAGGACTGCACCGGGGAGCACACTGGACACCTGGCCCTCGACGACCGCCAGCACCAGCGCGACCGTGGAGTTGGTCTGCATCACGGGGGTAACGGGCACGCCTGCTTCAGCCAGGGCCGAATCGACGATGGCGCGGTGATGCATCTCAGGCGTCAGGAGGCACAGCGGATGTCCGGCCGCTTCGGTCCAGGTCATTGGGTCGCCGATCTGGAGCCCCACCGCACTCGTGCGCGGAGCGCGGCTCACCAGGTAATAGCGTTCGTTGTACTGCGGTAGAACCGCCCGTCCGCTCCGCGGCCTCGTCCCGCCCTGCCCGGGCGACCCGGACCGGACGACCTGTGGGCGGAGGCGGTCGGTGTACCCCAGTACCAGATCAAGGGCCAACTCCTCGAGCCCACGCTCAAGTTCCGACGAACTCAAGGCACGAACCGTGGTCGTAATGCCGACGTGTCGGCGCTGAAGAAGCGCTGCAAATCGTGCGGCGACAGGAATGGCACTCGGTACCGCGCCAATCACCAAAGCACCATGCGGCGCCTCGGAACGACGTCGCAGATCCTCCCGCAGCAGCTCCCGCTCCCTGAGGAGCATTCGAGCGCTGACCAGAACGCGTTCGCCCTCCGGCGTGAAACCCACAAAATTGCGGCCTCGTTGAACGATCGAGACGCCGAATTCAGCCTCGAGTGCGCGTAGCGCGTTTGACAGGGCCGGCTGTGTGATGTGACAGGCAGCCGCCGCACGCCCAAAGTGTCGGTGCTCGCTGAGGGCAACGAGGTAGCGCAGGGCCGACAGGAGATTCATGCATTCCGCTACACGAAATGAGCGTCGATCAGGGTCTGGGGAACCGATTCGATCCGTTCGACCGACCAGGCGGGACGCTTGTCCTTATCAATCAGTAGCGCCCGAACCCCCTCGGGAAAATCGGGCCGACGCTGAAACTGCGTCGCCAGAACCCGATCCATTTCAAGAACCTCACGCAAGGATAGCGCGCGCGCCCGGCGCAAGTACTCAAACGATACGCATGCGGCCACCGCCGATCCGTGGGCGAGCGCCCGCGCCGGCGCATCGAACCAGGGGTCCTCGTGCGCGGCCGCCTGTAACGCATCACGCATTGCAGCGGGGTCTGGCTGCATACCGATGAACCGGAGAGCGTCTGCATACTGGCGAAGCGGCGCTTCGGGCAGACCCGCTCGAGCCGTGTGATGAAAGCGTGCACAGAGCCGCGTGACGGCCGCGCGGTCCTGCTGAGCCGAACCCGACCAGTCCAGCGCGTCCAGCGCGGCTCGCAAGTCAGCCTGCATTTCGTGCGGGACGAACCAGTCGGCGAGACCAGCATGCAGGACATCGGCTTCGTTGAGCGTCAGTCCGGTCAACGCCATCACCGTTCCCGCTGCACCCGGAACGCGGTTGAGAAACCAGCCCCCGCCCACATCAGGAAACAATCCGATGTGGATTTCGGGCATGGCCAGTCGGACGCCCTCGCTCACGATTCGATGGCTGGCCCCCACCGCAAGCCCGACCCCGCCTCCCATGCAAACGCCATGAATCCACGCAATGAAGGGCTTGGGGTATGCGTGAATGAGGGCATCGAGCTGATACTCGACCGCGAAGAAGGCATCACCGTACACAAAGCGACCCGGCCCACCCGCGCGCACATGGCGAATGACTTCGGCCACGTCCCCGCCCGCACAGAACCCCTTGTCTCCGGCACCCTCGAGCATGACGGCAACGACGGATTCGTCTGAGGCCCAATCGCGCAGCTGTTCGAGCAACAGCCGGCACATTTCGAGATTCAGCGCGTTCAACTGTCGCGGCCGATTGAGCCGCGCGATTCCCAGGACACGCTCCCTGCCCACTGGGTGTCTCTCGAAGATCACACTGGGTTCAGCCATCACTATCCCCTGCAAAAGGCGCTGCGATCAGCACGTCCTGTCAAAGCGTCGCGACCCGCTCAAGGCGCCCCCCGCTCACCCGAACGGCTCGGGGCAGGCGGCAGCGACAGCCTGGGATCACGCACCCGTGGCTCGAAACGATTGCCCTTTCGCGCCCGCGTACCAAACCATGCGGACAAGACTGTTGCGCTGAGCACCTTGCTGAGCGGTTTTTGTCCACGCCCGACCCCTTCGATCATGATGCCGGCCGGCCCGCTGACGATTGCCGACGACAGCGAATCGCCAGACTCCAGGCCCATCAGGATCACACCGCGCCCGCCATTCTTGAGCACTTTCGCCTCGCCCAGCGGAAAAGCCAGCAAACGACCGTCGGCGCTGGCACACACCACCGTGGTCGCGCCGGGCGCAAACAAAGCAGGGCGCAACAAGACGTCGCCGTCATCGAGACTGACAAACGTCTTGCCCTGCCGCGTTCGGCCAATGAGGTCGCCCGCCTGACAGATGAAACCGACTCCACCTCGGGTCGCGAACAACACCCCTGTATCTGCCCGGGTGGCAAAGGTATGCTCGATCCGGCTACCCGGTTCGAGCTCAATCAGACTGGTCATCGGTACGCCATCACCGCGTGCGGACGGCAACTGCGAGACGGGAATGGAGTACACCCGCCCGGCGCTTGAGACCGCAAGGACCTGATCGGTCGTTCGAACTTCATAAGCAGCCTCGAGCGCATCCCCCGCTTTGAAAGCGAACTGACCGGCATCATGCCCATGGCCCTGACGTGAACGGACCCAGCCGCGCGCTGAGATGACCACGGTGACGGGCTCATCGCTGATCCGAACCGCCAGCGTGGTCTTCTCGGCGGCCTCGATCAGCGTTCGGCGATCGTCGCCAAACTGCTTTGAATCGGCTTCGATCTCCCGAATCATCTGCCTGCGCATCGCCTGCGGATTCGCGAGCAAGGCTTCAAGCGTGGCTCGGTCCTTCGTCAGGGAGGCCAGTTCCTGTTCGATCCGGATCGCCTCCAGCCGCGCGAGCTGCCTGAGCCTGATTTCGAGGACGTCATCGGCCTGTCGCTCACTCAACCCGAATGCATCGATCAGTGCGGACCGTGGATCGTCCGATTCGCGAATGATTCGAATGACCCGGTCGATATCGAGGAGGATCGCGCGGCGACCCTCCAGAATGTGGATCCGGTCGTTGACCCGTGCGAGACGGTGAGCGGTCCGTCGGGTCAGGGTCTGCAGCCTGAACGCGATCCATTCGGTCAGGATCTGCAGGAGCGGCTTTTGCGCCGGACGACCGTCCAGCCCGATCGTGACCAGGTTGACCGAAACATTGGTCTCCAGACTGGTGTGGGCCAGCAGAGTCCGGAGTAACTCCTGCTGCTCGATCCGCGAACTGCGCGGTTCGAACACCAGCCGCACGGGCGCATCCTTCCCGGACTCATCCCTCACCCCATCGAGCACGGCCAGTACGGTCTGTCGCAGTTGTTGCTGCTCGGCACTCAGCGCTTTCTTGCCGGTACGGATCTTGGGGTTGGTGAGCTCCTCGATCTCCTCGAGGATCTTCTGCGACGAGACCCCATGAGGCAGTTCGTTGAAGACCAGTTGCCACTGACCGCGCGCCAGGTCCTCGATGCGGTGCATCGCACGCATTTTCAACGAACCCCGTCCCGACGCATAGACCTCGCGAATCTCCTGTGGCGCGGAGATGATGCGGGCGCCCCCCGGAAAATCCGGGCCGGGTACGTGCTCGAGCAGATCGTCGAGCGAGGACTGCGGCGAGCGAATCAGCTGAATGGTAGCGGCCGCAATCTCCCTCAGATTATGGGGCGGAATCTCGGTCGCCAGTCCCACCGCAATACCCGACGCACCGTTGAGCAGCACCATCGGCAGTCTGGCCGGCAACAGCCTGG
>JBDLRB010000262.1:0-10448 GCA_039800205.1 Pseudomonadota bacterium | reverse complement strand
GAACTTCGCGATCTCGGCGTCGGTCAGTACCTTGCGGCTGGCCTGCGCCAGACGCTCTCCATCGGCGCTGAAGCTCACGCCCGTCAGCACGCTCAGCGCAAAGGCACCTGTGCCATAGCGGCTGTCGCTATAGGTGCCATCGTCGTTGATCGTCATGTACGGGATCGCGTTCACGGACTTGAGTGCCTTCAGCACGGCGATGCGGTACTCGACGTCCTTGGCTGCAATCTTGGCCGCCAGCACGCGCGGCTCGTCGAACAAGGTGAACAAGCGCTTGGCCAGGTTTTCCTGGACCTGTTCGGGGGTCGCTACAGCGCCCTTCTCGTCCATCCCCTGCCGGAAATCGGACTCGACCAGTGTGTATTCGACCGGATTCGTGGTTGCACCCGCAATGACGATCTTGTCGCCCACCGCCCAGTTGCCCGACAGCCCGACCGCATCGGTCTGCATGTTGGCACTCACCTGTCCGGGGAGCGCCTGGATCCGGCCGGAGCTTCCTGCCGAGAGTGAGAGGCCGATCGACTTCCAACCACCGCCGGCGCTGGCTGCTTGCCGTGCTTCGAGTTTGAGCAGATTGCCGTTGGTGCTGGCGACGGCGAGCGAGCCCGCTGCACCATTGATCAGGTCGCGCAGCTTGATCGCGATATTGGCCTGGACGAGCGCATCGCCTGTCCGACCGTATGTGGCCGAATTGGGCCAGAAATCTCCGCTCGAAATCTTGTAAACGATGTCGCTTGAGGCGATCCCGCTGATCCGGATGGTCTGGCCTGGTAGCCACGAACCGGTGACCGACAAGACTGCATCCGAGGTCAAGCCCAGCGCGGGCGACACGCTGGCGAGCCGCCCTGCGCGTGACAAGGCCGAGTAGGAAAACTCGTACCAGCCGCCGCCGTCTGCGACGGGCTTGCGGGCGGTGAGCGTGAGGGTGGCGCCGCTTCCTGCAGCGATCGCATTCGAGCCCGAGGCCGCGTTCACGGCTGCGCGCAGCTTAGCCGCGATGTGGCCAAGCGCCTGCTCACTGCTTGCTCGGACCTTGGAGCCCTTGCCATCGGCGGTCAGGTCATTGGCCACGACCTGATAGACAATCCGCTGATCCGAGAGCCCGGAGAGAATAATGAGGTTACCGACCGCGAATTCGCCCGACAGCGTCAGCACATCCAGGCTGCGCCGGCCGGCCGAATCCACTGCCAGCACTCTGTCATTGGCAAGCACCGCGACATCGGTATAGGCGTCGGCCCGCGCGCCCGATACCGACCAGCTTGCACCGCCGTCGCGCGACACCACAACAGGTCCATTCGTCACCACCGCCGCAATCGTGTCGCCGTCGGGAGAGATCGATACCGATTCATACGCGAGTCCGGTCGGCGCCGTGCTCGCCTTCCAGGTGATTCCCCCGTCGGTCGAAACCCAGATCAACTGCGTGGTGCCGCCCTGCGTGCCCGTCGCAAGCGCGACCTGGCGCGTATTCGACAAGGCCAGATCGCGCCAGGCCAGTTTTTGATCGAGTGTCGAGCGAATCACCTCGCGCTCAGTACCGACCACCAGACCGAACTCGACGCCCGAGAGCGCGAAGCCCACGGCATCGGCGCCGGGCGTGTCATCGCTGTCGATCTTGCCGTCCTGATTGCTGTCGACCAGAGGGCCGCCGTTGAGGCCCGCAAAGGCCTGGAGATCCGTACCGCCGACCGTCAGGACATCGTGGCTGATCCGACTGCCGTCGGCGAGCACCAGGTCACGCGTGGACTTCTCAAAGCCGAGCGAGCCCCCCACGTAAAAGAAGTCACCCACCCGGATCTCGACATCACCCACAGCGCGCAAGAGATTGCCGCGATTGCCCTGGACGTCGAGCGTGTAACGAAGACTCTGACCGCTTTGTGGGTCGGTCCCCACGACGATCTGCTGCGGGCTTGCGCTGAAGTCGACGATACGACGCGCCGGATCGACCGACTCGGGCAAGCCAAACACCTGATTGGCTTCCACCGAGAGGTTCTTGGCAGACAGATTGATGTCAGGGCCCCCTACAAACTGGATTGCGTCCGCACCCGCTTCCAGACCCAGCCAGGTGACGCCCGACAGACCGGCGGGTGCCGTGCCGCGCGGTGTCATGATCGCGAGTGCGAAACGACCGTCCTCAAGCGAGAAACCTCGTGCCGACGCATTCGGAGTATCCGCTGCGGTGACCTTGCCGTCGGCATTGCTATCGACCCGATACGGGCCATCAACGCCGGCAAAGACATCGATGTCATCACCGCCAAAACTGAGCGCATCGACCAATACAGAGCTGCCATCGGCGAGCTTGACGGTGGTGCTGTATTTTTCGAAGCCCAGCATGCCGCGCGCATGAACGAAGCCTCCCAGGCCGACCTCGAATTCGCCCGACGCGCGAATCGACTCGCCGCGTTGCCCATCGATGTCGAGCATGCGGGTGGTGCGATAGCCGGTGGACACCTCGAAGGGCTTGGCCTTGAAGTCGATCACCTGGGTGCCGGAGTCCGTACCTGAAAGGGGGTTCTGCACCCGATTGATTGCGACATCGATATGCCGCGCGGTAGCTGTGACCGAAGGCACGCCCACCAGCGCGACTTCAGCTGCACTGGCTTCCAGCGCAATCCATCGACGACTGCTGGCCTTGTCATCCGCGAGCACCAGACCGAACTCACCCCCGCTGGCCGTCAGACCGATTGCTTCGGTGTTCGCAGCATCATCGAGATCCACCCGACCATCACCATTGGCATCAACACGGTAGGGACCATTCACCCCGACAAACAGATTGAGATCGGTCCCGCCAATCGAGAGCATTCGAGTCTCGACCGTATTGCCATCGGCAAGCTTGAATTCAGGCGCCGATTTTTCGATCGCAAGCGTGCCACTGGCGTGGAAGAATCCCGCCACATCAATGTCCATGCCGCCTGCTGCGCGAATCAGCTCACCGCGCTGACCATCCAGCGTGAGTTGCAGGCTCTTGCCCGTACCTGTGGCAATTTCAACCGCACCACTCACCTCTTTGCCGTCTACCGTTCGAGGGCTGAAGTCAATGACCTTATCGTCGGCTTCGGCTGCGGTGAAGCCATGCGCAAGGTTGATGTCGATCCCAAGCGAATGCACGTCCAGCTTGATGTCATCAGGCAGCCCCACCAACGCGTCAACGCGCTCAATGCTGCCCGTCAGCGAGGTCCAGCGCTTGCCCGCGTAAGCAGTCTCGGTGCTTTCAGCCTGGAAGAGCGCCAGCCCGAATTCGACCCCACTGACGCCCAGACCGCGCGCCTCGGGATTGATCTCGTCGTCACCAATCTGGCCATCGAGGTTCAGGTCGGTGCGGTAAGGGCCCAGGCCGACGAAGGCGCTCAGGTCTGTGCCGCCCACGCTGATCAACTCGGTCTTGACCTCGCTACCGTCGGCAAGCCGCACCATCTGGGCACGGCGCTCAAAGCCGAGCGATCCGGACACTTCGAAGAAGTCCCCTACACGCAGCTCGACATCGCCCGTGGCGCGGACATACTGCCCCAGACGGCCATCGTGATCGATCATGATCGTGCTGTTGGGGCCGTTGATGACATCGATTGCACGCCGACCGTCATCAGATGCAAAGTCAATCACCTTGGTGTCGTCATCGACACTGGCCGCGCTACCCACGACAAGATTGATGTCCAGGCCGATGTTGCTGACCTTGATCGTGACATCGGGCACACCCACGAATTCAACGCGGCCGGCTGTGGCGGTTGCTGCGCCCCACTTCAGGTCGGCGACCTGCGTCTGACCCGCCACCGGGGTGAAGAGCGCAACGCCGAAATCGACATCCTCCATGACCAGACCGATCGCGCGCCCGTTGGTCGTATCGTTCGCGTCAATCTTGCCGTCGAGATTGCTGTCGACCCAATAGGGGCCATTGAGACCGGCAAAGGCGCGCAGATCTCGACCGCCGAAGGCGAGCATGTCGGCGCGAACAGGCGTGCCATCTGCAAGCACGACGTCGCGCGTGGATTTCTCGAAGCCCACCGAGCCACTCACCCAGAAAAAGTCGGCCACCTGGAGTTCGATGTCGGCCGCGGCACGGATCAAGGTGCCCAGACCGCCATCGAAATCAATCGCCATCGCGGGCACCGTTCCCGCACCGGTCGCTCCAGTCGGGATGCTGAGCGTTGCATCCTTGTAGTCGACAACGGTTCTGCCATCGGTCCCTGCATTGACCTGCACACTCAGACGCCTGGCCTCGGCGTCCATCAAGGGCAGCCCGAACTCTTCAGCCGTCCTGGAAGTGGCCGTCGCGCTGACCCAGCCACGTGCCGAAGCCGTGCTGTCCGAGGGCAGCTTTTCGAACGCCATGGACAGCCCCAGATCGACGCCGGTCAACTCGAACCCTGCTGCAGACGGGTTGGGCGTCTCGTCGCTCAGATCGCCATCATGGTCGGTATCGAGCCGGTAGGGGCCATTGAGGCCCGCAAAAGCCTGCAGATTTGAGCCGCCAATCAGCCAGCGCCGGGTCTGTACGGTCGTGCCATCGGAGAGCGTCAGCTGCGCGTCGGCGTTCTTCAGTTCAAAGCGGCCATCAACCGTCAGGAAGTCCACGGTTGTCACCGTCATACCGACGGCGTAACTGCGCTCGGTGCCGAAATAATCCGAGTTGAAGAACATGCCTAGCCGGTCAGCATCCGACACGGTATGTGCACGAATATCGATCAGATCAGCGAGTGGTCGCTGGACGGTCTCGAGCGAAAGGCCGGTGTTATCGTTTCGGACCTGCAGCATGCGCGTACCCGCGCTGAAGCCGAACAAGCCTTTGCTTTCGGTAAAGCGGCCCGCGATCGAACCCGCATCAATGACCGCAAAGGTCTGCTTGAGCTGCGGGGTGAAACCCGGTACAAGCACCACATCGACTTCAACCGTATCCACCGTCTCCTGACCGATGACCGGCTGACGAAGCTGAATATCAAGGATCGAGGTCGAGGCGAGCGTGAGCGTGCCGGTGACTTGCAACTGATCGTAGCCGCTTGCAGTGCCCTCAGAGAGTCGAAGGGATAGAGTCTGGCCCGCCGCAATCGTCTGGTTACCCTCGACTCTGAGCACGCCGGGGGACGCGCCGCGCTGCACCGTACCGCTCGTTGCGAGGTTGCCATTCGTATCGACGATGCGAAGGCCCTCGGCTGCGCGAATCAGTACTTCGCCGGTGGTGATCAGTTGCGGCGAATCGAGTTTGTCGACGGTGGTGGCCGCCTGGAGCGTGATGCGGCCAGAGCCCGCGGTCACCGATTCAGCGAGCACCATACGCGAGGCGCTGCCCTGCGCGGCGATCGTGATCGCACCCACGCCGTAGGTGGCAATCGTGGCGCCGGTCTCGCTACGAATCGTGGCGCTTGTGGTTTGCGAGCCTGCTGTCAGATTCAGATCGCCGCTGCCCGTGCTCCGCAGTCCGTTCAGAGAAGCGGTGAGCGGTTCGATCGAACGTCCTGCACGGGGTACCGTCACCGATACAGTACCCAGGGTGACGGCATCGGTCTCGCTCAGCCGAACGTTGGCACCCGCCTGCACGGCGAGGCGACCCACCTCGATCTCGAGCCCGTTGGTCGCACGGCTCACATCGATCGCGGCGACACCGCCTGGACCCAGCGCACCGCCTACGTCCTCTGTGGCTTGCAGGAGAAGGCTGCCCGCGACGATGTCGGCCGACAGGCCCTCGGTCGCCCCGTCGGCATCGATGATCGAGCCCCCGCGAGCCACCAGCGCGACCGCGCCCGTGCCCGCGATGATCTCGGCCACCTGCAGCGCACCATTGAGACCCTGACCCGAAGCAATCCGTATGGCACCGCCCCCTGCGGCCGTGGCCGTACTGACCTGCGTCCCCGCCGCCAGGGTGATGGCCTGCGCAGCCGTCATCTCGATTGAGCCACCGGGATTCAGAATGGCGCCTGCGCCTGCAGCCTGAACAATCGGCCCGGCGAGTGCGACCAGACTCAAGGTGCCACCCGCCGCAGACACACCGCCCGCAGTGCGAAGGCCCAGACCCGAGGCCGCAGAGGCCTCCAGCAGCAGATCGCCGTTGCCGGCCAGGTTCACCCCATCCGCCGCGACCGCGAGACCTGCCGCCTGAATGAGGAGCGAGCCGCTCGCGGCCTGCGCATCAAGGGTGACTTCGGAAAGACGATCGCCCGTCGAGGCCAGACGCAGGGCATCGCCCGGCGTTCCATTCCCCGCCGCAACACCGACGCCACCGCCCTGGGTCGACAACGACACGATCGGCGCAATCAGATCCACGCCCCGGCCCGGCGTGGCGCCAACAATGGCTCCAGCGACCGTCTCAAGCCGCGCCTCAGCGCGAAGCGTGTCATCCGACTGGCGAAGCACTAGCCGATCGAGCGCCAGGTCGCCCACGGTCTCCCGCAGGGCAAACGAACCGCCCAGCGAACCGCTCAGCGGGCCCTGCAGATCGACCAGCAGCGGATTGGCTCGACTGCCCACGCCCGCTGTCGTCCCCAACGCGCTCTCAATGCTCAACGTACTGGCCGAGATCAGCGCCGTGTCGCCGACACGATCAATCGAAAGACGTGATGAAATTTCAACGCTACCCGCTGCGCTGAGGGGCGCCGCAAGCGCAACCCGCCCTTGACGTCCCGCTGCATCGATCCGTACGGATCCGCCTGCGCCCTCGGCTCTGATCGGCCCTGAAAGGGTCATCGCCCTGTCATCAGCGGCAGCCGCCGAGGCCAGGCTGCGCAGAACAATGTCGGCTGGCGAAGCGGAACTGCCCGCCTGCAGACGATCAACCGTGAGCGTCGCGGTAGACAGGTTATCGATCAGGATATCGCCACCGGCCTGTACGTCGAGCGAACTGGCCGCAACTGCCAGCGAGGGCGGCAACGCGCGGCCGACCGCCGCGCCGCGCGATGCAACATCCCCACCCGCGATGATCGTCAAGCCCTCCGCGCGAACCAGAGCGACCGCCGCGAGTGCCTGATCGGCCGCCGCCGTCAGAGCACTGCCCAGCGGCCACAACGTGGGCGCGAGTTGTCCGCCAAGGACCGATCCAGTCGCCTCCAGGCGTACGCTGCCGGTGCTGACCAGGCTCGAATCGAGCACAATCGAGCCGCCGGGTGCCTTCACCGTGACGGCATTGCTGCCCGCCAAGACACCGGCAATCCGCACATCCCCGGCGTCGGCCCGCTCCGCGATCGTGACCGACCCACCCGCTGCCTCAACCGCCACGCTGCGAAGCACGGTGCTGACATCGATCCCAGCGCCCGCGCGCAACGTCAGATCGCCGCCCCGGACCAGGCCGCTTGAGTCGATCATGGCAATCCCGGTGCCGGCCACCAGACGGAGCGCACTGCGCGTACCCGAATCGATCGAACCGATTTCGAGCATGCCCGCAGTTTCGTAGTCCAGGCGGCCGCTGGCCGCACCAGCCGTCACCAATCGCCCGCCAATCGCGGCCAGATTCTTGACCCGGACCGCCCCCTGGCCTTCCGAGACTAGGGTGACATCGCCCGTGACGTCGATCTGGGCAAGCTCACCCAATGGTCCCGTGATGGCCCCTTGCGCAATCACCGAGAGCGTGCCCGCACCGAGCGACAAAGGAACAGCCTGACGATTTGCATCGCGGGCATCGATCACCACATTGCCCTCGGCACGCAGGGTCAGCGCCATCGCATCGGGCAGATCGCCCTCGATGATGATGTCCTGGCCCGCATCAAGTTGCAGCGAAGTGAGCGCGGTCGTAAGTGTCTTGACGGTGATCGTACCGGTCGCTGCGATGCGCATCGTCGCGGCATTCGTGTCACGCCATGCGTCGAGAAGCGCCTCATCCACCGTCAGATCGCCGTCGATCAGGAGCGGCGCGGCACCCGGCCAGCGGGTTGCCACTACGGGCGTCGACGAATTGGGGTCTGTCGACCTTGAAATCAGTGCCGCCGTCGCGGCGGCCTCAATCACCGGGGTGGAGCCCAGCACCGAGGCGCTCTGAGCGGAGACGGTGATCGAGGCGGGAAGGGCCGAACCCGATGGTGCCACCCAGCGAATGGCGCCCGGCATGCCCATGAATCGGACAAGCGCAGCGACCTCACCGCGCAAGACGAGACGGCGGGCATCGGTGGCTGCATCGCCTGAAGCGATCCGGGTCAATCCGACCGGCAGGGTCGTTTCGAGCGCGCCCGCAGAGCTGCTCGGGATTTCGACGGTGACGGTGAGTTCGCCTGCACCGGCAATCGGGCGACCGATGGGCGAAGCCCCCAGGTCCAAGGCACCGTCGGCGCCGATACCGATCGCGGTTGGCAGCGCCACGCGTGGCGCATCCTGAACGTCTCGGGTAGGCTCGGGTGTGGGGAACGAAATGGTTGAAACAAAACTCGCCGAGGCGCCGCTTTGTGGCTCGGTCAGTGTGAGCCGAAGTTCGCGCGGCGTGGTTGAGACCGAGTCAGGCGAGGTATAGCGAAGCGATGTAGCGCTGACCGTACGCAACCAGGTGTAAAGATCTTGCGGAAGGCCCGAAACAACCAGGTCGCTGGTTTCGTTGCCATTGACAACGGTCACGCCGGTCGAGTTGCTTGCTGTCAGCGAGCCGGCACTGACCTGTACGCGCAACTGGTGGGTCCGCGCCCCAAACTCGGTGGCGGTACCGAGGCTTGAGTTGCCGACCGACGCGGGCAGCACCAGGGGCGTCGCCACACCCGGCTTGGCGGAAAGACCGGTCGCAAAGCCGTCAATCTGGACAAACGCAGCGCTCGGGCCCGGCTGCGCGATCTGAAGCGCCGTAAAGCCCTCGGAAACCAATGCGCCACCGACCTCGCGCACGGTCATCCTGAGTGTCGCCGCACCCTGCGTCGCAACGGCGACGCCGCCGCCACGGATCCAGGCATCGAGCGCATCGGCACTTCCTGTCGCGAGGAGTAGCGTTCGGTCGCCGTCCTGCTGCTGAAGCGTGACGCCCTCTGCAACGGTGCCCGTCAGCACGGCCTCCGTCGTATCGAAGACTGCACCACGAACGTTGAGTCCACTGTCAGCAAAATCGGGGTAATGCCGAAGATCTTCCCAATTTCTCTCAGTCATGCCCCAGGCATAGATACGGATCTCAACCGGATCGCTGGACACGAGGCCGCCGAGGTTGAAGCGCCAGGTTTCGTTGAACGTGCCCGGCGTCGTGTTCAGTGTGATGGCTCGCAGGGTCTGGAAGCCATCCAGGCTCGTGGCAATCGCAGCATGGGTCGCGCCCACGCGCGTGGTGCCCGAATAATGGGTCGTGCTGAGTGTAATCTGGTCGATCCGCATGCCCTTGTTCTCGGCAGGCGTCAGCTGAAAACTCATGTAGGCGTCGCGGTTCGGCGTGTTCCCCACCGCACCCACGAACGCAACCAGCCGATTACCGGTCGGGTTGGCCAAGGGCGCGGCATTGTCCGAAGGCGGATTGGTATAGCCGAGGTTCCTGTACGTCTGGGTGAGCGGCGAAGCGCTTAGGCCCGAGGCCACGTTGCTCGCATTGAAGGGAAGCAGTGCGTTGGGATTGGCCGTACCGGTTCCTGCTGGATCGTACTGAGCAAGACGCGTGGCCGTGCCGCCAAACATCGGGGCCGTCCCACCGGTCTGCAACAGTGGACCCGCCACATCGAAGGTAAGTTCAAGTTGCTTCGAGCCGGTGTAGCTGATCCGGTCGTTACCCAGCACAAGGGGCGTCGCAGCATGACCCACTACGGTCGTCGAAGCGGGCAAGGTCAGCCGCGGCGCAGACTGCAGACCCAGGGGCCCAGCCGGTTCGAAGAGCAGTGCGCTGGTGATCGTTTGCGAATTGAGCTGCCCCGCCGAATCAGTGACCGTGAACTTGATCGATCCCGACTTGAGGGCTGCATCGTCAAGAAGCGGCATCCGAACCCAGATCCCGGTATCGGCCAGCGCGCTACGGACCTGAGCGGATGCTCCCTGGAGTGTCATCAGGCGGGAGGCACTCCCGACCACGGTGACGCCATCGACCGGCTGAACAAGCTGCACACGACCATCGATCAGGTTCTCAGATGCCGAATCCGTATCTTCAGAGGGCAACACCTCCACTGAAACGGCGACCGCCCCGCTCAAACCGGACAGCCAGTGTGCAGGCAGTTTCAGCAGCGAACCGTTCTGACCAAGAGGCAGACTCGACAAATCCAACAGGTCCGGAACCGTGAGCGAACCCGAGAAGTCACCCTGCACAGCCGGCAGGATCCGGATGGGCAATCGCTGCGCGACGCTGAGCCCGGCCGGGTCAGCCAGTTGAACAAGGACCTGGGCATCGGCGGGCGTCTCGCCGGCCTTGGCCATCAGTCGTACAGCATCGCTTGCCAGGTAGGCATTCAGGGCCGCTGCCGTACCCGTGAGGGTGGCCTTGAAGCTACGGGCATCAAGTGCCACCGTGATACCACTGCCACCTGACCCAAGGGCAAGCTGGCTGAGCTCGCCACGGGTGAGCGGCGTCGTCGCAGGACCGATCAGCT